>NZ_MECK01000311.1 GCF_014596465.1 Streptomyces sp. CBMA123 | reverse complement strand
GGCGCCGCACCCGGCGCCGCACCCGGCCGCCCCGGCCGCCCCGGCCGCCCCGGCCCAGGTGTCCCGGTTGTCCCTGCCGGACGGGACGGAGCTGCTGCTGCGCCCCGCCGGCCCGGCCGACAAGGCGGCGGCCCTGGCGATGCACGGCCGCTGCTCCCCCGCGGCGCTGCGGCTGCGCTACCACGGGCCGGTCCGCGACGCCGACCGCTACCTGGACCACCTGCTGGACCCCCGGCGCGGCCGAAGCCTGGTGGTGTCCGCCCCCGACGGGCGGGTCGTCGCCCTCGGGCACCTGATGTGGGACGAGGACGAGGCGGAGCTGGCCGTGCTGGTCGAGGACGCCTGGCAGCGGCACGGCCTGGGCCTGGCCCTGCTCCGGCGGCTGACCGCGGTGGCCCGGACGGCCGGGATCGGCACGGTGTACGCGGTGACCCAGGCCGCCAACGCCGGGCTGATCGCCGCGATGCGCCGGCTGGCGGCGCCGCTGGACTTCCACGCCGAGGACGGCACCCTGGTGATCACCGCCACCCTGGCCGCCACCGCCCCCGCGCCGGCCCCGGGCCGCTGATCCGCCGATCGTCCGATCGGTTCTTCACCACATCCTCACCGGACGCCCCCGGGAACCCGGGTCCGCGGCGGAGCGTCCTGCAAGGAACGAGGGTCCCTCCGTACACCGCCCTCCTTGACGGGCCGTCAGTACCCCCGGTAGCAGCGTCGCAGCAGGCGGCATGGGGTCCGGATCGTCCGGTCGGGCGACGGAGTCGGTAGGCTGGCCCCGTCCCCGCCGCCCGACGGCCCGTTATCCGGCCAGCGGGTGGTGCCGCAGCAAGGAGGAACCACTGAGCATGGCAGGCACCGAATCGGAGCCCACAGGCGCACGCGACGCCTCGCTGCCGGCCCGCGCCAAGATCGCGGTCACGGCCGGCAAGGTCGCCGCCGCCGTGTCCCGTAAGGCCGGTCGCGGAAGCGGCTCGGTGATCGGCGGCAAGGTCGCCCTCAGGCTCGACCCCGACCTGCTCGCCACCCTCGCCGACCACCTCGACGTCGTCCTGGTCAGCGCCACCAACGGCAAGACCACCACCACCCGGCTGATCGCCGAGGCGCTGCGCGCCGCCGGCCCGGTGGTCTCCAACGCCCTGGGCGCCAACATGCCGGCCGGCATCACCTCCGCCCTGGCCGGCGGTAGCGACGCCCGCTTCGGCGTGATCGAGGTCGACGAGAAGTACCTGGCGACGGTCGCCCGCGACACCCGCCCCAAGGCGATCGCCCTGCTCAACCTCTCCCGCGACCAGCTCGACCGCGCCGCCGAGACCCGCATGATGGCGGAGAAGTGGCGCGAGGGCCTGCAGGACACCGAGGCCGTGGTCATCGCCAACGCCGACGACCCGCTGGTGACCTGGGCCGCCTCCTCCTGCAAGAAGGTGGTCTGGGTGGCCGCCGGACAGGCCTGGAAGGAGGACGCCTGGTCCTGCCCCGCGTGCGGCGGCGTGATGCAGCGCCCCGGCGACGACTGGTTCTGCCAGGACTGCGGCTTCCGGCGCCCCAACCCGCACTGGGCGCTCCAGGGCACCCACGTGATCGACCCGCAGCGCGGCGCCTGGCCGATCCAGCTGCAGCTGCCCGGCCGGGCCAACCTGGCCAACGCCACCAGCTCGGCCGCCGTCGCCGCCGTGTTCGGCGTCTCCCCGCAGGTCGCGCTGGAGCGGATGCGCTCGGTGAGCGCCGTGGCCGGCCGCTACGACGTGGTCCAGTACCAGGGCCGGGACATCCGCCTGCTGCTCGCCAAGAACCCGGCGGGCTGGCTGGAGACCTTCTCGCTGATCGACGGCCCGCCGGCCCCGGTGATCCTCTCGGTCAACGCCCTCGACGCCGACGGCACCGACACCTCCTGGCTGTGGGACGTCGACTACGAGCGCCTCGCCGGGCACCCGATCTTCGTGATGGGCCAGCGCAAGCTGGACCTGGCCGTCCGCCTGGAGGTCGCCGGGCTGCAGTTCCACGTGGTGGACACCCTGGAGCAGGCCGTCCGGATGGCGCCGCCCGGCCGGATCGAGGCCATCGCCAACTACACCGCCTTCCAGCAGCTGCGGAAGGTCGTGGCCGGCTGATGCCGCGCCCGCACACCAGTCTTTTCGTGACGGAAGGCCTTCGAGGATGAGTGAGAGCAGCCTGCGCGTGGTCTGGGTCTACCCCGACCTGCTCAGCACCTACGGCGACCGCGGCAACGCCCTGGTCGTGGAGCGCCGGGCCCGCCAGCGCCATCTCAACGTGACCCGGATCGACGTCCGCTCCGACCAGGCGATCCCCACCAGCGGGGACATCTACCTGATCGGCGGCGGCGAGGACCGCCCGCAGCGCCTGGCCGCCGAGCGGCTGCGCGCCGACAGCGGCCTGGTGCGGGCCTCCGAGAACGGCGCGATCATCTTCGGCGTCTGCGCCGGCTTCCAGATCATGGGCCACGAGTTCGTCAACGACCTCGGCGAGCGCGAGCCGGGCCTGGGCCTGCTGGACGTCTGGACCACCCGCGGCGAGGGCGCCCGCTGCGTCGGCGACGTGCTCGCCGACGTGGACCCGCGGCTCGGCCTGCCGCAGCTGACCGGCTTCGAGAACCACCAGGGCGTCACCCACCTCGGCCAGGGCGTCCAGCCGTTCGCGACGGTCACGGCCGGCCGCGGCAACGGCACCGGCGACGGCACCGAGGGCGCTTGGCGGGACACCGTCTTCGGCACCTACCTGCACGGCCCGGTGCTGGCCCGCAACCCCGCCGTGGCCGACCTGCTGATCAAGCTGGCGCTGGACGTCAACGCCCTGCCGCCGGCCGACACCACCTGGTACGACGCGCTGCGCGCCGAGCGCATCGCCGCCACGACGCGCCCCGCCTAAGGGCTGGTCTCTTGGATCCTTGCCGGGCGCACGGATCCAAGAGACCAGCCCTAGTACGCCCGACGCCCCGCCCGGGTGCCCGCGATGCGGTCACCCGGCCCGCGGGCGGCCCCGGACGTACGACAATGGGGCTGCCGGCTGCACACCCTCCTCGGCAGCAGGCTGCATTTCCGCGCGGGGGCGCCGACGGCGCCGCTCCCGCGTCGGCTCCTGCCCGGCCGGACCAGGGGCCGTATGCTCGACTTCGCGGCCGTTTCGGATGTTCTGTCCGGATCGGCCGGTTCCTTCACCCCGCGGCCACCTCCCCGCCATCCCGGTGCGGGAGCGCCTCGTCACGGTGACGGCTCGTCGTCCCAGCCTGTAGTCCGGCCGTTCCTCGGTTCTGCTCGGGAGTTGCAAAGCTAATGCGTATCGGAGTGCTGACCAGCGGCGGTGACTGCCCCGGCCTGAACGCGGTGATCCGTTCCGTGGTCCACCGGGGGGTGGTCGACCACGGCGACGAGATCATCGGGTTCGAGGACGGTTGGCGCGGTTTCCTGGAAGGGCACCACCGCCCCCTGACCCTGGACTCGGTGAGCGGCATCCTGGCCCAGGGCGGCACCATCCTCGGGTCCTCCCGGGTGCAGCCCAGCCACCTGCGGGACGGCGTCGAACGGGCCAAGAAGTACTGCTCCGACCTCGGCCTGGACGCGGTGATCCCGATCGGCGGCGAGGGCACCCTCAAGGCCGCCAAGCTGATGAGCGACGCGGGCCTGCCGATCGTCGGCGTGCCGAAGACCATCGACAACGACATCGCCGCCACCGACGTGACCTTCGGCTTCGACACCGCCGTCTCGGTCGCCACCGAGGCCCTGGACCGGCTGAAGACCACCGCCGAGTCCCACCAGCGGGTCATGGTCGTCGAGGTCATGGGCCGGCACACCGGCTGGATCGCGCTGAACGCGGGCATGGCCGCCGGCGCGCACGCCATCGTCGTCCCGGAGCGCCCGTTCCACATCGAGAAGCTCACCGCCGTCGTCCGCGAGCGCTTCGACCGGCAGAAGAAGTTCGCCATCGTGGTCTGCGCCGAGGGTGCCAAGCCCGAGCCCGGCAGCATGCACTGGGAGGAGGGCTCCAAGGACATCTACGGCCACGAGCGCTTCACCGGCATCGCCACCCAGCTCTCCCGCGAGCTGGAGCACCGCCTCGGCAAGGAGGCCCGCCCGGTGATCCTCGGCCACACCCAGCGCGGCGGCACCCCGACCGCCTACGACCGGGTGCTCGCCACCCGCTTCGGCTGGCACGCCGTCGAGGCCGTCCACAAGGGCGCCTTCGGGCACATCACCGCGCTGCAGGGCACCAACATCAACCTGGTGCCGCTGGCCGAGGCCGTCGCCGAGCTGAAGACCGTCCCGCAGGAGCGCTACCAGGAGGCCGAGACGGTCCTCTGACCATCGCCCTTCCGTACGCGAGCCCCCGGCCGTCCGCCGGGGGCTCCCGTACACCTGGCGGGCGTTCCGGCCGCCGCCCCGTTAGCGTGGGCCGCAGGAGAGCGACCGGAGGGACGGCCCGTGGAGATCCTGGCGTACGGAGTGCAGGTCGACGAACGGCCGCTGCTGGAACAGGCCTTCGCGGGCCGGCACGGGCTGCGCTGCCTGGACGTGTTCCTCAACCACGACACCGCGCCGCTCGCCGCCGGCTACCCGGCCGTCAGCAGCAGCGTCAACGCCGTCCTGGACGCCGAGACCCTCGCCGTCCTCGCCGCCGGGGGCACCAAGCTGATCGCCCAACGCTCCACCGGCTTCAACAACATCGACCTGGCGGCCGCCGCCGACCTCGGCCTCACCATCGCGCGGGTCGCTCACTACAGTCCGTACGCCGTCGCCGAACACGCCTGGGCGCTGGCGATGGCCGTCAACCGGCGGATCGTCCGGGCCGCCGGGCGCACCCGCGAGTTCGACTTCCGCCTGGACGGGCTGCTCGGCCGGGACGTCCACGGGATGACGGTCGGCGTCATCGGCACCGGCAAGATCGGCGCGTGCTTCGCCCGGATCGCGGCCGGCTTCGGCACCGACCTGCTCGGCTGGGACCTCGCCGAGAACCCCGCCTGCCGCGAACTCGGCATGCGCTACACCGAACTGCCCGAACTCCTCTCCCGTGCCGACCTGGTGAGCCTGCACGTCCCCCTCGTCCCGGGCACCCGCCACCTGATCGACACCGCCGCGCTGACCCGGATGAAGCACGACGCCATCCTCATCAACTCCAGCCGCGGCGGCCTCATCGACAGCGCCGCCCTGGTCGAGGCCCTGCGCGCGGGCCGCCTCTCCGGCGTCGGCCTGGACGTCTACGAGGAGGAGACCGGCGTCTTCTTCACCGACCGCTCCATCCAGGGCATCACCGACGACGTCCTCGCCCGGCTCGTCACTTTCCCCCAGGTCCTGGTCACCAGCCACCAGGCCTACTTCACCCACACCGCCGTCGGCCAGATCATCGACGCCACCGCCCGCAACATCGACGACTTCGCCGCCGGCCGCACCAACGAGAACACCCTCGTCCCCGAGGCCTGACCCGGGAGGGGAGCCCGAGCCTCCCCGAGCCATCGAGCCGTCGAGCCGTCAGGAGGCCCCGCCCCGCTCTCGTGCGCCGGCAGCCGTCGTACTCACCCCGTCGAGACTTACTGGCGGGTGGTGCCCTTGCCGTTGGGCTGGGTCTTCTGGTTGTAGATCTCCTTGCCGTCCGCGTTGTAGGCGTGGACGTAGGGGGAGGGCGGGAAGGGGTGCGCGTCGTGGCCGGTGGTGACGGCCGCGGTGTAGGCGAAGGCGCC
>NZ_MECK01000310.1 GCF_014596465.1 Streptomyces sp. CBMA123 | reverse complement strand
GGCCCCCACCGCGGCCACCGGCAGCGGCAGCGGCGGCACCGGCAGCCCGCCGACGGCGTCGGTGCGCAGCAGGGCGAGCCCGTGCTCGGGCAGCGGCAGGACCGCGTCCGGGCCGAGCACCCGGGTCTGTCCGCCGGGGGTGTGCAGCACCACCCGGTCCAGGCCCGCCACGGCCTCGTGTGCGGTGAGCACCCCGCCCTGCGGGTCGGCGGCGAACCCTAAGCCGTGCAGCCGCCCGTTGAGGTCGCGGATCCGCAGCAGGTACCGCTCCGGATCGCCTTCCGCAAACCCCGGCATGAACGCCCCCTCGACCGTCGACCGGGCCCGTCGCCCGCTCGCCGCCGGGAGCCTGCCCGCCGCCGGGGCGCCCCGACCGCGCCTGCGCCGTTCACCACGGCGGTTCACCTCGCGCGCTCCCCCGCACGGGTGATACCCCCGGTTCGGGTGAAGGACCCCCTCCGGTGATTCCTCCACCGGTGCCCCCGAGGGTGCCCCCTGCATGCGGAAACCCCCGCCGGGAGGACTTCCCGACGGGGGGTGACAGCACGCCCTGCTCAGCCGACGAACACCGCGACCGGCTTCGCCTGCCCGCCCTTCTCCTCGACCAGCGCGAGGAAGCGCCCGTCCGGCCCGAACACCGCGATCGGCCCGTCCACGCCCAGCCCGGGCGCCTTCAGCCGGGCGCCGTGCGACAGCTTCTCCGCCGAGTCCTCGTCCAGGTCCCAGCGCGGGAAGGCGGCGTCCGCGGCCGCCGCGATCGGCAGCACCTCCAGCGGCGCGCCGGACTCGCCGGTGACGGCGGCCTCCAGCTCCTCCAGGGTGCGCGCCGACTCCACCCCGTACGGCCCGACCCTGGTGCGCCGCAGCGCCGTCAGGTGCCCGCCGACGCCCAGTCCGGCGCCCAGGTCGCGGGCCAGCGCCCGGATGTAGGTGCCGGAGGAGCACTCGACGGTGACGTCCAGGTCGATCACCGGCGTGCCGTCCTCGGCGACGGCCTCACGCCGCGCCTGGACGGTGAAGGAGTGGATCGTGGTCGGCCGGGCCGCGAGTTCGAAGTCCTCGCCCTCGCGCACCCGGGCGTACGACCGCTTGCCGTCGATCTTGATCGCGCTGACCTTGGACGGCACCTGCATGATCTCGCCGGTGAGCGCCGCGATCCCGGCGTCGACCGCCTCCCGGGTGACGCCGTCCGCCGGGGCCGAGGCGGTGATCTCGCCCTCGCGGTCGTCGGTGACGGTGGTCTGGCCGAGCCGGATGGTCGCCTCGTACGTCTTGGCGGTCAGCATCAGGTGGCCGAGCAGCCGGGTGGCCCGCTCGACGCCGATCACCAGCACCCCGGTGGCCATCGGGTCCAGCGTGCCGGCGTGCCCGACCTTCCGGGTCCCGGCCAGCCACCGCATCTTGGCGACGACCCCGTGCGAGGTGATGCCCTCGGGCTTGTCGACGATCACCAGGCCGTCCGGGCCGGTGCCTTTGCGCTTCATCGAGTTCTTTCTCCAAGACATGCGGACATGCGGACGTGCGGTCGTACGAACATGCGGACGTGCGGGAGTCGCTCCCCGCAGGACGGTCAGGGGCAGGGCCGCAGCGCGCCCCGGAACCGCTCGACCACGGCGGCGACGTCCTCCCGGGCGCTGAACCCGGCCGCGAAGACGTGCCCGCCGCCGCCCAGTTCGGCGCAGGCGGCGGCCACGTCCACCGCCCCCTTGGAGCGGGAGGAGCCGCGCAGCGTGCCGTCCGGGTCCTGCTTGAGCACCAGCGCCACCTCGGCCTCGGCCGGCCGGCGCAGGATGTCGATCAGTCCCTCGATCTCCTCGACGGTGACGCTGAACAGCGCCAGGTCCTGGTAGGGCACCCAGGTCCACACCAGGCCCAGTCCGCCGGCCGCGTCCGGCTCGTAGACGGCCCGGTCCAGCGCGGCGGCGAGCACCTTGAGGTAGCCGAAGGAGGAGGTGTCCCACAGCTGCCGGGAGATCAGGTCGTGCCGGATCCCGGTGGCCAGCAGCCGTCCGGCGAGTTCGTGGGTGGCGGGCGTGGTGGCCCGGTACTTGAAGGAGCCGGTGTCGGTGGCGACCCCGGTGTAGAGGCAGGTGGCCAGGGACTGGTCGAGTTCAACGCCGAGCCGGCGCAGCAGCTCGTCCACCAGGACGGCGGTGGCCGGCGCGGACGGGTCGATCAGCTGGTGGGTGCCGAAGCCCGGGTTGGAGGCGTGGTGGTCGAACACCACCAGGACGGGCGCGGCGAAGGCCTTGTCGTGCAGCAGCCCCAGCCGGCTCTGCGCGGCGACGTCGAAGCAGAGCACCAGCTCGGGCACGTCCGGCACCTCAGCGGCCGGCACGATCAGCTCCTGGCCGGGCAGGAAGGCCAGCGACTCGGGCACGATCTGCGGGTCGTCGCCGAAGGAGACCCGCACGTGCTTGCCGAGCCCGCGCAGCGCCAGGGCCGCCGCCAGCGAGGAGCCGAGCGCGTCGCCGTCCGGGCAGATGTGGCAGATCAGGTCGATCGAGCGGGCCCGCCCGATCTCCGCCACCACCTGCTGCCAGAGCAGCTCGAAGCCGCTCTCCTCGGCGCGCGGGCCGGGGAGCGCCGCGAGGGCACCCTCCACCGTGCTGGTGGAGGACGCCCCCGTGGTCGTTCCGGCTCGCGAGGCGGCCTGCGCCGACTCACCCGCCATGACTACTCGTCCTCGTCGTCACGCTCGGCCGCGGGCACCCGGTACGGGTCCGCGTCACCGGCGTAGGTCGCGCCCGCGGCGGTGGTGCGCACCGCCGCGTCGATGGCCTTGGCCCGGTCGAGCAGGTCGTCGATGTTCCGGGCGTTCTCCGGCAGCGCGTCCGCGACGAAGGTCAGCGTGGGGGTGAAGCGCACCCCGATCTTGCCGACCTCGGAGCGGATCACGCCCTTGGCGCTCTCCAGCGCGGCCGCGGTGGCCTCGCGGTCGGTCTCGTCACCGAAGACGGTGTAGAAGACGGTGGCCTCGCGCAGGTCGCCGGTCACCCGGGTGTCGGTGATGGTCACGAACCCCAGTCGGGGGTCCTTGATCCGCCGCTCCAGGGTCTGGGCGACGACCACCTGGATGCGGTCGGCGAGCTTGCGCGCCCTTGCGGTGTCGGTCACGTTGCCTCCTCGTGCAGTGGGCCCGGTACCCGGGCGAGCTGCGCACCCGTCGGGGCCCATGCCCCAAAATACCGGCCCGCGCCCGGCCTTGCGGGCGCTCTCGGTCCTGATCTGTGTGAGAACGGCGACTTCCGCCGGCCGGCTCCACAGCTCTCATTCGTCGTCGTCGTTGTGGTACCTCCTCCTCGCGGAGAGGAGCTGCACCTCGGGGCGGCCGGCGACCAGCCGCTCACAGCTGTCCAGGACCTCGGTGACGTACCCGGCTTCGCCGGCGACCACCGCGAGGCCGATCTCGGCCCGGCGGTGCAGGTCCTGGTTCCCGGTCTCGGCAGCGCACACGCTGTACTTGCGCTGCAGTTCGGCCACGATGGGCCGCACGATCGAACGCTTCTCCTTGAGCGAGTGGACGTCGCCCAGCAGCAGGTCGAAGGTGAGTGTTCCCACGAACATGTATGACAGGTCTCGCCGACCTGGAAGGCCTCGGGAAGCCGGTCCGGAACCGGGCCGGCTTCCCAGGACCCTACACAGCGAGACCGGGGCCGGTCGACGGAAATACCTTCCGTCGACCGGCCCCGGCTGACACCGACTAGGCGCGCGGCTTCTCGCGCATCTCGTAGGTCTCGATGATGTCCTCGACCTTGATGTCGTTGAACGACCCCAGGGTGACACCGGCCTCGAAGCCCTCGCGGACCTCGGTCGCGTCG
The DNA here is from genome assembly GCF_014596465.1 of Streptomyces sp. CBMA123. Taxonomy (GTDB): domain Bacteria; phylum Actinomycetota; class Actinomycetes; order Streptomycetales; family Streptomycetaceae; genus Kitasatospora. Next base: position 1,870 of record NZ_MECK01000310.1, on the reverse strand, counting down.
TCCTTGAAGCGGCGCAGACCCTCGATGGTGAGGCTCTCCGCCACGACCTTGCCGTCGCGGATGAGGCGGGCCTTGGCGTTGCGGCGCAGCAGGCCCTCGCGGACGATGACACCCGCGATGTTGCCGAACTTGGAGGAGCGGAACACCTCGCGGATCTCCGCGGAGCCGAGGCGCACCTCCTCGTACTCGGGCTTGAGCATGCCCTTGAGGGCGTTCTCGATCTCCTCGATCGCCTGGTAGATGACCGAGTAGTACCGGACGTCCACGCCTTCCTTGTCGGCCGCAGCGCGCGCACGGCCTTCGGCGCGCACGTTGAAGCCGATGATGATGGCGTCCGAACCCATCGCCAGGTTGACGTCGGACTCGGTGATCGCACCCACACCGCGGTGCAGGATGCGGAGCTCGACCTCCTCGCCCACGTCCAGCTTGACGAGGGCGTCCTCGAGGGCCTCGACCGAACCGGAGACGTCACCCTTGATGATGAGGTTGAGCTGCTCGATCTCGCCGGCGGCGATGGCCTTGTCCAGGTCCTCCAGGGACACCCGGACCCGACGCTGCGCGAAGGCGGCGTTGCGGTCGCGGGCCGAGCGCTTCTCGGCGATCTGACGGGCGGTGCGGTCCTCGTCGACGACGATGAAGCTGTCGCCGGCGCGGGGCACCGAGGTCAGACCGAGCAGCAGCACCGGGCGGGACGGGCCGGCCTCGGCGAGGCTGTTGCCGTTCTCGTCCAGCATGGCGCGGACGCGACCGTAGGCGTCGCCGACCACGATCGAGTCGCCGACGCGGAGGGTACCGCGCTGCACGAGCACGGTCGCCATGGCGCCGCGGCCCTTGTCGAGGTGCGCCTCGATGGCGATACCCTGCGCGTCCTGCTCGGGGTTGGCCCGCAGGTCGAGCGAGGCGTCCGCGGTCAGGACCACGGCCTCCAGCAGCTGGTCGATGTTGAGACCCTGGCGCGCGGAGATGTCGACGAACATGGTGTCGCCGCCGTACTCCTCGGCCACCAGACCGAACTCGGTCAGCTGACCGCGGACCTTGGTCGGGTCGGCGCCCTCGACGTCGATCTTGTTGACCGCGACCACGATCGGCACACCCGCGGCCTTGGCGTGGTTGAGCGCCTCGACCGTCTGCGGCATGACACCGTCGTTGGCCGCGACCACCAGGATCGCGATGTCGGTGGACTTGGCACCACGGGCACGCATGGCGGAGAACGCCTCGTGACCCGGGGTGTCGAGGAAGGTGATCGGGCGCTCTTCGCCGTTGACGACCGTGGCGACCTGGTAGGCACCGATGTGCTGGGTGATGCCACCGGCCTCGCCGGCCACCACGTTCGACTTGCGAATGGCGTCCAGCAGGCGGGTCTTACCGTGGTCGACGTGACCCATGACGGTGACGACCGGCGGGCGCGGGGCCAGCTGGTCCTCGTCGCCCTCGTTGGCACCGAAGTCGATGTCGAACGACTCCAGCAGCTCGCGGTCCTCGTCGTCCCGGCTGACGATCTCCAGGATGAAGCCCATCTCGCCGGCCAGCAGCTCGAGGGTCGCGTCGGAGACCGACTGGGTCGCGGTGACCATCTCACCGAGGTTGAACATCACCGAGACGAGCGCGGCCGGGTTGGCGTTGATCTTCTCCGCGAAGTCCATCAGCGAGGCGCCGCTCGACAGGCGAACGGTCTGGCCGTTGCCGCGAGGCAGCATCACACCGCCGACGGACGGGGCCTGCATGGCCTCGTACTCCTGGCGCTTCGCCCGCTTCGACTTGCGACCGCGCGCCGGGCGACCGCCCGGGCCACGACCGAAGGCGCCCTGCGTGCCACCACGGGCACCCGGGCCGCCGGGACGACCGCCGAAGCCACCGGGACGCGGGCCGA
>NZ_MECK01000309.1 GCF_014596465.1 Streptomyces sp. CBMA123 | reverse complement strand
CCGCCCGCCCCGGTCCAGCCGGCCGCGCCGGTGCCGCCGGTCGCGCCCGGGCCGTACCCGCCGATGGGCGGCTACCCGGGGCAGCCGCAGTACGGCGGCCCGGACGGGCAGCGCCCCTTCGTGCCGCCGATCGAGTTCGACCCGCCGCTCTCCGAGGAGGAGGCCACCATGCAGGTGGCCGCCGTCGCGGTGCCCCCGGCGGTCGAGCCGCTGGCGGAGCTCGCCGAGGAGCAGGCCGCCCAGCCCGCGGCCGCACCCGCCGCCGAGGGCGGTGGCGGCGGCAAGGTCGCCAGCCTGCTGAGCTCCAGCGCGATCATGGCGGCCGGCACCCTGGTCTCCCGCGGCACCGGCTTCCTGCGGACCATGGTGATCGCCGGCGCGATCGGCATCGCGGTCATGGGTGACTCCTACAACGCGGCGAACACCCTGCCGACCCTGCTGTACATCCTGATCGGCGGCGGCGCGCTGAACGCGGTCTTCGTGCCGCAGCTGGTGCGCAGCATGAAGAACGACGAGGACGGCGGCACCGCCTACGCCAACCGGCTGCTCACCCTGGTGATGGTCGGGCTCGGCGGCGTGGTGTTCCTGGCCGTGCTCGGGGCGCCCCTGCTGGTCCAGCTGATCGCCCACCCGATGATGACCAACCCGGCTCGTGCCGACACCACGGTGGCGCTGGCCCGCTACTGCCTGCCGACCATCTTCTTCATGGGCGTGCACGTGGTGATGGGCCAGATCCTCAACGCCCGTGGCCGGTTCGGCGCGATGATGTGGACCCCGGTCCTCAACAACATCGTGGTGATCTTCACCTTCGGCGCCTACATCTGGGTCTTCGGCGGCTACAACGGCACCCAGGTCACCCCGGAGAACATCTCCCCGGAGGGCGTCCGGCTGCTCGGCCTGGGCACCCTGCTCGGCCTGGTGGTCCAGTCGCTGGCGATGATCCCGTACCTGCGGGCCGCGGACTTCCACTTCCGGCCGCGCTTCGACTGGCGCGGCCACGGCCTGGGCAAGGCGGCCCGGCTGGCCAAGTGGACCTTCTTCTTCGTGCTCGCCAACCAGGCCGGCTACCTGGTCATCACCCAGCTGGCCACCGCCGCCGGCAGCGCCGCCGAGCAGGGCGGTCACGGCGGTGTCGGCCTGTCGGCCTTCTCCAACGCCCTGCTGATCTGGCAGCTCCCGCAGGCCGTCATCACCGTCTCGATCATGAGCGCGGTGCTCCCCCGGCTCTCCCGGGCGGCGGCCGACGAGGACGCCGGAGCCGTCCGTGACGACCTGTCGTACGGGCTGCGCACCACCGCGGTGGCGGTCGTCCCGGCGGCCTTCCTGTTCCTGGCGCTCGGCCCGGCGATCGGCCGCTCGATCTACGCGGTCGGCGGCGGCGGTACGGCCCTGGACAACGCGACCAACGTCGGCCTGATGCTGTCGGCCTTCGCGCTCGGGCTGATCCCGTACTCGGCCCAGTACGTGATGCTGCGCGGCTTCTACGCCTACGAGGACACCCGGACGCCGTTCTCCAACACCGTCTGGGTGGCCGTCTGCCAGGCCGCCTTCTCGCTGGTCTGCTGGGTAGCGCTGCCCGCGCAGTGGACCGTGACCGGCATGGCCCTCGGCTACGGCCTCGCCTACGCCGTCGGAGTGACGGTCGCGGTGCCGAAGCTGAAGAAGAAGATCGGCGGCCTGGACACCAAGCGGATCGGCAAGACCTACAGCCGGCTGGCCGCCGCCTGCGTGCCGGCCGCCGCGATCGGCCTCGGCGTCAGCCTGGCGGTCCAGCAGGTGGTCGGCGGCTGGCCGGGCAGCGTACTGTCCGTCCTGCTGGGCGGCGGCCTCCAGATGCTGGTCTTCGTGTTCATCGCGAAGCGCCTGCGGATCGAGGAACTGAACGCCATGCTGGGCATGGTCCGCGGCCGACTGGGCCGCTGACCGACCAGTCAACCGGCCGTACGAGCGGACGCCCTGACCGGGCGTCAACCGGGGCGGACACCGCCCCCGCCCGTCCGGCCTGATTTCGGGCCGCCACCCGCGGCCGGGAGCACCCGGGCCGCGAGGTGGCGGCCCGGTGTCGGATCTGCACCACATCTCTCCACCCCCGTGCAACCGTGCGGACCCTTCAGCGGTCGTACCCGGTGGAGAAGAGTGGGCACAATTGTCCTGGAGCACAGGACGGCCAATCCGCGGGCTCCAGCGACTCTCTCGGCCGGGGCGACACAAGGGGAGGCAGGACCACGGTGGCTGATGGCACCAAGGCGGTCGTCGACACGTCAGCAGCTGACGCGGAGGCGGACGAGGCCGCGCTGGCCGCGGCGATCGACGAGCTCGGGGACGGGAAGACCGCCCCGGCGGGCCCCGCCGACGCCCCCTCCGCGGACGCTCCCACGGCTGCCGACGAGGACGGACCGGCGGAGCCGGAGCCGGACCGGGCCCCGGAGGCCTCCGTGAGCGAGGAGACCTCGGAGGTCACCGCCCCGCTCTCCGTCCACGAGATCGCCGCCGAGCTGGCGGCCGGCTCGGCGACGAAGAAGAAGCCCGCCCCCGAGCCCGCGGCCGGGCCCGCCAAGCGCCGCCCGACCGACCCCCAGCCCACCGTCGACCCGCGCGACACCGCCACCCTCCCGCGCACCCTCCCCGCGCCGATGCGCCACAGCGGCGACAAGATCGGCAACCGGTACCTGCTCGAGGAGTGCATCTCCCAGACCGAGACCTTCAGCAGCTGGCGCGCCGTCGACGAGAAGCTGCGCCGGGCGGTCGGCGTCCACCTGATGGCCTCCGGCCACCAGCGCGCCCGCAAGGTGCTGGCCGCCGCCAAGTCCGCGGCCCTGCTCGGCGACCCGCGCTTCGTCCAGGTGCTGGACGCCGTCCAGGAGAACGAGCTGGTCTACGTCGTGCGGGAGTGGCTGCCGCACGCCTCCGACCTCGCCAAGCTGCTCGTGAACGGCCCGATGGAGCCGCACGAGGCGTACCAGATGGTCCGCCAGGTCGCCGACGCCGTCGCCGCCGCCCACCGCCGCGGCAAGGCGCACCTGCGGCTCACCCCGCGCTGCGTGCTGCGCACCGACAGCGGCCAGTACCGGATCAACGGCATCGCGGTGGACGCCGCCCTGCGCGGGCTGCCCCCGGAGGACTCCACCGAGGACGCCCAGCGCACCGACACCCGGGCGATCGGCGCCCTGCTGTTCGCCGCGCTCACCCACCGCTGGCCGTACCCCGAGGACCGCTACGACCTCAAGGGACTGCCCAAGGACCTGCAGAACGCCGCGCCGGACCAGGTCCGCGCGGGCGTCCACAAGGGCCTGTCCGAGCTCGCGGCGCGCGCCCTGTTCGACCAGCCGCCGCACCACGCCGAGCCGATCACCACCCCGGAGGAGCTGGTCCGGGCGATCGCGCAGCTGCCCCGGATCCGCCAGCCCGAGCCCGAGCTGCCGGCCTTCCCGGCCCCGCCCCGGCACAACACCCACGCCCTGCCCACCGCGCCCAACCCCACCCGGGTGGCCGACACGACGGTCGCCCCGCTGCCGCCGTCCTCCCGGCCGACCGCCGCCCGGCGCACCAGGCGCCGGCTGCGCCGGGTGGTCAAGGCCACCGCCTGGACGGTCGCGCTGGGCGCGATCGGCGTCGCCTCCTGGCAGTTCGTCGGCAGCCTGCGCAACACCGGGCAGGCCGTCGCCACCCCGCAGACCTCGGTCAGCAGCACCGCCCCGAGCGCGCACCCGACGGCGCACACGCCGGTGCCGATCGCGATCAAGGGCGCGGAGTCGTACAACCCGCTGGGCGACGGACCCGAGGGCACCGACAGCGTCAAGAACGCCATCGACGGCGACCCGAACAGCGCCTGGACCACCGGCTGGTACGTCGACCAGCTCGGCCCCAAGCCGCCCGCCCTCAAGTCGGGCACCGGGCTGATGATCGACCTCGGCTCGCCGCAGTCGGTCTCCTCGGTGAACGTCCTGTTCAAGGACGGCGAGCAGGCCGCGGAGATCCGGGTGCCCAACGCGGCCGCCGCCTCCGCCCCCGCCTCGGCCAGGCCGGAGAACTTCACCGTGGTCGCCGGCCGGAAGTCCGGCGTGAACGTCGACTACACCCTCGACTCGCCGGTCACCACGCGCTACCTCTTGATCTGGCTGACCTCTCTGAACAAGGATTCCGACGGCAGGTACCGCGGCCACGTCGCCGAGGTCAAGGTCTCCGGCTGACCGTACGGTTCCCGCACCGGAACGACGGCAGGGACGAGGGAGGACAGTGGCGGACGACGACGCGACGCTACTCGCCCGGCACGTCGCCGGTGACCAGGAGGCCTTCGGCCTGCTGGTGAACCGCCACCGCGACCGGCTCTGGGCGGTCGCCCTGCGCACCCTGGGCGACCGCGAGGAGGCCGCGGACGCCCTCCAGGACGCCCTGGTCTCCGCCTTCCGGGCCGCCCCCGGCTTCCAGGGCCGCTCGGCGGTCACCACCTGGCTGCACCGGATCGTGGTCAACGCCTGCCTGGACCGCGCCCGGCGCAGCGCCACCCGGCGCACCACCCCGCTGGACGAGGACCCGCAGCGGCTGGACCGCCTGGTCGGCACCGCCGAGCCGGCCGACTCCCCGGTGGTCCGGGCCGAGGTGCACCGCGAGCTGACCGCGGCGCTCGCCGAGCTGCCTCCCGAGCAGCGGGCCGCGCTGGTCCTGGTCGACATGCAGGGCTACCCGGTCGCCGAGGCCGCCGAACTGCTGGGCGTCCCGGTGGGCACGGTGAAGAGCCGCTGTGCGCGCGGCCGGGCCCGGCTGCTCCCCCTGGTCCGGCACCTGCGGGAGACGGACGGCGAGGCACCCGGCGGGGCGCCCGGCGGAAATCGCGGCGGGGAACGCGGCGGGCGCAAGGTTTCACGTGAAACACCGGCACGCGGAGCGTCCGGACGCGCGGCCCCCGGCCCGTCCGGTGGGACTCCGCCGGCACACCGCGACCCCCAGGGGAACCCGACGGGCCCCCGCACCGTCACAGGGACAGGCCCGAGTACCGGCCGCACGATGCTGGAAGGAGACGCGAGCACGCGATGACCGCCCCCCTCTCCTCCCCCGAGCCCTCCGACGCCCACCCCTCCGTCGACGCCCTCGCCGACTTCGCCGAGGGTCTGATCGAGCCCGCGGAGGCCGCCCGGGCGCTGCGGCGGCACCTGGACGGCTGCGCCGAGTGCCGCGAGACCGCCGAGGCCCTGGCCGAGGTGCAGACGCTGCTCGGCGCCGTCGAGCCCGAACCGATGCCCGCCGACGTCGCCGCCCGGCTGGACGCCGCCCTCGCCGAGGCGGCCCGCACCGACCACCGCGTGGCGGCCGAAGCCGCGGAACGCCCCCGGGAGGCCCCCTCCGCCGCCCGCCCGACGGACACCCCGGCCACGCCCGTACGGTCCGTCACGGCGCCCTCCGCGCCCCCGTCCCGCCCCGCCACGGCCTCCGGTCCCGGGCGGCCTCGGCCCCGCCGCCGACGGTTCGCCCTGCTGCTCGGCACGGCCGCCGCACTGGCCGCCGTCGGCCTCGGCGGCGCCCTCCTGCTGAACCACCCCGACGACTCCTCCAGGTCCACCGCCTCGGCGGCATCGGCCCCCGCGACCGCCGCCGGCGCCCCGAACGCCCACAGCCCGCACCTGGCGGGCCCCGGCACCGTCTACCGGGAGGACCAGCTCGCGGCGCAGGTCCAGCAGCTGCTGGCCGGCTCCGGGGCCGAGCCCGGACCGC
>NZ_MECK01000308.1 GCF_014596465.1 Streptomyces sp. CBMA123 | reverse complement strand
GCACGCCGCCCTCCGCCGTGGCGGTCCAGCCGCCGCAGGCGAAGCCGCCGTCCGCCGCCGTCACCGCCGGCTGCGGGACCAGCAGGGCGCGGAGGTCGGCCGCCACGTACGTCGGCCGGTGCTCGACCGGGGCGGCCAGCAGCTGCGCCGGGGTGGTCACCCCGGTGAACACCAGCAGGCTGTCCACCCCGCCGTTGAACGCGCCCTCGATGTCGGTGTCCAGCCGGTCCCCGACCACCAGCGGCCGCCGCGCGCCGGTCCGCAGCACGGTCTCCCGGTGCATCGGCGGCAGCGGCTTGCCCGCCACCTCCGGCTCCACTCCGGACGCCGCCCGCACCGCCGCCACCAGGGTCCCGTTGCCGGGCGCGATGCCGCGCGCGGTCGGCACCGTCATGTCGGTGTTGGAGGCGACCCAGGGCAGCCCGCCGCGCACCGCGTACGAGGCCTCCGCCAGCTGCGCCCAGCCGACCGACGGGTCGAAGCCCTGCACCACCGCGAGCGGCTCCTGGTCCAGCGAGCGGACCGCGACCAGCCCGCGCTCGGCCAGCGCCTCCTCCAGCCCCAGCCCGCCCACGACCAGCACCTTCGCGCCGGCCGGCACCTTCTCGGCGACCACCCGGGCGGCCGCCTGGGCAGAGTTGATCACGTCCGCGGGCGCGGCCGGCACACCCAGCTCGGTCAGGTGCTCGGCGACCACCCGCGGCGGGCGGGAGGCGTTGTTGGTGACGTACGCGAGCCGCATCCCGGCCGTACGGGCGGCCGCCAGCGAGTCCACGGCGTGCTCGATCGCGTGCGGGCCGGCGTAGACCACGCCGTCCAGGTCCAGCAGCGCCGTGTCGTACGCCTCGGTCAGCGGGCGCTCGCTGCCGCCGGGGGCGGTCCGTCGTGCGGGGGTGGCCGTCTCGGTCATGCCTGCGCTACCTCATTCACTGCGGTTGGTCTGCTCGTCACTGCCCGCCCGCTCAGGCGTCGTCGTTGACGCCCTCGGGCTGTCCCCCGGGCTGCCGGGGAAGACCCGCCTCCGGCTCGCCGCTCGGGCGCTTCCGGTCGGCGGGAACACCGGGCAGCAGCGGGCCGAACGCCCCGGCGCGAGCCGCCAGGGTCGCCCGGGTCTGCCGCAGCGCCGCCCGGTAGTGGTCGGCCTCCGGCCGCATGGCCACGGCCAGCGCCAGGTGCTCGGCGGAGGTCTCGAAGTCGCCCAGCCGGGCCGCGGCGACACCCCACCCGAACTGAGCGTAGTCGTCCGAGGGATCGGCCAGGGCCACGGTCCGGAAGTTCTCCAGCGCCGCCGCGTACGAACCGGCGTCGAACTGGGCCCGGGCCAGCGCCTCCCGGATGCTGCGCGAGTGCGGCTCGGCCTCCGCCGCCCGGACCAGCAGCTGCTCGGCCGCCGCGGGGTGCCCCTGGGCCAGCAGCTGCGCGCCCCGGCGGAACCAGTCGTAGACGTCCCCGGAGGGCTCCCCGGGCCGCCCCTGCGCCGGGACGCCACCCGTGGGCACGCGCTCCCCCGGAGCCCCGCCGCCCAGCCGCTCCTGCCCGTCCTCCATGCCGTACCTCGCCCTCGGTCGCACACCCGCCCCACAGGTCGGCACGGGTATTCCGATCTCTCAACAACGCGTACCCGGTTACGATGCCCAGAATGAGCACACCCAGTGCAGAAGACGGAGTCGAGACTCCCGTGGGCGGCCCCGGCGATCCCGGGCACGTCGCCACCGCAGGCCTGTCCCTGTCCCCCTTCCGTGGCCTGCGCTACGTCCAGGACCGGGTCGGCGCGCTGGCCTCGGTGATGTCGCCGCCGTACGACGTCGTCGACCCGGGGCGTCGGCTCGACCTGGAGACGGCCGATCCGCACAACGTGGTCCGGCTGATCCTGCCCCGGCCCGAGCCCGAGGACGTCGGCGACCGCCCCGACCGCGACACCAAGTACCGGCACGCCGCCCGGCTGCTGACCGGCTGGCAGCGCGAGGGCGTCCTCGCCGCCGACCCGGAGCCGGCGATCTACGTGTACGAGCAGCGGGTGCCCGGCGACGGCGACACCCCCGAACTGCTCCAGCGCGGGCTGATCGGCGCCCTGGCGGTGAGCGGCCCCGAGGCGGGCGTCGTCCTCCCGCACGAGGACGTGATGCCCCGGCCGGTCGCCGACCGGGTCGGGCTGATGCGCACCACCCGGGCCAACCTCGAACCGCTGCTGCTGACCTACCGGGGCCACGGCGACGCCTCCGCCGTCATCGAGCGGACCGTCGAGGGCGAGCCGCTGCTCTCCACCGCCACCAGCGACGGCACCCACCACCGTCTGTGGGCCGTCACCGACCCCGCCGACCTCGCCGCGATCGGCCGCGACCTGGCCACCTGCCGGGCACTGATCGCCGACGGGCACCACCGCTGGGAGATGTACCTGCGGCTCCAGCGCGAGCACCGCCACCTGCCGCGCAGCCCGTGGGACCGCGGCATGGTGCTGCTGGTGGACACCGCCCGCTACCCGCTGCGGGTCCGCGCCATCCACCGCGTGTTGTACCGGCTGCCGGTGGCCGAGGCGCTGGAGAAGCTCGGCGACCAGTGGAAGGTCAAGGAGGTCCCCGGCCCGCTGACCGCCGCGCTCCAGGCCCTCGCCGAGCAGAAGCGGCACGGCGGCAACGGCTTCGTCCTCACCGGCGGCGACGGCGTCTTCTGGCTGCTCGGCGAGCCCGAGGAGGCCCTGCTCGACGCGACCGTGCCGCACGACCGGCCCGAGGAGTGGCGCCACCTGGACGCCACCGTGCTGCACGCCACCCTGCTCGACCACACCTGGCACGTCCCCGACGGTCCCGACGACATCGGCTACCTGCACACCGCCGCGGCCGCCGAGCGCGAGGCCGCCCGCTCCGGCGGCACCGCCGTGCTGCTGCACCCGGTCCGGGAGAGCGTGGTGCGGCGGCTGGCCGAACAGGGCGTCACCATGCCGCGCAAGTCCACCTCGTTCGGGCCGAAGCCGGCCACCGGGCTGGTGCTGCGCAGTCTTCCCCTCGGCTAGCTCGGCCGGCTCGGCGAGTCCGCCGGAGCGGTCCCGTCTGGCCGGTCCACCGGGGCAGCAATAGCCCTTGAAACGCCGTGAGGCCCTGCCGATCCCTGAGGGGATCGGCAGGGCCTCACGGCGTTTCAGGGCGTTCAGCTCCGGGCGTCGCCCTTGGCCTCGGCCTGCTCGGCCTGCTCCGCCTCGGCGTCCTCGGCACGCTCGGGCACCACGCCGTCGAAGTCCTCGTCGACCTCGAGGTCGTCCTCGTCGTAGAACTCCTCGACGTCCTCCTCGTCCTCGAAGATCACGCGGTCGTCGGCGACGTCGCCGGCGCGCTTCTTCGCCGGGGCGTCGGCCTGGTCGGCGTCGTCCTCGGCCAGCTCCGGGTCGAGCGCGTCGGTGAACTCGACGCCGTCGATCTCGGCCAGGCGCTCCGAGGCGTTGGTCGAACCGTCGGTGTCGGCCTCGGCGGCCTTCGCGAACCAGTCACGGGCCTCGTCGGCACGGCCGGCCGCGATCAGCGCCTCGGCGTAGGCGTACCGCAGACGCGCGGTCCACGAGTGCACCGCGCTGGAGGCCAGCTCCGGGCTCTGCAGAGTGACGACGGCCGCGTCGAACTGCTCCATGTCGCCGCGGGCACCGGCCGCCACCAGGCGCATCTCCACCTGGCCGGCCTTGTCCAGCTGCTTCACCTCGGGCTCGCCGGCCATCGCCAGCGCCCGCTCCGGACGGCCCAGACCGCGCTCGCAGTCGGCCATCACGGGCCACAGGTCGGCACGACCGGTCATCCGACGGGCGGCGCGGAACTCGGTCAGCGCCTCGGAGTACCGCTGCGTCATGTACGACGCGAAGCCGGCCGCCTCACGGACGGCGGCCACGCGGGACGCCAGTCGCAGCGCGACGCGCGCGTACTGGTACGCCTCCTCCGGCTCGCTGTCGAGCAGGCGGGCCACCATCACCAGGTTGCGGGCGACGTCGTCCGCGAGGGTCTTGGGCAGGCTCTTGAGCTCCTGGCGCACATCCGCGTCCAGCTCGAAGCCCGTGACGTCCTCGGGGATCGGCAGGCGCCTGACGGGCTCGAAGTTGCCGCGACGGTCGTCGTAGTCCTGACGGCCCCGGTCGCCACCACGGTCGTCGCGGTCCCGGTTGAAGCCGCCGGACGGGCGGTCGTCGCGACGGAAGCCGCCGCCCTGGGGACGGTCGCCACGGTCACGGTTGAAGCCGCCACCCTGGGGACGGTCGCCGCCACGGAAGCCGCCGCGGTCATCGCGGTCGCGGTACGACGGACGGTCGCCGCCACGGTCGTCACGACGCGGACGGTCGTCACGGTCGTCACGACGGAAGCCACTCGGGCGGTCGTCCCGGCGGAAACCGCCACCCTGGGGGCGGTCGTCACGGCGGAAGCCGCCACGGTCATCGCGGTCGCGGTTGAAGCCACCACCCTGCGGGCGGTCGCCGCGGTCGCGGTTGAAACCACCACGGTCGTCGCGGTCGCGGTTGAAGCCACCACCCTGCGGGCGGTCGTCCCGGCGGAAGCCACCGCCCTGGGGACGGTCGTCACGGCGGAAGCCGCCACGGTCATCGCGGTCGCGGTTGAAGCCGCCGCCCTGGGGGCGGTCGCCGCCACGGAAGCCGCCACGGTCATCGCGGTCGCGGTTGAAGCCACCACCCTGCGGGCGGTCGTCCCGGCGGAAGCCGCCACCCTGGGGACGGTCGCCACGGTCACGGTTGAAACCGCCACCCTGCGGACGGTCATCGCGGCGGAAGCCGCCACGGTCGTCACGGTCGTCACGACGGAAGCCACTCGGGCGGTCGTCCCGGCGGAAACCGCCACCCTGCGGACGGTCATCGCGGCGGAAGCCGCCACGGTCGTCACGGTCGCGGTTGAAGCCACCACCCTGCGGGCGGTCGTCCCGGCGGAAGCCACCGCCCTGGGGACGGTCGCCACGGTCACGGTTGAAACCGCCACCCTGCGGACGGTCATCGCGGCGGAAGCCGCCACGGTCATCGCGGTCGCGGTTGAAGCCACCACCCTGCGGGCGGTCGTCCCGGCGGAAGCCACCGCCCTGGGGACGGTCGCCACGGTCACGGTTGAAACCGCCACCCTGCGGACGGTCATCGCGGCGGAAGCCGCCACGGTCGTCACGGTCGCGGTTGAAGCCACCACCCTGGGGACGGTCGCCGCCACGGTCGCGGTTGAAGCCACCACCCTGCGGACGGTCGCCGCCACGGAAGCCGCCGCGGTCGCCGCCACGGTCATCGCGGTCGCGGTACGACGGACGGTCGCCACCACGCTCGTCACGACGCGGACGGTCATCACGATCGTCACGACGGAAGCCGCCACGGTCGTTGGACCAGCCCCCACGGGACCGGGGCTCGTGGCCTCGGCCGTCGTCCGATCGACGCTCGGGACGGCCCTCGGGCTGGTTCGACATCCTGGTGACTCCTTCTGCTGCTTCAGCTCCACCGCGGACCGAGCAACACCAGTGCCGTCACGCGGTATCGGCGCCGGCCTCCTGGCCGAGCACCATCTCCATTGTCCGGCATGTCGGAAGCGTCCGCGCCTGGGCGGAAGTCCCGGTCTGCCGGTTTCGTGCAAGTTCGCAAAACACAAAAAGGCCGCGGCCCCAGCGAATCGCTGGGGCCGCGGCCTTGAAGAATTGTTCGGCGGCGTCCTACTCTCCCACAGGGTCCCCCCTGCAGTACCATCGGCGCTGTGAGGCTTAGCTTCCGGGTTCGGAATGTAACCGGGCGTTTCCCTCACGCTATGACCACCGAAAC
>NZ_MECK01000307.1 GCF_014596465.1 Streptomyces sp. CBMA123 | reverse complement strand
ACCCGGCCCGGCCGCACCGCCGACGAGGCCGCCGCCGAGGCCGGCCGGGCCCTGCCCGAGCACGCCGCCGCGCTGGCCGCCGCCGCCCGCGCCTTCGACGACGTCGCGTACGGCGAGCGCACCGCCGACCAGGCCGCCTACCGGCTGCTGCTGGACCTCGACCGGACGCTGGAGCGCAGCCGTCCGGTCCACGCCTCCGCCTCCGCCTCCGCCTCCGCCGCGGCCCCGACACCGACCTCGACACCGACCTCGACCCCGGGAGGAGCGGCATGACCAGCACCGCCCCGGCTCCCCCCGCCGCCGAACGACCCGCCCAACGACCCACCGAGCGACCCACCGACGCCACCCCGACCAGCCTCGCCCCCACCGGGCGCGGCCTGATCCGCCAGGCCCGCTGGTACCTGGTCTTCCTCGCCGTCCTGCTGGTCGCCGCCGTCGGCCTCGCCGTCCTCAACCAGGGCCACCGCTACCCGCCGACCGACCCGCGCTCCTACGACTCCGACGGCGCCCACGCCGTGGTCGCGCTGCTCGAACACCAGGGCGTCAAGGCCGACCTCAGCACCGACCCCACGACCGCCGCGAACGGCGCCGACACCCTGCTGCTGCCCGAACCCGACCTGCTCAGCCCGGCCGAGCTGCGCACCGTCGCCGCGGCCCGGCACCAGCGGCTGGTCCTGATCAACCCGGGCCCGGCCGCCCTCAGCGCGCTCGCCCCCGGCATACGCACCTCCGACGAGGTCGGCGGCGTCCCGTTCGCGGCCGTCCGCAGCACCCACCCGAGCTGCGCGCTGCCCGAGGCCGTCCGGGCCGGCAGCGCCTCGATGGGCGGCACGCTCTACACCAGCGGCAGCCGCGGCGACGGCTGCTACCCGCTCAGCCACGGCTACCCGCTGGTCAGCACCCCCAGCGGGGGCGGCGACGTCATCGTGCTCGGCAGCGGCCAGTTCCTGCAGAACGGCCGGCTGGCCGAGGACGGCAACGCCTCGCTCGCGCTCGGCCTGCTCGGCTCGCAGCCCCACCTCACCTGGCACCTGCCCGACTACTCCGCGCCGGTCGCCGAGGGCACCCAGCGCAAGACCCTCGGCGACTTCATCCCGAAGGGCTGGCACTGGGCCCTCTACCAGCTCGCCGTCGCCGCCCTGCTCGCCGCCCTCTGGCGCGCCCGCCGGCTCGGCCCGGTGGTCAGCGAGAACCTGCCCGTGGTGGTCCGCGCCGCCGAGACCACCGAGGGCCGCGCCCGCCTGTACCGGCGGGCCAGGGCCCGCGGCCGCGCCGCCGAGGCCCTGCGCCGAGCCGCCGCCCACCGCCTCGCCCCCGCCCTGGGCCTCCCGCTCCAGGCCGGCGCACCCGAGCCGGAAGCACTCTGCGCGGCCGTCGCCGGCCGCCTCCCCGAACGACCCGCCGGGGACGTCCGGGCCCTGCTGTACGGCCCGCCCCCCACCGACGACGCCGCGCTGCTGCGGCTCGCCGACGATCTCGACGCCCTCGAAAGGCAGGTACGGAACCCGTGACCGAACAGGCGACCGCCCAGCTCCGCATCACCCCCGGCACGGCACCCGCCACCCCCGCCACCTCCACCACCGATCCGCGCGCGGCACTGACCGCCCTGCGCGCCGAGATCGGCAAGGCCGTGGTCGGCCAGGACGCCGCCGTCACCGGTCTGGTGGTGGCGCTGCTCTGCGGCGGCCACGTCCTGCTGGAGGGCGTCCCCGGCGTCGCCAAGACCCTGCTGGTCCGCACCCTGTCCACGGCGCTCAGCCTGGAGACCAAGCGCATCCAGTTCACCCCCGACCTGATGCCCGGCGACGTCACCGGCTCACTGGTCTACGACGCCCGCACCGCCGAGTTCTCCTTCCAGCCCGGCCCGGTCTTCACCAACCTGCTGCTGGCCGACGAGATCAACCGCACCCCTCCCAAGACCCAGGCCGCCCTGCTGGAGGCCATGGAGGAGCGGCAGGTCACCGTCGACGGCGAACCGCGCGCGCTGCCCGTCCCGTTCATGGTCGCCGCGACCCAGAACCCGGTCGAGTACGAGGGCACCTACCCGCTGCCCGAGGCCCAGCTGGACCGCTTCCTGCTCAAGCTGATCCTGCCGCTGCCCGACCGCGACCAGGAGTTCCAGGTGCTGTCCCGGCACGCCTCCGGCTTCGACCCCAAGGACCTCGCCGCCGCCGGCGTCCGCCCGGTCGCCGGGCCCGAGCACCTCGCGGCCGCCCGCGAGCAGATCGCCCGGCTGACCGTCTCGCCCGAGGTCCTGGCGTACATCGTCGACCTCTGCCGGGCCACCCGGCAGTCCCCGTCGCTGTCCATCGGCGTCTCCCCCCGCGGCGCCACCGCGCTGCTCGCCGCCTCGCGCGCCTGGGCCTGGCTGGCCGGGCGGGACTACGTCACCCCGGACGACGTCAAGGCCCTCGCCCTGCCCACCCTGCGGCACCGCGTCGCGCTGCGCGCCGAGGCCGAGATGGAGGGCGTCACCGCCGACTCCGTCATCCAGGCCGTCCTCGCCCAGACGCCCGCCCCCCGCTGATCCACCACCGGTAGGCGTACCGGGTCCTCGAATTCACCGGGCTTCCGAAGGAGCGCACCCGCATGGCCCTCACCGGGCGAACCGCCCTGATCGCCGCGCTCGGCGCGCTCTTCGTGGGCCTGCTGCTGCCCTCCTGGACCGGGATCGGGGCCGTCACCGGCGCGCTGCTGCTCGCCGTCCTGGCCGACCTGGTGCTCGCCGCCCCCGTCCGCAGCCTGCGGATCGTCCGGGGCGGCGACACCACCGTCCGGCTCGGTGACGACGCCTCGGTCGAACTCACCGTCACCAACCCCTCCGGGCGACCGCTCCGGGCCCTGATCCGCGACGCCTGGGCGCCCTCCGCGTGGCGCCCCGGCACCGCCGAGACCGCCTCCCGGCACTCCCTCGCCGTCCCCGGCGGCGAACGGCGCCGGACCGTCTCCATCCTCACCCCGGGCCGCCGCGGCGACCACCACGCCCACCGGGTGACGGTCCGCTCGCTCGGCCCGCTCGGCCTGGCCGGCCGCCAGGGCTCCCACCACGTCCCCTGGACGGTCCGCGCCCTCCCCCCGTTCAACAGCCGCAAGCACCTGCCCTCCCGGCTCGCCCGGCTGCGCGAACTCGACGGCCGCACCTCGGTGTTGACCCGCGGCCAGGGCACCGAGTTCGACTCCCTGCGGGAGTACCTGCCCGGCGACGACGTCCGCTCCATCGACTGGCGCGCCAGCGCCCGCCGCAACGCCGTCGCCGTCCGCACCTGGCGCCCCGAACGCGACCGGCACATCCTCGTCGTCCTCGACACCGGCCGCACCTCGGCCGGCCGGGTCGGCGACGCCCCCCGCCTGGACGCCGCCCTCGACGCCGCCCTGCTCATCACGGCCCTCGCCACCCGCGCCGGCGACCGGGTCGACCTGCTCGCCCACGACGCCCGCAAGCGCGCCGCCGTCATCGGCAGCTCGCCCAGCGAGATCCTGCCCGCCTTCACCAACGCGATGGCCCTGCTGGAGCCCGCGCTGCACGAGACCGACATGCGCTCGCTGGTCTCCACCGCGCTCAAGATGGCACCGCACCGCTCGCTGATCGTCCTGCTCACCGGGCTCGACGCGGCGCCCGTCGAGGACGGCCTGCGCCCGCTGCTGCCGCTCCTCACCAAGCGCCACGAGGTCGTCCTCGCCTCCGTCGCCGACCCGCACCTGGACGTGCTGGCGGCCGGCCGCGGCACCGTGGAGGCCGTCTACGGAGCCGCCGCCGCCGAACAGACCCGCGCCGACCGGCGACACACCGCCGACCGGCTCACCCGGCACGGCGTCACCGTCCTCGACGCCCCGCCCGCCCAGATCGCCCCGGCCCTGGCGGACGCCTACCTGGCGCTCAAGGCGGCCGGCCGGCTGTGAGCCGACCCGCCACCGTCAGCCGCCGCGACGGGCGTTGAGCCGGGCGGCCTGACGCGTCAGGTGGTCACGCTCGGCCAGGTTGGACGCCTTGTGGGCCGCCTCGGCGTACAGCCGGGCCGCCGTCGCCCGGTCCCCGTCCCGCTCGTGGAGGTACGCCGCGGTGGCGGCGTACCGGGGCAGCGAGTCGTCCAGCTCCCCGAGCGCCGCCAGCCCGGCCCGCGGCCCGTCGGCCTCGCCCACCGCCACCGCGCGGTTCAGCCGCACCACCGGACTGTCCGTCAACCGCACCAACTCGTCGTACCACTCGACGATCTGCACCCAGTCCGTCTCGTCGGCGGTGAGCGCGTCCGCGTGCAACGCCGCGATGGCCGCCTGAGCCTGGAACTCGCCCAGCCGGTCCCGGGCCAGCGCCGTCTGCAGGATCCCGACGCCCTCCGCGACCAACCCGGTGTCCCAGCGGCCGCGGTCCTGCTCGGCGAGCGGCACCAGACGGCCGTCCGCCCCGGTCCGGCCGGCCCGCCGGGCGTGGTGCAGCAGCATCAGCGCCAGCAGCCCCGCCACCTCCGGGTGGTCGATCGCCGCCGCCAACTGCCGGGTCAGCCGGATCGCCTCGGCGGCGAGGTCGACGTCACCGGAGTAGCCCTCGTTGAAGACCAGGTAGAGGACGCGCAGCACGGTGGCGACATCGCCCGGCTGATCGAACCGGACGGCCGAGACGGTGCGCTTGGCCCGGCTGATCCGCTGCGCCATCGTCGCCTCGGGCACCAGATAGGCCTGGGCGATCTGCCGGGTGGTCAGCCCGCCGAGCGCCCGCAGGGTGAGCGCCACCGCGGAGGACGGCGTCAACGACGGGTGGGCGCACAGGAAGTAGAGCTGCAGCGTGTCGTCCAGCGCGGCCGCGGGCCCGGGCTCCGGTTCCCGGTCGACCAGGTCCTCCCGTCGGCGCCGGGCGGTGTCCGCCCGGGCCGCGTCGAGGAACTTCCGCCAGGCGACGGTGACCAGCCATCCCTTCGGATCCCTCGGCCGATCGCGCTCCCAGACCCGGACCGCCTCCACCAGCGCCTCCTGCACGGCGTCCTCGGCCGCCGCGAAATCGGCTCCGCGGCGGACGAGAACACCGAGCACACCCGGGGTGAGGCTCCGGATCAGGGCCTCGTTCATCGGAGAGGTCACTCCGTGATGGTCGGCGGCATGGCCAGGAACGGGCGAAGCTCCAGCCACTCGTGGATCGGCTTGCCCCCGGCCCCGGGGGCCGAGGACAGTTCTCCGGCCAGTTCGAGCGCGCGCTCGTAACTGTCGACGTCGATCACCATCCAGCCGGCGATGAGGTCCTTGGTCTCGGCGAACGGCCCGTCGGTCACCGGCGGACGCCCCTCGCCGTCGTACCGGACCCACGTTCCCTCGGGCGCGAGCGCCTGGGCGTCGACGAACTCACCGGTCTGCTCCAGCCGGGCCGCGAAGTCCTGCATGAACGTGATGTGCGCCGTCACCTCCTCCGGCGTCCACTGGTCCATCGGCGCGCAGTTGACCGGAGTCGGGGCGCCTCGGTAGTGCTTGAGCAGCAGGTACTTGGCCATCGTGCTTCTCCCTCGGTGCTGGTGCGACCCATTGTGGCCGCGTCCACCCCGGGGACGGAGCAGGCCACGGGTTCTCGACATGGCCGGCCAAGATCTTTTTCGGGCCTCCGGGTTTCTAGGCTCCCGGGCTTCCCGCTCCCCGATCCTCGGATCCCGCTTCTCCCGGAAAACACGAAAAGGCCCACCCGGGAACCCGGGTGGGCCTTTTCTGAAGAATTGTTCGGCGGCGTCCTACTCTCCCACAGGGTCCCCCCTGCAGTACCATCGGCGCTGTGAGGCTTAGCTTCCGGGTTCGGAAT
>NZ_MECK01000306.1 GCF_014596465.1 Streptomyces sp. CBMA123 | reverse complement strand
AGGCCGGGGATGTCAACATATCTGGCGTTGACTTTTGGCACGCTGTTGAGTTCTCAAGGAACGGACACTTCCTTCGAGCCGCCTTCCAGCGGGCCCTCCGGGCGCTTCGTTCTTTCGTGTTTCCAGCTTATCAGATGTTTTCCGCTCCGTTTCCGGGGCTTCGTTCATCCAACTCGCCGGTGTCTTTCGGGGCTTGACGCCCTGTCCGACGTTTCAAACTCTAGCCGAACCCCGCTCCGAAAAGCGAATCCAGCTGCAATCCGATAAAAGGGCGCACGCCGAATAAGCACCGAGCCGCCACGCGAAAAGCGAAACGACCGGCACGAACCGGAAGTGGTGTTTCAAGGGATTGGCCGCTCCGGGACCGTCCGCGCCGATGCGTGTCCGGTGCTCCCTGCCGAGCGACTAGGAAACACTACCCCCACTCGGGGCTCGGAACAAACACCCGGCCCAGGGCCGTACCGCTGCGACCCCGGGCCGGGCCCTCCCCCTCTGTACGGCCCCTCCACGCGGAGCTGGGACAACCGGGCGCCTAGCGGAACAGACGGTCGCCGCTGTCGGCCATGCGGTGGGTGCCGCTGTGGTGGTTCACCCAGTCGCGGACGAGGTTGACGGCGTTGGCGCACTGCCAGCTGTCGTCGTACTCCCGCACGCCGGTGAAGGCGCCGTAGCCCGCGATGATGCCGTCCACCTGGGCGTCGCCGAGGAGCTTGTCGACGTACCAGGGGTCGTTGTAGGTGGTCGTCCACGACAGCGTGGCGGCGAGCTGGCCCGAGGCCCGGTCGGCGGCGCCCTTCTTCAGCTCCGCGCAGGTGTTCCAGGTGGCCTCGGTGCAGTTGCCGAATCCCTTGGTGATGTCACTGTCGCCGTAGTCCATCGCCCGGTGGCCGACGGGGATGCCGGCGCCGGAGCGGTTGAAGGCGGTACGGGCCTGGTCTCGGGTGCCGGTGGTGGTCATGCCCTCCAGCCGGCCGAGCTTGCCCTCCAGGCTCTTCCAGCCGCGGCCGCCGACGTCCGGGGTGTTGCCGCCGTGGTACTCGAAGAAGCCGTAGAGGACCTGGATGCCGGCGGCGGTCAGCCGCTGCGCCTTGTCGTGCAGTCCGGCGACGCTGCAGGTGCGGTTGGGCTCCTCCCCGCAGTAGTTCGGGTCCTTGATGTCCAGCCAGACCAGCGGCAGGCGGCGGCCCGCGTTGGCGTTGGAGAGGATGCGGTCGATCATGGCGTCGAAGCTGGGGCCGAGCCGGTTCTCCCCGGCGGAGGAACAGTCGTGGTAGGCGCGCCACTCGTTCGGGTTCCACCAGGCGCAGACGTCGATCTCGATGCCGTTGGCGCCGTGCTTGAGGGCCGCGTCCACACCGTCCAGGGTGTCGACCCGGTGGGCGATGGCGTAGATCGGGTGGCGCTGGTCGGCCGCCTGGGCCGGGGACGTCCCGAGCGTGGTGCCGCCGATGATCCCGCACAGCGCCGCGGCCAGCGCCGGGAGCATCCGCACGCCGGCACGGCTCATGAGGTGAGTGGTCAAGAAAGGCACTCCTTCTCGTCGGTGCCCTGAAGTGGACATGACCGATCTCGCCAACTGTACGTCGTCGAACGGCACATGGGGGCTAGAAGGGGTCAGGACACGGAGCTTCTCCCCGCATGAACGGCGGGTACCGCACAGCCCTGTGCGAACGGCCGATCGACCCGGCCGCCTGAAAGGGGCCGGGTCGGTCAGGAGGTCAGGACGTCAGGAGGCCGGGACATCGGGACGTCAGGCGCGGGCGAGCACCCAGCCCCCGAGGCCGTCGCAGGCGCCGGCGTTGTAGAGGGTGGACCGGAAGCCGGGCGGGACGGGCGAGCCCGGGCAGGTCCACAGGCCCACACGGGCGGTGTTGTGGCGCCAGGCCCCGGCTCCGTCGCAGCCGGCCACCATGTGCCCGGTGATCACGTAGCCGGCCACCACCGGGGAGCCGGAACAGGTCCAGATGCCATCCTTCGCCGGCTGCTGGTACCAGGAGCCGTAGCCGCCGCAGCCGGCGCTGTCGTGGTCGGTGATGACGTTCCCGGTGGCGACGGGCTTCCCGGAGCAGCTCCACGTGCCCGCGCCCCACCCCGTCGTCCTGGCCTCCGCCACGGACATACCGGAGACGGTGCCGCCCAGGGCGACGGCCGCGACCAAGGCGATCGCCGCCGCGACGGCTCCGGTGCCCCGACCGACGACCAGCGCGGTCGCGCGCTTCCACAACTGACGTAGCATCATGTTCGTTGTACTCCAAGGGTGTTGAGGATGGCCGCACGCCCCCGTGGGGCCGGATCCGCCGGCCCGCCCCGCCCGTCCGGCGGCGGAGCGAGAGTCACCCTAGGTGGTGGTGGCGTGAAAGTTCAGCGGAGGAGCCGAGAATTCCGGCTCCGGGGCCACCTTGTCCGAAAGCCGTCCTGCCCCTCCCCCGGGCCGGATGTCCCGGCTGACGAGACTTTCAGCTCGGGGAGGGATCTTGGCCCGACGCGCGGGTAAGGTGGTGGATCGTGGCCAGTCGTAAAACGTCGATCATGGAAGCAGCCGCGCGGGTGATCGCCCGGCGCGGGGTGCGTGGGCTGCGGGTGGAGGAGCTCGCCGCCGAGGCGGGGGTGTCCACCGCGCTGATCTACTACCACTTCAAGGACCGCACGGGGATCCTCCGGCAGACGCTGGAGTTCATCAACGACCGGGCCGAGCGCTACACGACCGAACGCGATGCGGACGCGCCGCCGCTGACCGCCCGCGAGGAGCTGGAGCAGACACTGCTGCTGGAGCTCCAGGACACCGTCGAGGTCCGGGAGAACAGCACCGCCTGGGGTGAGCTGCGGGCGAGCGCGGTGTTCGACGAGACGCTGCGCGAGGACCTGTCGCGCGCCACCCGGGTCTGGGTCCAGGAGATCGCCGAACTGCTCGGCAGTGTGCAGCCGATGTCCTCGGCGGTCGCGCTGGCCGGCGCGGCGGAGCGGCTGACCGCGCTGCTGGAGGGGCTGAGCACCCGCTGGCTCAGCGGCAGCCTGCCGCTGGCCCACGCCCGCACCCTCCTGCTGGACGCCATCGACGGTGAGGTGGTCCGGCTCGGCTCCTGACCGGAGCCGGCCTGGTCGGGCCGGGACCCGACCAGCAGGGGCGATTCGTCACGCTCCGTACAGCCTTCCAGTCGCGGAGTCATGGCACGCCGATGAGTTTGACTGATTTTTCAGTCAGTGCGAACCTGAGTGAGCAGGCAGGGTGCTGCCGCCGGCCCGTCCCCTGGTGCGCCGGTGCGTTGCGGCGCGAAGAGTGGTCTGGCGGCCCCCGCACCCTCCCCGGCACCGTCGCACGAACTGGAGACCCCGATGACCAGCTATCACGACGCCCGCACCGGCGAGGCCTACCCCTGGGTGCCCGCGGACGACGTCCCGCACGCGCGGACCTGGATGTCCTGGCCGTCCCGCCGGGGCGTGTGGGGGCTGCGCCTGGGCGGCGTCCAGGAGGACATCGCGCTGATCGCCCGCACCATCGCCGAGTTCGAGCCGGTGGTCATGTGCGCCCCCGACGACTGGACCGCGGACAAGGCCCGGGACCGCTGCGGCCCCGCGGTCGAGGTGATCACCGCCATCCCCACCGACGACCTGTGGATGCGCGACACCGCGCCGGTCTTCCGCCGGGACGGCCACGGCGGCCTGGACGCCGTGGTGCTCAACTTCAACGGCTGGGGCAACAAGCAGGTCCACTACGACGACGCCCGGGTCGCCGAGCGCATCGCCGTCCGCCGCGGCCTGCGCCACACCTACGCGGACTTCGTCGGCGAGGGCGGCGCGATCGAGACCGACGGCGACGGCACGGTGATGGCCACCGAGAGCAGCCTGGTCAACAAGAACCGCAACCGGGGCATGAGCCGGGAGGAGATCGAGGAGTCCGTCCTGGAGGCCTACGGCGCGGACAAGATGATCTGGCTGCCCGGCATCAAGGGCCAGGACATCACCGACGACCACGTGGACGTCACCTCCCGGTTCATCCGGCCCGGCGTGGTGATGGTGCAACTGCCGCCGGCCGACCGCAACGACGAGTGGGCGCGGGACGCCCGCGAGCAGTTCGCGATCCTGTCCGCCGCGACGGACGCCCGGGGCCGCCGGCTGCACGTCATGGTGGTGCACGGCCCGGACACCGTCCGCTCCCGCAGCTCCAAGTTCGTGGACTCCTACCTCAACTTCCACCTCGTCAACGGCGGCGTCATCACCGCCCAGTTCGGCGACGCCCACAAGGACGCGGCCGCGCGGGAGACGCTGGCCGCGGCCTTCCCCGGCCGCGCGGTGGTGCAGCTCGACGTCGACCGGCTGATGACCGGGGGCGGCGGCATCCACTGCTCGACCATGCACGAGCCGATGCCGTAACCCGCGCCCCGTCGCCCCGTCCGTCCGTCCGTCCGTCCGGCAAGGCATCACCGACGCCCGCGTCGACTGCCCGGCCCGGTTCGCCGCCCCCGGCGTCGTCCTGCCCGACCAGGCCTTCCGGCGACGCCCGGGCCGACGAGCGGGCCCAGCAGGCCCTCCAGCAGGACGGCCCGGGCCGGGAGACCGCCCCGGTGAGGATCGACGCGATCGCGGCCTGCGGTGGAGGCATCCACTGCGCCACCCACACCCTCCCCTCCGTGGGCCGGCCGGCCGGACGGGCCGGTCCGGGTGTCCGTCGTCGGACGGGTATCCGGGCCGGCCGCCGTTCGGGGCCGGGTCCGGTCGGCGGACCGGACCCGGCCCCGTCGGATTCAGGCGGCCGGCTGCTGCTGG
Organism: Streptomyces sp. CBMA123; assembly: GCF_014596465.1. Classification (GTDB taxonomy): domain Bacteria; phylum Actinomycetota; class Actinomycetes; order Streptomycetales; family Streptomycetaceae; genus Kitasatospora. Next base: position 1,057 of record NZ_MECK01000306.1, on the reverse strand, counting down.
GTGACGCAGTGGATCCCGCCGCCGCCCGCCCCGAGGTAGTCGATGTTGAGCTGTTCGACGGTGCGGCCGGGGAACAGCCGGGCGAGGGCGGCGCGGGCGGCGCTGTCGGCCCGGGTGTCGCCGAACTGGGCCGAGATCACCGCGTTGTCGCACAGGTAGTAGTTGGCGTAGGAGCCGACGAAGTTGGGGTCGGCCGAGCGGATCAGGTTGTAGTCGGGGCCCTGGATGGTGCTGAGCCTGATCGGGGTGCCCTGGGCTCCGGTGGCGGAGCCCAGGACCGCGTACTGCTGGCGCTCGTCCTGGGACCAGATGTCGGTGTCGCCCGGCAGTGGCAGCTGGACGACGGCGGTGCCGGCACCGAGGAAGCGCGAGGTCGCGTCCACGTGGTCGTCGGTGATGTCCTGGCCCGCGATGCCGGTGAACCAGATCACTTCGGTGGCACCGTAGGCGGCGCACATCGCGCTCTCGATCGCGGCCTGGGACATCCCGGGGTTCCGGTCGGCGTTGATGATGCTGCTGCGGGTGGCCATCAGTGTCCCCGCGCCGTCGGTCTCGATGGCGCCGCCCTCGGAGACCAGTCCGGCGGCGGTGAACGGCAGGCCGAGGTAGGCGGCGACGCGCTGGGCGACCAGGGCGTCGTTGCCGTGCGGGTTCTGGTGGTTGCCCCAGCCGTTGAAGTTGAGGCCGACGGTGTCGAGGCCGCCCGCGCCGTCGGTGCGGAAGACCGGGCCGGTGTCGCGCATCCAGCAGTCGTCGACCGGGATGTCTCCGATGACGGTGACGGCCGAGCCGCACATCGAGCGCGCCTTGGCGACGCTGGCGGGGTTGGCGCACACGGTCACCGGCTCGTACTTGGCGATGGTCCGCGCGACCAGGGCGATGTTCGCCTGGACGCCGCCGAGCTTGCCGCGCCAGATGGTGCTGTTGTCCGGCCAGGCCATCCACGTCCGGGTGTGCGGGACGGTGTCCGGCGGCACTCGGAGGCCGGCCGTGGTGGCCGGACGAGCCGGGGTGGCCGGGGCGGCCGGGGCGGGGGTGGCGCCGCGGTGCTGCGCCG
>NZ_MECK01000305.1 GCF_014596465.1 Streptomyces sp. CBMA123 | reverse complement strand
GCCCGCACCGCCGACCGGGCCCTGGTCGAGCGGGTGGTCCGGACCGCCTGGGGCCCGCAGGGCGCCCGTGCCCAGCCCGTCGTACTGGTCGCCGGGCCCGGCTGGACCGGCCCCCGCCGCCCGCCCGGCACCCTGCGCCCGCGCGACCTGGCCTCCGCCCTCGACCTGCTGGAGGAACTGCTCCGCTGACCGGAACCGGGTAGGCGCAGGTGCGAAGCGAACGGAAGGAACGGAAGGAGCGAACGGTGAACGAGCGAGCCCCGCGCGGACTGCACTGCCTGGTCACCGGCGCCACCGGCTACATCGGCGGACGACTCGTCCCCGACCTCCTCGCGGCCGGCCACCGGGTGCGCTGCCTGGCCCGCGACCCCGGGCGGCTGCGCGACCAGCCGTGGCGCGACCGGGTCGAGGCCGCGACCGGCGACGTCACCCGGCCCGAGACCCTGGACGGCGCCTTCGACGGCGTCGACGTCGCCTACTACCTGATCCACTCGCTCGGCACCGGGACGGACTTCGAAGCCACCGACCGGCGCGCCGCCCGCGCCTTCGCCCGCGCGGCCGCCCGGGCCGGGGTGGGCCGGATCGTCTACCTCAGCGGACTGCTGCCCGCCGGGGTGCCCGAGACGGGGTTGTCCCCGCACCTGCGCTCGCGCGCCGAGGTCGGCCGGGAGCTGCGCGCCGCGGGGGTGCCCACCGCCGAACTGCGGGCCGCCGTCATCATCGGCTCCGGCTCCGCCTCCTTCGAGATGCTCCGCTACCTCACCGAACGCCTGCCCGCGATGGTCACCCCGCGCTGGGTCAACACCCGGATCCAGCCCATCGCCGTCCGGGACGTGCTGCGCTACCTGGTCGCCGCCGCCGAGCTGCCGCCGGAGGTCGACCGGGTCTTCGACATCGGCGGCCCGGAGGTGCTCACCTACCGGCTGATGATGCAGCGCTACGCCCGCGCCGCGGGCCTGCCGCCCCGGCTGATCGTGCCGGTGCCGGTGCTGACCCCGGCGCTGTCCAGCCACTGGGTCGGCCTGGTCACCCCGGTGCCCGGACCGCTGGCCCGCCCGCTGGTGGAGTCGCTGCGGCACGAGGTGGTCTGCCACGAGCACGACATCGCCCACTGGATCCCCGACCCGCCGCAGGGACTCACCGGCTTCGACCGCGCCCTGGAACTCGCCCTGCGCCGGATCCGCGAGGCCAAGGTCACCACCCGCTGGTCCTCCGCCTCGCTCCCCGGCGCCCCCAGCGACCCGCTGCCCACCGACCCCGACTGGGCCGGCGGCAGCCTCTACCAGGACCTGCGGGAACGGCGGGTCGCCGCCGACCCGGCCGCCCTGTGGCAGGTGGTCGAGGGCGTCGGCGGCGAGAACGGCTGGTACTCCCTCCCGTTCGCCTGGGCGCTGCGCGGCACCCTGGACCGGCTGGCCGGCGGGGTCGGACTGCGCCGCGGCCGGCGCGACCCGGACCGGCTGCGGGTCGGCGACGCCCTGGACTTCTGGCGGGTCGAGGAGATCGAGCCCGGGCGGCTGCTGCGGCTGCGGGCCGAGATGCGGCTGCCGGGACTGGCCTGGCTGGAGCTGCGGGTCGGCCCGGACGGCGCCGGCGGGGCGCTCTACCGCCAGCGCGCGCTGTTCCACCCGCACGGACTGGCCGGCCACGTCTACTGGTGGTCGGTGGCGCCGTTCCACTCCCTGGTGTTCGACGCCATGGCGCGCAACATCACCGACCGCGCCCGCCGGGCCGGGCCGCACCCCTGAGTACCCCGCCGTAACCCCGCCGCACCCCGAGAAACCGACCGCACCCGCACCCGAGGCCCCGCCGATGACCGTCTCGATCGCCCTGTTCACCCAGGACCTCCGCCTGCACGACAACCCCGTGCTGCACGCCGCCCGCGCCGCCGCCGACCAGGTGGTGCCGCTGTTCGTCCTCGACCCGGCCGTCGAGACGGCCGGCTTCGCCGCCCCCAACCGGCTGGCCTTCCTGGCCGACTGCCTCACCGACCTGGATGCCTCGCTGCGCCGCACCGGCTCCCGGCTGATCGTGCGCCGGGGCACGACCGACGAGCAGACGGCCCGGGTCGCCGCCGAGACCGGCGCCGGGACGGTGCACCTCGCCGCCGGGGTCAGCGGCTTCGCCCGGCGGCGCGAGGCCCGGCTGCTCGCCCTGTTCGGCGACCGGCTGCACGTCCACGACGCCTCCGTGACCGTCGTCCCCGCCGGGCGGATCACCCCGGCCGGCCGCGACCACTACGCCGTCTTCACCCCGTACCACCGCGCCTGGCAGCAGGTGCCGCGCCGCACGGTGCTGGGCACGCCCCGGGTGATCCGCACCCCGGACGGGATCGGCAGCGAGAACCTGGTGGCCCAGGGCCCGTCCTCGCCGGGCCTGCCGTGCGGCGGCGAGACCGCGGCCCGGGAACGGTGGCGACGCTGGGACGTCGACGCGTACGCCGACGTCCACGACGACCTCGCGGCCGACGACACCTCCCGGCTCTCCCCGTACCTGCACTTCGGCTGTCTGTCGCCCACCGAGCTGACCGCCAGCGCCCTGCAGCACGGCGGCCCCGGGGCGGAGGCCTTCGTCCGCCAGCTCGCCTGGCGCGACTTCCACCACCAGGTGCTCGCCGCCCGCCCCGACGCCGCGCACCGCGACTACCGCACCCGGGACGACCACTGGCACCGGGACGAGCGCGAGGCGGAGGCCTGGCGGCAGGGCCGCACCGGCTACCCGATCATCGACGCCGGAATGCGCCAACTCGCCCACGAGGGCTGGATGCACAACCGGGCCCGACTGCTGACGGCGAGCTTCCTCGCCAAGTCCCTCCACCTGGACTGGCGGATCGGCGCCGCCCACTTCCTGTCGCTGCTGGTCGACGGCGACGTGGCGAACAATCAGCTCAACTGGCAGTGGGTGGCCGGCACCGGCACCGACACCCGGCCCAACCGGGTCCTCAACCCGCTGCGCCAGGCCGACCGCTACGACCCCGACGGGGACTACGTACGGCGCTGGGTACCGGAGTTGGCCCACCTGCCCGGCCCGGCCGTGCACCGCCCCTGGCTGCTCGCCCCCGACTACCCGGACCCGCTCATCGCCCCGGACACCCTGTCGGCCCGGCTGCGGGCGGCCCGGAACCTGGACTGACTCAGCCGCAGTTCGCTGAAGCGCCCGGCGCCGCCGGCGAGGGCGCCGATGATCAGCAGCGTCCCTTCACCGGCAGCGTGTTCGGCAGCGTCCTCCCCGCGACCACCCGCCGGGCCTGGGCCCAGGGGCGCGGCTGAACAGGCCGGTGGGCCGCAGCGGGGCTGCGGCCCACACGGGTCGGAGAAGCGTCGGTCAGGAGGCGTTGAGGGCGGCGTCGTCGATGACGAAGCTGGTCTGCAGGGAGGAGTCCTCGGTGCCGGTGAACTTCAGGGTCACCGTCTGGCCCGCGAAGCTCGACAGGTCGAAGGTCCGCTGCACGTAGCCGGTGCCCGCGTCGACGTTGGAGTAGGTGTGCAGGGTGGTGGAGTTGGCCTGGACGGTGAGCTTGTCGTAGGCCGTGCTGCCGGTCTCGGCGGTGTCGACGTGCAGCCAGAAGGAGAAGCTCGCCTTGCAGCCGGCCGGGATGGTGACGCTCTGGCTCAGGGTGTCGGTGTGGGTGGTGCCGTAGCCGTCGAGCCAGGCCTTCCAGCTGCCGGAGTGGGCGGCCTCACCGGCGGAGTTGTCGATGACGCCGGAGCTGGCGGTCCAGGGCGAGGCGGTGCCGGTCTCGAAGCCGGCGTTGCCGAGCAGCTGGCCGCCGCCGGTGCAGGTGCCGCCGCCGGAGCCGGCGATGGTCCAGGTGAAGGAGGCGGAGCCGCTGGCGCCGGTGCCGTCCTTGGCGGTGACCGTGACGTTGTCGCTGCCCGCGGTGGTCGGGGTGCCGGAGATCAGGCCGGACGAGGAGTTGATCGACAGTCCGGCCGGCAGGCCGGTGGCCGAGTAGCTCAGGGTCTGGCCGGAGGCCGAGTCACTGGCGTGGATCTGCAGGCTGGCGGCGGTGCCGACCGTCCCGCTCTGGCTGCCGGGGCCGGTGACCGTGACGGTGTTGCCGCCGGTGCTGCCGCCGGCCGTGAAGGCGGCCAGGCCGTTGGGGGTGCCCAGGCCGGTCGGGCCGTCGTAGCCGGCGCCGGCCGTGCACAGGTAGGCCGGCGAGCAGGTGCCGTTGGCGCCGCTGGTCACGTCGTTGAGCGCGTTGGTGTGCGCGTACGGGTACTTGGCGGGGTTGTCGCCCGCGCCCGGGGTGCCCGCGTCGGCGTAGACGGCGGCGATGATCGGCGAGGAGGCGCTGGTGCCGCCGTACACGGCCCAGCCGCTGCCGCCGTAGGTCTGGTAGACCGCGACGCCGGTGGCCGGGTCGGCGACGGCCGACACGTCGGAGATGGTGCGGTTGGCGCAGCCGCTGTCGGTCTGCCAGCTCGGCTTGGGCTCGTAGGCGGAGCAGCCGGAGCCGGCGCCCTGGCCGCCGGAGCTGGTGCCCCAGACGGACTCGCTCCAGCCGCGGGAGCTGGAGTCCCGGGTCAGTGAGGTGCCGCCGACCGAGATGACGCCCGGGGAGCCGGCCGGGTACTGGGCGCCGTAGCCGGAGTCGCCGGAGGAGGCGGTGATGGCCACGCCGGGGTGGTTGAAGTACTGGCTGTCGGCGGAGGTGTCGGTCGAGTCCTCGGCGCCGCCGTAGCTGTTGGAGACGAACTTGGCGCCCTGGGCGACGGCCTGGTTGACGGAGGCGCCGAGGTCCGACATGGTCGCCGAGGTGGCCTCGACCAGCAGGATGTGGGCGTTCGGCGCGACCGCGGAGACCATGTCGAGGTCGAGGGAGATCTCGCCCGCCCAGCCGGTGTCGGAGGTCGGGTAGCTGGTGCCGCCGTTCTGGTCGATCTTCTTGAAGCAGCCGTTGGCGGTGGTGCACGCGGGCAGCCCGTACTGCGTGCGGTAGGTCGCCAGGTCGGATTCGGCGTTGGGGTCGTCCTGGGCGTCGACGATGGCCACCGTCTGCCCGGCGCCGCCGTTGGCCGACAGGCCGTAGGCGCTCTGGAGGTCGCCCGGGCCGAAGCCGGACGGCGTGGCGTCCGGCGAGACCGCAGTGAGCGAGAAGGCGTGCGGCTGGGCGACGTCGGTGCGCACCAGGGCGTCGCAGGCCAGCTGGTGACGCTCGGTCGGCTTGGCGCACACGTGCTTGACGCCGGCGCCGGACGTGCCGGACGTGCCGGACGCGGTCGCTGTGGCGCCGGCCGGGGCCGCGAGCGCGAGGCCGGCGGCCACCACGGCGCCGACCGCGAAGGTCGCGGTGGCGGCACGGAGCCGGCCGTGCCGCAGGGGGGAACGGACGAAGGTGTGCAACGGAGCCCTCCCAAGTGGGGGGTCGGGCCCTGGGCGTGCGTGCGGGCACCGCCGTCGTGCGGCGGCTCGTCGGGGTGCAGGCCCGGGGTGAGGGGGGACGCGCACGTGCAGACGGCTGCCCTGGCGTCCGGTGGGGCATGGCGCGTCGGCCCGTTGGGGGACGGGGAGCCCTGCCGGACGGCTGATGATCTGGGCATGCCAAGAGGATGGTGCTGAGCCTTCACGGCGTCAGCGATAGGAAGGTAGCCACGCCGGGCGCCGGCGAACAAGGCCGAGGTCCGGGCCATGACCGAGGCTTGACCGGGCGGGATCCCGCCACTGGCGCCCTTGCGCCGCCGCCCCCGCTGAGCGGCGGTTCACCTCGCACACGGAACGGCCGAGGCCGACGCGGGCCCCGCCCCGGTCGGCGGCCACGGCGAGGGGCCCGGGGGAGGGGCGTGCGGTCGTGGGCGAACCCAGGAACCGGTCGGGCGCGGTCCGGTGCCCGCCGAC
>NZ_MECK01000304.1 GCF_014596465.1 Streptomyces sp. CBMA123 | reverse complement strand
CAACGCCGCCACCATGTACGACGCGGCGCTGTGCGCGCTGCTGATCTTCGTGGTGACCAGCCGGGTGATCAGCCCGCAGTACCTGGTCTGGCTGGTCGGCGTCGCCGCGGTCTGCCTGACCGTGCGCCGCCCCCGCCCGGCGCCGGGGGCGCTGCCGCTCCCGCCGGCCCGCCCGCCCCCGCCCGACTGCCGGGCGGGGGCCGGCGGCTTTCCGGCCACGCCGCCGCCGGGGGCTACTCGGCCTTGAGGTGCGCCAGCGTGGTGATCAGCCGCTCGGCGATGTCCGGCGGCCACGAAAAGGCGACCGTCACCGCCCGCTGGTGCGCCAGCCCGTGCAGGCCCAGCCACAGCGCGACGGTGTCCGCGAACGGATCGTCGCTGGTGGCCAGGCCGGCGGCGACGCACCCGGTCAGGGCCTCGGCGAGCAGCTGCAGGGACGCCTGGCCGAGGCTGCTCATCTCCTCCGCCGTCACGGCGGTGTCCTGGAGCGCGGGCACCCAGACCCCGCCGAACATGGTGCGATAGCGCTCCGGGTGGTTCTCGGAGAACCCCAGGTAGGCGTGGCAGAGGGCGAGCAGCCGCTGTCGGGGGTCCTCGCCGGCGGCGTCCTGGGCGGCCCGTAGTTCTGCCTCCAGTTCGTCGAAGGCCTGCCGCACCACGGCCAGCATGATGGCCGGCTGGTCGGGGAAGTGGCGGTAGATCGACGGGGCGGCGATCCCGACCCGGCGGGCGACGGACCGCAGGGTGACGGCGGTCTCGGTGCCGGTCTCGTCGAGTAGTTCGACCGCGGCGGCCACGATGTCGTCCCGCAGGCGGGCGCCTTCCCCACGGCGGTTGCGGGGGCGGCTGGGGGGTGCGCTCGATTCGTTTCCCATGGCGTGAGCTTACAGGTGAGAACTTACGTGGCGAAGCCCTTGCCCGCCGTGAGGTTACGGGTGTAACTTTACGGCCGTAGCAAGCGAGTCAGCCGAAGGCCACGAGTCAGCCGAAGCGGAGAACAAGCCATGAACGACACCCTCCTCACCCGTGCCACCGAGGTCGTCCTGCCGGGCACCGTCGACCCGGACGGCCTCCAGGTGCGCACCCGGGACCTCCCGCCGCCCACCGCGGGCAAGGTCCTGCTGCGGATGGACGCGACCGGCGTCTCCTTCGCCGAGCAGCAGATGCGCCGCGGCAAGTACTACGACCAGCCGCCCTACCCCTTCGTGCCCGGGTACGACGTGGTCGGCACGGTCGTCGCGACCGGCCCGGACGTCGACCCCGCGCTGGTCGGGCAGCGGTTCGCCGCCGTCACCAAGACCGGCGCCTGGGCCAGCCTCCAACTGCTCGACGCCGCCGACCTGGTGCCCGTGCCGGACGGCGTGACGGCCGCCGACGCGGAGACCGTCGTGGTCAACGGGGTGACGGCCTGGCAGATGCTGCACCGGACCGCGAAGGTGGCCCAGGGCGCCACGATCGTGGTGCTCGGCGCCAACGGCGGCGTCGGGTCGACGCTGGTGCAACTGGCCCGGCACGCCGGGATCACGGTGATCGGCACGGCGTCCGCCCGGCACCACGACACCGTCCGCCGGCTGGGCGCGACCCCGGTCGACTACCGCGACCCCGACGTCTACCGGCGCATCCGGGAGCTCGCACCGGACGGCGTGGACGCGGTGTTCGACCACGTCGGCGGCGCCGGACTGGAGGAGTCCTGGCGGCTGCTGCGCCGCGGCGGGGTCCTGGTGTCCTACGGCACCGCCGCCACCAAGGACGAGGAGGGCGACTCGCGGCTCCCGGTGCTCAAGCTGTTCGCCCGGCTGGCGCTGTGGAACGGCCTCCCCAACGGCCGGTCCGCCCACTTCTACAACTTCTGGGCGGGCAGCCGCCGCCCGGCCGCCTTCCGGGCCCGGCTGCGCGAGGACCTCACCCGGGTGCTGGCGCTGCTGGCCGACGGCGCGCTCACCGCCGAGATCGCCGCGCGGTTCCCGCTGGACGAGGCCGCGGCCGCGCTCGCGCTGGCCGAGTCGCGCACCGTCGCGGGCAAGGTCGTCATCGTCCGGTAGCCGCGCCGAGTGCGGAGGACCGCTCGGGAGGCCTCAGACCTCAGACCTCAGACCTCAGGCCGCGTCGGCGGAGGCCTCCGCGATCCGGGCCTCGATGTCCTGGAGGATCGGCCGGTAGGTCTCCTCGTACCGGCGCATCCTGGTCAGGCACTCGTCGAACAGCCGCCGGGAGCGGGCCTTGCGGTTGGGCATCAGGTCGTAGCGGCGCAGCCGCACCGAGTGCATGTCGACCATGAAGCCGGCCCGGCAGCGCACTCCGTGGGCGTGGCGCACGTCCTCCTCGGCCTCCTGCAGCAGGCTCCGGTAGGCGTCGTGGCCGACCTTCCAGCGGGCGGCCTCCTCCGGGGTGCCGGGCACCTCGACGCCGCGCGCCATCGGGTCGACGACGTCGTAGAGGGTGAACTCCAGCCCCTCGGGCACCTGGACCCAGGGCATGACGCGCCACGGCCAGGGAATCAAGGTGAAGGTGTGCTGCTGTACGCGGATCACGCGGTTCCCCCCGGTGGCTGTGCGCGTCGGTCGGCGCCCGGCGTCCGGGGCCTCGCCCCAGCGTAGAGGAAGCCAACGGGGCCGATGGTGGGCGACGTTGATCATGCGGCGTCAAGTGGCCTGTACAGCTCAGGGTTTCCTGGCCGGCGACCTCGCCTACGGCGACGGGCCGTCCCGGCGGGCGCGCGCTCGGTGACGCTGAAGTTCCGGATGTACGACGCGGGCAACAACTGGTACTGGGCGGTGGACCACGTCCGGCTGGACGGTCGCCCGATCACCGGCTGAGCCTGCTCCTGCTGCTCCTGCTGCTCCTGCTGCTCCTGCTGCTCCTGCTGTTCCCGCCGCACCCGTGGCACCGGTCGTCATCGCGACCCGCGCGGCGGCCGTGGCCCGGGTCGCCTTGCGGGCCGTCTCCGGGGGCGGGCCGCGGGTCAGCCGGTGGGGGCGCCGACCTGGTCGCGTTCGAGCGCGGAGCGCAGGGTGGCCAGGGTCCGTGCGGCCGCCGACAGGGCGGTGGCGTCGAGGGTGCCCGCGAGCAGCTCGGCCAGGCCGTCCGTGAAGGTCCGCTCGGCCGCCTCGACGAGCCGCGTGCCGTCGTCGGTCAGGACCAGCAGCGAGGACCGGCGGTCCGCGGGGTTCGGCCGACGGGCGGCCCAGCCCTGCTTCTCCAGGCGGTCGACGCCCTTGCTGGTCGCGCCGACGCCGATGGCGAACTCGGCGGCGAGGTCCGCCACCCGGCTGCCGGGGTGGCGGCGAAGGTAGTCCAGGAACTCGTACTGCGAGGTGACGATGCCGTGCCGCTCGCGGAGCCGGTCGTTGAGGGCGTTGTACAGGCGGGTCTCGCACCGGACCAGGTCGGCGAAGAGCGCCGGGAGGCCGGATGCGGGGCGGTCGCCGGGTGATGTATCTTCCACGGCATATAGTGTACGGGAAGCTACTTGGGATGGGGAGTGGGCTCATGAGCAGGGAGCAGCGCAGCCGGATCGACGCGATGCTGCGGCAGTCGGGACCGGCGGGGCAGCCGGAGGAGGCGGGGCCTGTGCGGCCGCCGTCGGTGGAGGAGATCCGGGCCGGGTTCCGGGAGCTGATGGCCGGGATGATCGTGCCCCACGGCGCCATCCGCACGGCGCCGACGGTCCTCGGCGACCGGCCCGCCCTGCGCGTCGTGCCGAAGGACGAACCGACGGCAGGAGCGACGGACGAACCGAAGGTCGGAGCGACGGACGGAGCGGAAGCGGGGACGATCCTCTACTTCCACGGTGGCGGCTGGGTCTTCGGCTCGCCCGAGACCGCCCTCTCGCTGACCGGGAACCTCGTGGCCAGGACCGGCCTCGGCGCGTACTCGCTGGACTACCGGCTCGCCCCCGAACACCCCTTCCCGGCCGCGATCGAGGACTGCCTGAGCGCCTACCGCGCCCTCCTCGACCAGGGAGCGGACCCCTCGGCCATCGCCTTCGCGGGGGACTCCGCCGGCGGCGGACTCGCCGTCACCACCTGCCTCGCCGCCCGGGACGCGGGCCTCCCGCAGCCCGCCGCCGTGCTGGCCTTCTCCCCGGGCCTCGACGCCACCCGGACCGGCGCGAGCATGCGCACCAAGGAGGGCGTCGACCCGATCTTCACCCGGGCCGCCCTCGACCACACCGGAGCCATGTACCTCGCCGGGGCCGACCCCCGGCAGCCGCTGCTCAGTCCGGCCGTGCACGCCGACCTCACCGGCCTGCCCCCGATGCTGATCCAGGTCGGCGCCAACGAACTGCTGCTGGACGACTCCACCCGCCTGGCCGCGCGGGCGGGCGCGGCGGGCGTGGACGTCATCCTGGACATCACCGCCGACGCGCCGCACGTGTTCCAGTGCTTCGCCGGCGTCCTCGACGAGGCGGACGAGGCGCTCGACCGCGCCGCGCTCTTCCTGCGTCAGCGGATCCGCGCCGGGCGGACGCGGGCCGCGTAGCTGCCCACCCGCAGGTCCCGTCGGGGGTGGGTCGGCCCGTGATCAGGCCCCGGCGCCCGCCTGACGGAGCAGACGGAGCAGGTAGGCGCCGGAGGCGGCGGCGAGCAGGGCCATGCAGGCGGCGAACACCAGGCCCGCTCGGGCGAGGCCGAGCGGCCCGGTGAGCACGCCGACGCCGATCACCGGGATCGAGATGCCGAAGTAGCCGACCACGAAGAGCGCCGACAGGGCCCCGCCACGGTGCTCCGCCGGACTCGCGGCGGCGACCTCGCCCACCGCGCCGCGCAGGCCCATGCCCTGCCCGGCGCCGCCCACCAGCGCGGCGAGCACCAGGAGCGCCAGGACGGTCCAGGCCAGCGAGCCCGCCAGCAGGGCCAACCCGGCGATCAGCACCAGGCAGCCCAGCGGGATGGCCCGCGCGGTGCCCAGCCGGGGGACCAGCAACTGGCCCAGGGTGGACGCCAGGAAGGCCGAGGAGACGACCAGGCCGACCACCGCCCGGTTGTGCACGCCCAGGCCCTCGGCGAGGAAGGCCGGGCTGACCGAGGTGAACAGGCCCAGCAGGGAGAACCCGGCGAAGGCCGCGATCCCGGCCGGCACGAACACCCGCCGGACCTCCGGCGGCAGACTGGGCCGGACCGGCCGGGCGGTGCGCAGCGGACGGGCGCCGGCGACGGTCTCCGGCAGCCGCAGGAGGGCGCAGACGGCCGCGGCGAGCAGCACCAGGTGCACGACGAACGGCAGCACCAGCGGGTGCGGCGCGTACTGGGAGAGCAGGCCGGCCAGCAGCGGCCCGAACCCCAGGCCGCCCATGTTGGCGGCGGTCGCGACGAAGCCCGCCCGCCCCCGGTGCCGTGGCGGCGCCAGTTCCAGCACGTACGCCGTGGCGGTGCCGGTGAACAACCCCGCCGACAGGCCGGACAACAGCCGGCCCAGGCACAACAGGAGCACGCTGTCCGCCGTCAGGAACACGACGGCGCTGCAAGCCGAGCTGAGCAGCCCGCACAGCAGTACGGGCCGGCGCCCGACCGAGTCGGACACATTGCCGACCAGCAGCAGGACACCGATGACCCCGAAGGCGTACACGGCGAACACCACCGTCACCGTCAACTCGGAGAAGCCGATCCGCTCCTGGTACAGCCCGTACAGCGGGGTCGGCAGGGTGGTCCCGGTCATGCAGACGGCGAAGGCGAAGGCGGCCAGCAGGTAGTCCGCCCGGGCGACAGGTGGTCGGACGGTCCGATGATCGGTCACCAGCCCACGATAGGCGCGCCACTCGAACCGGCCCACGGCTCACCGGAGCGCGCTGGGCCGACCGGCCGTACGCCTCCCGACCTGCCCGTACGCCCCCGGAGCGGGCCGTACACCGCCCGGCCGGGCCGGCCGCCCGTGCCGCCCGTGCCGCCCGCCCGTGCCGCCCGCGCGG
>NZ_MECK01000303.1 GCF_014596465.1 Streptomyces sp. CBMA123 | reverse complement strand
GCCCGGCAGCACCGGCACCGAGGCCGGCGACGTCGTGCCGGTCGCCACCACCGAGGTCGGCGCGGACGTGGCGGCGGCGGGCTGCGCCGCCCCGCCGTCCGCCGGCGTGGCGGGACCGATCAGCGCCCCGAGCCCTCGTCCCAGACCCCTGCGACCACTCACTGCTGACCCTCCGTCGTACCGTGCTGTGCCATCGGGGCGCCGTGCCCCGTACCGCTGCCGCCCCGCTGCTGACCCACCAGCGAGCCGCCGCCCTGGCCCGCCGCACGCAGCGCGAGCTCGCGGGCGGCCTCCAGGTACGAGAGCGCCCCGGTCGAGCCCGGGTCGTAGGTCAGCACCGTCTGCCCGTAGCTGGGCGCCTCCGAGATGCGTACCGAGCGCGGGATCGCCGTGCTCAGCACCTCTTTCTGGAAGTGGGTCCGGACCTCCTCGGCGACCTGGGCGGCCAGCCTGGTCCGGGCGTCGTACATGGTGAGCAGGATCGTCGAGACGTGCAGCGTGGGGTTGAGGTGCGCGCGCACCAGCTCGACGTTGCGCAGCAGCTGGCCGAGGCCCTCCAGCGCGTAGTACTCGCACTGGATCGGGATCAGCACCTCCTGACCGGCCACCAGGGCGTTGACCGTCAGCAGGCCCAGCGAGGGCGGACAGTCGATCAGGATGTAGTCCAGCGGCTGCTCGTAAGCGGCGATCGCCCGCTGCAGCCGGCTCTCCCGGGCCACCAGCGAGACCAGCTCGATCTCGGCGCCGGCCAGGTCGATGGTCGCGGGGACGCAGAAGAGCCCCTCGACGTCCACGACCGGCTGGGCCACGTCGGCCAGGGGCTTGCCCTCGACCAGGACGTCGTAGATGGACGGCACTTCGGCGTGGTGGTCGATGCCGAGGGCGGTGGACGCGTTGCCCTGGGGGTCGAGGTCGACCACCAGGACGCGCAGCCCGTGCATGGCCAGCGAGGCGGCCATGTTCACGGTGGTGGTGGTCTTGCCCACCCCGCCCTTCTGGTTGGCGACCACGATCACCCGGGTGGCGGCGGGCCGGGGCAGCCCCTCCCCCGCTCGGCCGATCGCCTGAACCGCAGCCTGGGCAGCCCGTGCGATGGGCGTGTCATCGATCTGGTCGATGGTCTCCGAGTCCTGCATGGGGCTCAGTGTTTCACGTGAAACCGGAGCGGCAACAGTCGCCGCCCGGCTGCGACCAAGGATTCCGGAGAGCAGAGAGCGACGTTTCACGTGAAACACCATGCCCGCTATGTCGGAAATCTGACGTTGCGACACTCCGGTGGCCCGCCGCAGGCCCGCCGGCCATCCGAACGACGACGGGCGGACGTTCCCCCTCGGAGAGGGACCGTCCGCCCGCTGTCGTGGTTTCGCCGGGGTCAGCGGGTGCGGCGCCGCCCGCCCCGGGCGCCCTGGCCGTTCTTGGCACCGGTGTTGCGGCCGGCCCGGGCCATCTTGGCCCGCCGGGTCGCGGCCTTCACCCCGCCGGGGCTCTCCCCCGCCTTGACCTGGACCACCCGGGTCGAGGTCTCCAGGGTGCCCTCGCCGACCGCGATCACGCTGCACTCGATGGCGCCCAGCTTGGCCAGCCCGGCCCGCGAGTCGGCCAGCTCCTGCTCGGCGCTGTCGCCCTTGAGCGCCAGCATCTGCCCGTGCGGGCGGAGCAGCGGCATGCCCCAGCCGGCCAGCCGGTCCAGCGGGGCCACGGCCCGGGCGGTCACCACGTCCACCGCGAGCTTGCCGACCATCTCCTCGGCGCGGCCGCGCAGCACCGTGACGTTCTCCAGCCCCAGCTCCCGGACGACCTCCTCCAGGAAGGTGGTCCGGCGCAGCAGCGGCTCCAGCAGGGTCACCGAGACGTCCGGACGGGCCAGCGCGACCGGGATGCCGGGCAGGCCGGCGCCGGAGCCGACGTCGCACAGGGTGGAGCCGGCCGGCAGCAGCTCGGCCAGCACCGCGCAGTTGAGGACGTGGCGGTCCCACAGCCGGGGCACCTCGCGGGGCCCGATCAGTCCGCGCCGGACGCCCGCCGTGGCCAGCAGCTCGGTGTAGCGGACGGCGGCGTCGAAGCGGTCACCGAAGACCTCCCGGGCGGCGGCCGGCGCCTCGGCCAGTACGTCCAGCTCGGGCACCTCGGTCCGCTCCTCGGCGTCAGGGTTCACGTCCGCCCCCGGACGGCCGGTGGCCGCGCTCTCCGTGTCCATCTCGACTCTCCGATCTCCGGATCCACCGACCCGCTCAACGCACTGTTTCACGTGAAACATCCCAGAAGGAACAACGACCCCGCCCGCACGAGGCGGACGGGGTCGCGTTCGGTAAGGCCCACCGGCCGCCGCGGCGACCGGTCGTCGGTCCGACGGCCTCAGGCCGGCAGCACGACCACGCACCGCTGGGGCTCTTCGCCCTCCGACTCGCTGCGCAGACCGGCGGCCGCGACCGCGTCGTGGATGACCTTGCGCTCGAAGGGCGTCATCGGCCGCAGCTTGACCTGCTCGCCGCTGCTCTTGGCCTGCTCCGCGGCCTTGGCGCCCAGAACGGCCAGTTCCTCGCGCTTGTGGGCGCGGAAGCCGGCAATGTCCAGCATGAGACGGCTGCGCTCGCCGGTCTCCCGGTGGACAGCCAACCGGGTCAGCTCCTGCAGGGCCTCCAGCACCTCGCCGTCCTGGCCGACCAGCCGCTGCAGCGCGCGGTCGTTGCCGTCACTGACGATGGAGACCAGGGCGCGGTCGCCCTCGACGTCCATGTCGATGTCACCGTCGAGGTCCGCGATGTCGAGCAGACCCTCCAGGTAGTCCGCCGCGATGTCGCCCTCCTGCTCCAGGCGGCTGATGACGCTCTCGTCCGTGCTGGCGACGTCCTCGGCCTCGACGGCGGAGGTGGTGCCTTCCGTCACTGATGGACTCCTTCGGAGATGGGCCCGGCTGGCGGGCGGGGAACGAAGCTCTACGCAGAAGTCCGGTCAGGACTTCT
Organism: Streptomyces sp. CBMA123; assembly: GCF_014596465.1. GTDB lineage: Bacteria > Actinomycetota > Actinomycetes > Streptomycetales > Streptomycetaceae > Kitasatospora. Next base: position 3,018 of record NZ_MECK01000303.1, on the reverse strand, counting down.
TCTTCGGCCGCTGGCCGCCGCCGCGCTTGGGCTGCTGCCGGGTGCCCTGCTTGGTGCCGCCGGGCTTGGCCGCGGTCTGCTTGGCGGCCGTCGGCTCGGCACCGGAGTCGGCCGGGGCGGCGTCCTCGGCGGGCTGCTCGACCTGGGAGTCCTCGCTCGGCTCGGCCGCCTGGGCGGCGCCGCCGTGCTGGCGCTGGGCCTTGCTCTGGCGACGGGGCTGCTGGCGGCTCGCCCGGACCGACTCCTCGACCACGGCGGCGGCGGAGGCCGCCTCGGCGATGGCCGCCTTGGACGGGGGCAGCATGCCCCAGAGCGCGCCCTTGATCTCCGTACCGTCCGAACGCAGTCGGCCGGCCTTCTTCAGGCGCGCCTGGCGCTCCTCGAAGGCCTTGCTGCCCGGGGTCGGGTTGTTGTGGATGACGACCAGCTGCTGGCCCATCGACCAGACGTTGGTGGTCAGCCAGTAGACCAGGACACCGACCGGGAAGTTGATGCCCATCACGGCGAACATGATCGGGAAGACGTACATCAGCATCTTCTGCTGCTGCATGAACGGCGTCTTCACCGTGAGGTCGACGTTCTTGGTCATCAGCTGGCGCTGGGTGACGAACTGCGACAGCGACATCATGATGATCATCACCGCGGTGACGATCTTGACGCTGGTCTCGGGGCTGCTGACGAAGGTCGCGGAGAGCGGGGCACCGAAGATGTGCGCCTTGCCGGCGCTCGTCAGCAGGGAGCCGTGGATCACGCCGATGTCGTGGCCCTTGGCGACGTTGGACAGCACGCCGTAGAGGGCGGTGAAGAACGGCGCCTGAACGATGATGGGAAGGCAGCTGGAGAACGGGTTGGTACCCGCATCCTTGTACAGCTTCATCATCTCTTCGGACTGGCGCTGCCGGTCGTTCTTGTAGCGCTCCTGGATGGCCTTCATCTTCGGCTGGATCGCCTGCATGGCCCGGGTCGCCTTGATCTGCTTCACGAAGAGCGGGATCAGGCAGATCCGGATGACGACCACCATCGAGGCGATGGCGAGACCCCAGGCCCAGCCACCGTCCGGGTCGAAGATGTTGCTGTACAGCGAGTGGAACTGGACGATGATCCAGGACACCGCCGTGTAGAGGGGACTCAGAAAACCGAAGGTCACCGGTCAGACTCCTTGGACATCGGGCTTCGCCACCGGCTCCGGCTCGGCGGTCCCGCTCTTGGGGCTCAGCAGATCACGCAGCCGGCGGTGCCACACCGGGTGCTTGCGAGGCGGAACGTGGTCCACCCCGCCGGGCGACCAGGGGTTGCAGCGCAGGATGCGCCAGACGGTCAGCCCGCCGCCTTTCACCGCCCCGTGCACCTTCACGGCCTCGTAGCCGTAGTGCGAGCAGGAGGGGTAATAACGGCAGACCGGACCGAGCAGTGGGCTGATGGTCCACTGGTAGACCCTGATCAGTCCCATCAGCAGGTACTTCATCGCCCTGCTCCCGTCGGCGCCGTCGCGGCGGGCTCGACCCTCAGCAACCGCTTGAGCGCCGTGTCCAGGTCACGTTCGAGGTCCTGGTACGAGGCGGTCGCGGCCTGGGGCAGCGCACGCACCACTATCAGGCTACCGGCGGGCAGCCTGGACAGACGATCACGGAGAAGATGGCGCAACCGGCGCTTCACCAGGTTGCGAACGACCGCCGGGCCAACGGCCTTGCTCACGACGAAACCCGCACGCGCCGAAGGAGTCCCCTCGGCGACGTGCGGGCGGATGTCGCTGGTCCGGTCGGTCTGCCCCTGCTGCTCGCCCTCTCTGCTGAGATGGACGACCAGAAGGGGCCGGCCGGCCCGGCGACCGCGTTTCACCGCGGTCGCGAAGTCCTGGCGCCGCCGCAGCCGATTCTCGGAGGGCAGCACAACAGACTCTGGTGCGGATCAGGCGGACAGGCTGGTGCGGCCCTTGCCACGGCGGGCAGCCAGGATGGCGCGGCCGGCGCGGGTACGCATCCGCAGCCGGAAGCCGTGGGTCTTCGCGCGACGACGGTTGTTCGGCTGGAAGGTGCGCTTGCTCACTCGGGGGCTCCTGAGGTGAATCGTAGGATGACGGGAGGTCGCTTGGCCGTCACCGTGCGTCCGCGTGATCTCCCTGTGATTCGGAAATCCGGCCCATCGCCCCAGTTCGGCTGGGGTCTGAGGCAATCCACGGCGCCCGTGCTGCGCGCCTTATGGAGCGGGCGGACCCGCGGACATGCGGCAGCGGCCATCGACAACTCGACCTGGTTACGGTACGCGGGACGGGGGTCGAGGGTCAAACCAGCCGCCCGGGGGGCGTTTACCCACAGCCTGTGGACAACGACTTGATCCGTCCCTGTTCGCTGACTACCGTTGCAGGACTTGTCTGGTTTTGTTCTTGGAAAGCGTGCACCAGTGGCTGATGTCAACAGCGACCTCGTCCCGGTCTGGGCGAGGGTCGTCGAGCGGCTGGTCAGCGACCCCGATGTCGGGGAGATGGACAAACAGTGGGTGCAGCGCACCCAGCCCATGTGGATGATGCACGACACCGCCCTGCTGGCGACCCCGAACGAGCGGGCCAAGCAGGTGCTGGAGGGTCGGCTGCTGCCCCAGCTGACCGACGCGCTCAGCCGCGAGCTCAACCGGCCGGTCCGGATCGCCGTGATGGTCGACGCCAACGCCGCGCCGACCACCCCCGCCCCCCAGGCCCCCGCCGAGCCGTACCCGAGCCCGGCCGAGGACGACGCCGACTACGGCGACCAGGGCTACCGGCAGCCGTACGAGCCGGACTACGAGCGCCCCCGCTACGACACCGGCGGCTACGAGCAGCGCCCCGCGCCCTACGGCGGCCAGCCGGCCCAGCCCTGGCCCGGCTACCAGGAGCCGCAGGCGCCGTACCACGAGACCGAGGAGCCCCCGCCCCGCCAGGCGCCGCGGCACCTTCCCAGCCCGCCCTCGACCACCCAGGGCGACCTCTTCGGCGGCGCGTACGGCCCCGGCCCGGGCGAGCAGCCCCGCGCCGGCGCCGGCCGC
>NZ_MECK01000302.1 GCF_014596465.1 Streptomyces sp. CBMA123 | reverse complement strand
GGTGATTTTCAGACTGCCAACGGTCTCAACCCCCCACCCACAGAGTCGGCAGTCCGAAAATCACCCAGCCCCCGGAGCGGCCACCCCCGGAGCCGCCCCCGGCACCCACCCACCCTCCCGAGAGCCCACCCCCACGAACACACCCCTTCACCGCGGCACCCCCAACACCCCCACCCCGAAATACCGCCGATCCCCACACCCCCCCGCCCCCGCCGGACACCCTCCCGCCGCCGTCACCGCCAGCAGCTCCGCCAGCTGCCCCGCCCCGAGCCCCGGATGCAGCGCCGCGGCCACCGCCACCGCCCCCGTCACGTGCGCCGCCGCCATGGACGTCCCCGCCAGCGCCGCGTACTGCCCGCCCGGCCAGTCCGAGATGATCGCCCCCTGCGCCCCGCCGTCCGGGTCCCCGCCCGGGGCGGCCAGCGAGACCCGGCCGCGCCCGTAGTTGGTGTACGAGGACGGATGCCCGTCCCGGTTGACGGCCGTGACGGTGACGACCCCGGGCAGCTGGCCCGGAAGGCGGATGCACTCGGTGCCCAGGGAGCGGGTGGGGGCCGGCCCGGAGACCCGGTCGTTGGGGCTGCGTTCGTCGGTGCGGGCGGCACCGAGGTCCTGCCCGTCGTTGCCGGCGGAGGCGACCACCACCGCGCCCTTGCGCTGGGCGTACCCGACGGCCCGGCCGACGGCGGTGATCAGCGCCGCCTGGTCGCGGTCCTCGGGGCAGTTGTACTTCCACGGGTCGGCGAAGTAGCTGTCGTTGATCGCCTTCGCCCCGTGGTCGGCGGCCCAGAGCATCCCGCAGACGATGTTCTCCGCGTAGTACTGCCCGAGCGGCCCGAGCAGCCGGACGGCGGCGATCCGCACCCCGGGGGCGACTCCGGTGACGCCCTTCCCGGCCGAGGCCGCGCCGATGATCCCGGCGACGTGGGTGCCGTGCCCGCTCTCCCCGACCCCGGGGTCGGGCCGCCAGGAGCCGGTCCGGGCGTCCGGGCGTCCGTCGGCGCAGGAGACCGAGGCCTTCGGGTCGACGGCCGACCGCAGGTCCGGGTGGGTGTCGTCGACGCCCGAGTCCAGCACCGCGACCAGGACCTTCCGCAGCGCGTCGACACCCGGCGCACCCCCGACCGCCGCATCGCCCGGCGGCCCCGACGCCGCGTGGATCATGGTGAGGTTCCACTCCCCGCCCTCCGCCGGATCCTGAACCGTCACGGTCCCTTCGTCATCCCGCCTCTCCGAACTCCACCCGTCCCTCCCGCCCCTCGCCTCGCTCCTCCCCCGGCCGTCCGAACTCCCCGCCCGACCCCCTGAACTCCCCGCCCGACCCACCCCATCTACTCGACCCACCCCACCCACCTCACCCACCGGACCCACCCCACCCGCTCGACCCCCCGCCGCGAAGTCCCCCGCCCCGGCCACCGTCCGCGGCGGCCCCACCACCGGCGCCGTCCTGGTCGCCCCGACCGCCGCGATCCCGGGCCGGGCCCGCACCCTGTCCGCGAAGCCGCCGGTCGCGTACGCCAGCACCGCCCCGATCTGCGGGTACTCCTGCACCACCTGCCCGCCCGCCGCCCGGCTCTCCGCCCCGGCCCGGGCGGCGCCCGCCGCGTCCTCCCGCTCGGCCAGCACCAGGTAGCTGAGGTACGCCCGCCCGGGCCCGGACACGTACGGCACCGCGCCGCCGAGCCCCAGAGCCGTGAGCAGCATCGCGAGCAGCGCCAGGGCGGGCCCGCCGACCCTTCGGCGGCGGACTCCCCGGCACTGGACCCGCCGGCACTGGACCGCCCGGACGGGCCCGGTTTGGTGCGCCTGCGCCATCCCACGCTCTCCGCTCGTCGGTCGGGTGAGGCCGCACCCCTGCGGCCACGGTCACGGATCGATCACGCGCCCGATTTCTCACCATATGAGCCGATCATCATTCCCGCCCCCGCAACTACACCCCTCGCACCCCCTCCTCGCACTGCCTCGCACCCCATCGCACCCCGCGCCCCACCTCACTTGTCGGTCCCACCCGGCACCATGGGGGCATGGCGCCCCAGCACCCGACCCCACCCGCCGACGCCCCCGAGCCCGACGCGCCCGACGCGCCCGACGCGCCCGAGGCCGACGCCCCCCGGCCCACCGACCCGCTGGCCGGATTCGCCCCGACCACCCGGGCCTGGTTCACGGGTGCCTTCTCCGCTCCCACCACCGCCCAGTCCGAGGCCTGGCGCGCCATCCAGCGGGAGACGGACGTCCTGGTGGTCGCCCCCACCGGCTCCGGCAAGACGCTGGCCGCCTTCCTCTCCGCACTCGACCGGCTCAGCAGCACCCCACCCCCGGCCGAGCCCAAGCGCCGCTGCCGGGTGCTCTACGTCTCCCCGCTCAAGGCCCTCGCGGTGGACGTCGAGCGCAACCTGCGCGCCCCGCTGACCGGCCTGCGCCAGGCCGCCGTCCGGCTGGGCCTGCCCGAGCCCGAGGTCCAGGTCGCGATCCGCTCCGGCGACACCCCGGCCGCCGACCGCCGCCGCTTCGCCACCCACCCGCCGGACATCCTGATCACCACCCCCGAGTCGCTCTTCCTGCTGCTCACCTCCGCCTCCCGGGAGGCGCTCCGGGGCATCGACACGGTGATCCTGGACGAGGTCCACGCCGTCGCCGGCACCAAGCGCGGCGCCCACCTCGCGCTCAGCCTGGAGCGGCTGGACGAACTGCTGGACCGCCCGGCCCGCCGGATCGGCCTGTCCGCGACCGTCCGCCCGGTCGAGGAGGTGGCCCGCTTCCTCAGCCCGCAGCGCGGCGCGGTCATCGTCCAGCCGCCCTCCACCAAGGAGTTCGAGCTCTCGGTGGTCGTCCCCGTCCCCGACCTGGACGACCTGCCCGCCGCCCCGGCCACCGGCGGCGCCGCCGAGTCCGACCCGCAGCGCCGGCAGTCGATCTGGCCGCACGTCGAGGAGCGGATCGTCGACCTGGTCGAGGCGCACCGCTCGACCATCGTCTTCGCCAACTCCCGCCGCCTGGCCGAGCGCCTGTGCAACCGGCTGAACGAGATCGCCCACGAGCGCGCCACCGGCGCCGTCTTCCCCGAGGCGCACGCCCCGGCCCAGCTGATGGGCGGCTCGGGCGCCGCCCGGGGCGCGCCCGCGGTGATCGCCCGGGCCCACCACGGCTCCGTCTCCAAGGAGCAACGATCGCTCGTCGAGGAGGAGTTGAAGGCCGGTCGGCTGCCCGCCGTGGTCGCCACCTCCAGTCTGGAGCTGGGCATCGACATGGGCGCCGTCGAACTGGTCGTCCAGGTCGAGTCCCCGCCCTCGGTCGCCTCCGGCCTGCAGCGGGTCGGCCGGGCCGGCCACCAGGTCGGCGCGGTGTCCACCGGCGTCTTCTTCCCCAAGTACCGGGGCGACTTGGTGCAGTCCGCCGTGGTCACCGAGCGGATGCGGGCGGGCCGGATCGAGGCGCTGCGCATCCCGCGCAACCCGCTGGACGTGCTCGCCCAGCAGCTGGTCGCGATGACGGCCCTGGACGTCTGGCCGGTGGACGACCTGCTCACCGTGGTCCGCCGCGCCGCGCCCTTCGCCACCCTCCCCCAGTCCGCCTTCGACGCCGTGCTCGACATGCTGGCCGGCCGCTACCCCTCGGACGCCTTCGCCGAGTTGCGCCCCCGGGTGGTCTGGGACCGGGTGGCCGGCACGGTGACCGGCCGCCCCGGCGCCCAGCGCCTGGCCGTCACCTCCGGCGGCACCATCCCCGACCGCGGACTGTTCGGCGTCTTCATCGCCGGCACCACTGCGGCCGATTCGAAGACCGGCCGGAAGGACGGCGGCCGGGTAGGAGAGCTCGACGAGGAGATGGTCTACGAGTCCCGCGTCGGCGACGTCTTCACCCTCGGCACCACCTCCTGGCGGATCGAGGAGATCACCCACGACAAGGTGCTGGTCACCCCCGCCCCCGGCGTCCCCGGCCGGCTCCCGTTCTGGAAGGGCGACACCCTCGGCCGCCCGCTCGAACTCGGCCGCGCCCTCGGCGCGTTCACCCGTGAGCTGGGCGCCCTTGCGCCCGAGGCCGCCACCGAGCGCCTCCAGCAGGCCGGCCTGGACGACTGGGCCGCCGCCAACCTGCTGGACTACCTCGCCGAGCAGCGGACGGCCTGCGGCCACCTCCCCGACGACCGCACCATCGTGGTCGAGCGCTTCCGGGACGAGCTCGGCGACTGGCGGATCGTCATCCACTCCCCCTTCGGCGCCCAGGTGCACGCCCCCTGGGCGCTCGCCCTCGGCGCCCGGCTGCGCGAGAAGCACGGCCTGGACCCGCAGGTCATGCACGCCGACGACGGCATCGTGCTCCGCCTCCCCGACGCCGACCTGCTCGCCCCCGACTTCGATTTCAGCGGCCCGGCCGAACCGACGGCCTCCGACGAGGCCCCGGTCGGCGCCGACGCCGCCCTGTTCGCGGCCGACGAGATCGAGCAGCTGGTCACCGACCAGGTCGGCGGCTCCGCCCTGTTCGCCTCCCGCTTCCGGGAGTGCGCCGGCCGCGCCCTGCTGCTCCCCCGCCGCAACCCGGGCCGCCGCACCCCGCTCTGGCAGCAGCGCCAGCGCGCCGCCCAGCTGCTCGAAGTCGCCTCCGAGTACGGCTCGTTCCCGATCGTCCTGGAGGCCGTCCGGGAGTGCCTGCAGGACGTCTTCGACGTCCCCGGCCTGGTCGAGCTGATGGGGGACTTGGAGTCCCGCGCGGTCCGCCTGGTCGAGGTCACCACGTCCGAGCCCTCGCCGTTCGCCCGCTCACTGCTGTTCGGCTACGTCGCCCAGTTCCTCTACGAGGGGGACTCCCCGCTCGCCGAACGCCGGGCCGCCGCCCTGTCGCTCGACTCCCGGCTGCTGTCCGAACTCCTCGGCCAGGCCGAGCTGAGCGAGCTGCTCGACCCCGAGGTCCTCGCCGAGCTGGAGGCCGAGCTCCAGCGCCTCACCCCCGAGCGGAGGATCAAGGACGCCGAGGGCGTGGCCGACGCGCTGCGCCTGCTCGGCCCGCTCGCCGAGGCCGAGTTGACCACGCGCGGGGCCGAACCGCTGTGGGCCCTGGAGCTGGAGGCGGCCCGCCGGGTGATCCAGGTCCGGATCGCCGGCGAGCAGCGCTGGGCCGCGATCGAGGACGCCGGACGGCTGCGCGACGCGCTGGGCACCCCGCTGCCGGTCGGCGTCCCCGAGGCCTTCACCGAACCGGTCAAGGACCCGCTCGGGGACCTGCTGGCCCGGCACGCCCGCACCCACGGCCCGTTCACTGCCGCCGCGGCGGGCGCCCGCTACGGCCTCGGCACCGCCGTCGTCACCGGCACCCTGCAGCGGCTCACCGCCGCCGGCCGCCTGGTGCAGGGCCAGTTCCTCCCGGCCGAGACCCACACCGCCCCCGAGTGGTGCGACGCCGAGGTGCTGCGCCGGCTGCGCCGCCGCTCGCTGGCCGCGCTGCGCCAGGAGGTCGAGCCCGTCCCGCCGCGCGCCCTGGCCGCCTTCCTCCCGCAGTGGCAGCACCTGGCGGGCCACCGGCTGCGCGGCCCGGACGGCCTGCTCCGGGTGGTCGAGCAGCTCCAGGGCACCGCGCTGCCCGCCTCCGCCCTGGAGAAGCTGATCCTCCCGGCCCGGCTCGCCGACTACTCCGCCGGCCTGCTGGACGAGCTGATGGCGGCCGGCGAGATCGGCTGGTGCGGCGCCGGCGCGCTGCCGGGCAAGGACGGCTGGCTCAGCCTGCACCTGGCCGAGAGCGCCCACCTGCTGCGCCCCGAGCCCGTCCCACCCGCGCTCACCCCGCTGCACAGCGCCCTGATGCAGGCCCTGGCGGGCGGCTACGGCCTGTTCTTCCGCCAGCTCGTCCAGCAGCTGCCGGAGGAGACGCCGGAGCCGGAGGTGGTCGAGGCCCTGTGGGACCTGGTCTGGGCCGGGTACGTCACCAACGACACCCTGGCCCCGCTGCGCGCCCTGCTCGGCTCCGGCCGGACGGCGGGCGCGACCGCCCACCGCGCCCCCCGG
>NZ_MECK01000301.1 GCF_014596465.1 Streptomyces sp. CBMA123 | reverse complement strand
CTCGGCGCGGGCGCCGGGGCCGCCGTGCTGGCCGGCGGGGCGTTCAGCCTCGGCGCCGAACCGGCCGTGGCCGGCGACAGCCACCAGTCCAAGACCGGGGCCGTCCCGTTCCACGGCGACCACCAGGCCGGCATCACCACCCAGGCCCCCGGCTACGCGGCCTTCCTCTCCTGCCAGGTGATCGCCCAGGACCGCAAGGGCCTGGAGGACCTGTTCCGGACCCTCACCGAGCGGATCCGCTTCCTCACCGCCGGCGGCACCCCGCCCGACCTCGGCGTCGGCGCCCCGCCCTCGGACAGCGGCACCCTCGGCCCCACCGTGCCCACCGACAACCTCACCGTCACCGTCGGCGTCGGCGCCTCGCTGTTCGACGACCGCTACGGGTTGGCCAAGGCCAAGCCGGTCAAGCTGACGCCGATGAAGACCTTCCCCAACGACAACCTGCAGCCCGGCGAACTGCACGGCGACCTCTCGCTGCAGATCTGCGCCGACCAGCAGGACACCGTGCTGCACGCGCTGCGCGACATCACCCGGCACACCCGCGGCGCGATGCAGATCCTCTGGCGGATCGACGGCTTCCAGAACCAGTCCCGCCCGGACGGCGCCCAGCGCAACCTGCTCGGCTTCAAGGACGGCATCGTCAACCCGGACACCAAGTCCGCCCGCGAGATGGACAAGCTGGTCTGGGTCACCGACGGGATGGGCGAGCCCGCCTGGGCCACCGGCGGCAGCTACCAGGTGATCCGGATCATCCGGATGCTGATCGAGTTCTGGGACCGGGTCAAGCTCAGCGAGCAGGAGAAGATGTTCGGCCGCCGCCGCGACACCGGCGCGCCGCTGGACGGGCACCAGGAGAACGACGCGCCGGACTACGGCAAGGACCCGGACGGCAAGGCGATCCCGCTCAACGCCCACATCCGGCTGGCCAACCCGCGCACCGCCGACACCGACACCTCGCGCATCCTGCGCCGCGGCTTCAACTACGACCGGGGCGTCGACAAGGCGGGCAACCTGGACATGGGCCTGGTGTTCTGCTGCTACCAGCAGGACGTGGTGCGGCAGTTCGAGGCCACCCAGACCCGGCTGATCGACGAGCCGCTGGTGGACTACATCTCGCCGACCGGCGGCGGGTACTTCTTCGTCCTGCCGGGCGTGAAGGACACCGCCGACTGGCTCGGGCGGGGGCTGCTGGCCGCCGTCTGAACGTGACCCCCGAACGGGCCCGGTGCGCTCCCGCGCGCCGGGCCCGTTCGTCGTGTCCGGCCGCCTGAGGCGGCTGAGCCGCGTCGGCCGCCTCAGCCGTCTCGGGTGCCTCAGCCGCCGAGGGTGAAGCCGATCACCGCGCCGCCGCCGTCGCGGTTGGCGGCGAAGGCGGTGCCGCCGTGTGAGCGGGCGACTTCGGCGACGATGGCCAGCCCCAGGCCGGATCCGGGGAGGCTGCGGGCGGCGGTGGCCCGGTAGAAGCGGTCGAAGACCCGGTGGAGGTCGGCCTCGTCGATGCCCGGGCCGCGGTCGCGGACCTCGACGCGCGGGCCGCGCGCCACCACCTCGATCGGGGACGTCCCGGCCGGGTCGAACTTGGCCGCGTTGTCCAGCAGGTTGCCGACCGCGCGGGCCAGCGCGTCCGGGCGGGCGATGACGACGGTGGCGTCCGCGAGCACGGTGATCTCCCGGTCGCTGCGCCGGCGGGCCTGGGCGGCGGCCTCCCGGACCACCTCGGCCAGCAGCACCTCGACCGGGTCCTCGTCCGCCTTGCGGTCCGCCGCCAGCGCCACCAGCTCCTCCACCAGCTGGGTCAGCTCCCGGGCCTCCTCGGCCAGGTCGGCGAGCAGTGCGGTGCGCTCGGCGGGCGGCAGCCGGTCGATGCTGGGCAGGACCGAGAGGTTGGTGCGCAGGCTGGTCAGCGGGGTGCGCAGCTCGTGGCCGGCGTCCTGGACCAGACGGCGCTGGTTCTCCTTCGCGGTGGCGAGCCGGACCAGCATCCGGTCGAAGGCGCGGCCGAGGCGGCCCACCTCGTCCGTTCCGGAGGCGGGCACCGGGACGTCCAGCCGGCCGCTGGCGGCGACCCGTTCGGCGGCGTCGGTGAGCCGGACCAGCCGGCCGGTGATCCGCCCGGCGACCAGCCATCCGGCGCCGCCCGCGACCAGCACGACGGCCGCCACCACGGCCACCATCTGGTGCCGCAGCACCTCCAACAGCTCCTCGATGTCGTCGAGTTGCTGGACGATCTGGACCGCGCCCCGGCCGCCGCCGAGGGACACCACGCCCACCCGGCAGGTGACGCCGCCGAGGTGGCGCACGTCCGTCACCGTCCGGGCCGGGGCGTCGGCGCCGGCCAGCTCGCGGTCGTCCGCCGTGGTCGGCAGGTCGAGCCGGGCGGTGCCGGGGAGGATCGTCCCGGTGGCGTCCAGGGCTTGGGCGGTGACCCGGATCGGGTGCAGCAGCTGCTCGCTCAGCCCGCCGGGGCCGTTGAAGTCCCCCGGGTAGAGCTTCTCGCGGTCGACCTGGCCGCTGACGGCGTGGACGGCCGAGTTGAAGTCGTCCGACTCGTCGTCCCGGATCAGGGCGGCGGCGGCGTGGTAGCCGAGTGTGCCGATCACCACCGCGACCAGGGCCGCCATCGCGGAGAAGGCGAGCGAGAGGATGGTGCGCAGGCCCGGGCGCGGCAGGCGGGGCGGGCGGCCCGCGGGGCCGGTCACGGCTCGCGCAGCGTGTAGCCGACGCCGCGGACGGTGTGGATCAGTGGGGAGAGGCCGGGGCGGTCGAGCTTGCGGCGGAGGTAGCCGATGAACACCGCGAGGTTCTTCGAGCCGGGGCCGAAGTCGTAGCCCCAGATCCGCTCGTACAGGGTGGTCTGGTCCAGGACGGCGCCGGCGTTGCGGGTGAGCAGCTCCAGCAGGTCGAACTCGGTGCGGGACAGCTCCAGTTCCCGGCCGCCGCGCCAGGCCCGGCGGGCCGGCGGCTCGAGCCGCAGGTCGGCGACGGTCAGCACGTCCTGGGTGGACTCGGCGGGCGGGTTGCGGCGCAGCAGGGCGCGCAGGCGGGCGAACAGCTCGTCCACGTCGAAGGGCTTGACCAGGTAGTCGTCGGCGCCGGCGTCCAGCCCGGCGATCCGGTCCGGGACCTCGACCCGGGCGGTGAGCATCAGCACCGGGATGCGGTCCCCGGCGGCGCGCAGCCGACGGCAGACCTCCAGGCCGTCCGGTGCGGGCATCATCACGTCGAGCACCAGGACGTCCGGGCGCTGCTCGGCGAGGACGGCCAGGGTCTGGATGCCGTCCGCGGCTATCCGCACCCGGTAGCCCTCCAGCGTCAGGGCGCGGGTGAGCGAGTCGCGGATGGCGCGGTCGTCCTCGGCGATCAGCACGGTATGGGTCATGGGGGAGATTCTCCCTGGCGTGCTCACGGCAGTGGAGGGCCGGGGGCAGGGTTCCGGATGGCCGCGGGTTTCGCGCGCCGCTTCGTGGGCGTACGGTGGCCACACGGTGGCGCGCCGGTGGGCGGGCCCGGTGCGGTGGGCCGCCGGTCCGAGTCGGTGCGCACCGCCGGAGGCCGAGATGGCAGATCCGATGGCAAGGCGGATGGCCTTCCTCACCACGCCACGCGCCGAGCGGGCGCGGCGGGACGCCGAGGAGCGGCTGGGGGACTGGCAGGAGGTGTACCGGCCGGGGACACCGCTGCCGCTGGTCAGCGGGCAGGCGGCCCGCTGCATGGACTGCGGGCTGCCGTTCTGCCACGCGGCCTGCCCGCTGGGGAACCTGGTGCCGGAGTGGAACCGGCTGGCGGCGGACGGGGACTGGCGGGCCGCGGCCGCCCGGCTGCTGGCCACCGACAACTTCCCGGAGTTCACCGGGCGGCTCTGCCCGGCGCCCTGCGAGAGCGCCTGCGTGCTGGCGATCGACGGGGCCGCCGTCACGATCAGGAACGTCGAGCTGGCGATCGCCGACCGGGCCCGGGCCGAGGGCTGGGACCGGCCGCAGCCGCCCGAGCGGCCGGAGCCGGGCGGTCGGGTGGCGGTGATCGGCTCGGGCCCGGCCGGGCTGGCCGCCGCCCAGCAGCTGACCCGGGCCGGGCACGCGGTGGTGGTGTACGAACGGGCGGACCGCGCGGGCGGGCTGCTGCGCTACGGGATCCCGCCGTTCCGGCTGGAGAAGCACCGGCTGGAGCTGCGGCTCGACCAGCTGCGGGCCGAGGGCACCGAGTTCCGCACCGGGGTGTGGGCCGGGCGGGACGTCACGGGCGAGCGGCTGCGGGCGGAGTACGACGCGGTGGTGGTCGCGGTGGGTGCCGGCGCCCTGCGGGAGCCGGGGGCGCCCGGGCGCGGGCTGGCCGGGGTGCACCCCGCGATGGAGTACCTGACCTGGGCGAACCGGGTGGACGAGGGGGACGTCGCCGCCTCGCCGCTGTCCGCGCGCGGGCTGCGGGTGGTGATCGTCGGCGGCGGGGACACCGCGGCCGACTGCCTGGGGACGGCGCTGCGCCAGGGCGCGGTCTCGGTCACCCAGCTGGACATCAACCCGTGCCCGCCGGAGCGGCGGGCGGCGGGGCAGCCCTGGCCGGTCCACCCGAAGGTGTACCGGGAGACCACCTCGCACGAGGAGCTGGCGAGCGGGGAGCGGACGTCGGCGGGCGGCGGGCGGGTGTTCGCGGCGGTCACGGTCGGGTTCGAGCCGGGCCCGGAGGGGCGGCTGGCGGCCGTCCGCTTCGCCGAGGCCGCGCCGGACGACCGCAGCCCCCGGACGGGCACCGAGCGGGTGCTCCCGGCGGAGCTGGCGCTGCTCGCGCTGGGCTTCACCGGGCCGGAACCGGACCAGCCGCTGTACGCCCAACTCGGCCTGGGCATCGGCCCGGAGGGCACGTTGGAGCGGGACGAGGGCTTCGGCACCGCCGCCGACGGGGTGTTCGTCACGGGGGACGCCGGGCGCGGCCAGTCGCTGATCGTCTGGGCGATCGCCGAGGGCCGGGCGGCGGCCGCGGCGGTGGACCGCCACCTGCGCGGGCGGACCGATCTCCCGGCGCCGATACGGGCGACGTCGCGGGCCCTCACGCTCTGAGGACCCGCTCCGTCGCCGCTTCTCAGCCGAGGCCGAGGACCGACAGCGCGGTGGTCCAGTTGGTGGCGACGGCCTGCTGGGCGGGGACCAGGGAGACCTGGTGGTTGCAGACGGCGCGGTAGAGCTTGTACTCCACGGTGTCCTTGTCGGTGGAGGTCAGGCCGCTGGAGTCGGCGGAGTAACGCGGCTCGGGCCAGAGGTTGTTGGGGTCGGTGGGGTTGCCGCCGAGGGAGAGCGGGATGAAGTGGTCCTCCTCGTAGTCCGCCGTGTTGGTGTCGGCGTAGCCGTACTGGGCGATCTGCTGGACCTTCAGGCGGTTGGTGTACGAGGTGGAGGGGCGGATCGAGGTGCTGTAGCCCGGGACGCAGATGGTGGAGTCGATGGTGTCCTGGGTGACGTCGGGGTTGGTGGCACCCGGGGTGCAGGCGGAGTCGGGCAGCGGGAGGTAGGCCTGCGAGCAGCTGACGTCGAGGGTGGCGCCGGTGTGGGCGGTGCTGGTGCGGGCCGGGGCCGCGTGGGCGGTGCCGGCGGTCGCGAGGGCGGCCGCGGCGAGCACCACGGTGGCGACGGCGGGGGCGAGGCGGTGGGTGCGAAGCATGGGGGAGCTCCCTGTCACGGGCCCGGCACGGGACGCCGGGCGGTGTGTGTCCATGTCACCAGTGGTGGATCTATGCGGGTAGACAGGGGGCGGTGAACGATTGACGAAACGTCGGTCGACACGGTCGGGGCAAGAGTTCGCTTGACGCGATCCGGACAGGGGGCGTGCGGGCCGGGCGTGGGGAGTGTGTCGGGCGCGCCCGCCGGTGCGCACCTCCGCGCAACGCCGTGCGCTCCGCGAGCCGTTCGGGTGCGGCGCGTCCCCCTCGCCGCCCCGGGTAGGTGGCGGGCAGCAGACGGACGGGGGGACCGCCATGCCGGACCGACTTCCCGGTGAACCCGTGCAGGGTGAATCCGGACAGAGTGAACCCGTGCAGGGTGAACCCGTGCAGCCACCCGTACCGCCCTGGCCCGGCGGCGGACAGCCGCCGCCGGTGCTCGGGCACGCGGCCCGCAGCATCGCGAAGGCCACCCTCGTCCCGCTGAAGGTGGACGGTCCGCAGCGCGGCCCCGGCCTGGTGGCGCACGCCTACCTGCGCCGGCTCGACCTGCGGCCGGAGGAAGTGCCCGCGCTGCGCGCGGAGTCGACGGCCGAGCTTCCCTGGGAGCTGCTCGCCGCCTCCGCCGCCGACCCCGGCGACCGCCCGCTGCGGGCCGCCCTGCTGGCCGCTGTGGACGGGCCCGCGCTGCGCGGACTCGGCGGCGCGCTGGAGCACCTGCGCCGGGCGGACGGCACCGTCGAGGGCGTGGCCCGGGCCGCGCGCGCCGCCGCCGCCAACGCCGCCTACGACCACAACGCGGCCGTCGACCCGATCGGCCTGATGAACCTGGAGCGCCTGGAGATGGCCCCGGCCGGGATCGAGCGCGGCGAACTCGTCGCCACCGTCCCGCTCGCGCCGCTGGAGGAGACCGCCGTCACCCAGAAGGAATGGTCCGTCACCTCCAAGGAGTTCAGCTCGATCGTCACCGACTCGCTGGAGAACGTCAGCGAGACCGGCGTCACCGACAACACCGAGCTGGCCCAGTCCACCGCCAGCCAGCTCCAGCACAGCAACCAGTTCAACGTCACCGGCACCGTCTCCGGCGGCATCCCGCTGATCTCCGGCTCCGCCAGCTCCGGCATGACCAGCCAGAGCAGCGACTCGCAGTCCGCCACCGACAGCCGCAAACACGCGACCACCGTCACCCAGAAGGCCTCCGCGCGCACCAAGCAGGAGCACAAGACCACCATCACCACCACCACGGTGACCGGCTCCTCGGAGACCACCACCCGCACCCTGAAGAACGCCAGCCCCACCGATCCCGTCCGGATCGACTACTTCAGCATGATGCGCAAGTGGCGGGTGCGGCTCTACCGCTCGGGGCTGCGCCTCACCTACGACCTGGCGATCCCCGAGCCGGCCGGTGCGCTGCGCCAGTCGTACGCCGAACTCGCCGCGATCGAGGCGCAGTTGGGGCCGTTCCAGTTCGGCGTCCCGCACTCCGACATCACCGAGGAGGTCCGCCCCGGGGAGAACCAGGCGCACTACCTGGTGCTCGCCGAGAGGTACGGCGCCGCGGTGCCGCTCGCCCCCGGCGCGCACCCGGACATCCACGTCAACGTCACCGCCCCGAACAACGACGGCGCCGGCATCTTCGACGCGCCGCCGCTCAACGTCCCGGACCGGTACTGGATCAAGAACCTGCAGTTCCAGTTCACCTCGGAGAGCCGCACCGGCGACTACCACTACAACCTCAAGGTGCTCGGCAGCAGCATCCCCGAGTGGAACGAGCCCTACGGCACCCACGGACCGGTCGACCTCGCCGACCCGGCCAACGGCGCCCTGCTGGCACACGCCGGCGGGCCGTGCGTGGTCAGCTTCCACCTGGTCAACAACCGGCAGACCTGGCTCAGCCTCACCGCCGTCGTCGAACCCACCGACGAGGCCCGCCGGCAGTGGCAGAACGACGTCTGGGCGGCCCTGTTCAACGCCGCCCAGACCAAGTACTACGCCGAGCAGCAGGACCTCGCCGCCCGCGCCGCCGCGCTGCGCGAACGCCTCAACGGCGTGGACACCCTCACCCTGCGGCGCGAGGAGAGCGACGAGATCATGAAGGGCGTGCTGCGCTTCCTGCTCGGCGTCGACTACCACCTGGTGCCCTCGGAGGTGGTGGACGCCTTCAAGGCCTCGGTCGCCGCCGACCCGGACCGGCTGCGCCACGGCGCCGGCTTCCCCGGCGACGACACCGGCGGGCTCGGGGTGAGCGCCGCGGCCTGGGCGGCGGTGCTCGGGCACGAGGCGGAGGTGGCCTTCGTCAACCAGGCCATCGAGTGGGAGAACGTGGTCACCTTCCTCTACTCCTACTTCTGGGACGTACCCGCCGCCTGGCCCTTCGTCAGCCGGATCCAGCACCCCGACGCCAACCGGCAGGCCTTCCTGCGGGCGGGCAGCGCCCGGGTGGTGCTCACCGTGCGCAAGGGCTGGGAGGAGGCCTGGGTGCGGTTCGCCGAGGGCGGCTTCCACGGCGCGTCGCTGCCCGCCGACCACCCGTACCTGACCATCGCCCGGGAGATCGCCGCCTACGACGACCGCAACTATCCGGGCATCCCGCCGGCCAACCCGGGCAGCAGCTCGCTGCTGCTGGAGGACGAGGTGGTCACCACCTGCGCGGCCGTGGTCGAACCTGCCGCGGGGGGAGCGCCGGTGCTGGTGCCGGTGGCCTCCAGCGCGGGCTTCGACCCGGGCACCGCGGTCGTCGTGGACGAGTACGACGACCGGCGGATCCAGGAGACCGCCCGGGTGGTGCGGGTGCCGGACGACACCCACCTGTTGCTGAGCGGGCTCACCCACCGGCACGACGGCACCCTGACGCCGTTCCCGGTCCGCCGCCCCGGCCAGCGGGGCACGCTGATCGCGGAGTGGAACGAGTACACGCCGACGTCGGGGACGGACATCGCGGTGAGCAGCCCGTTGAAGGACATCGCGTGACTGAGCGAAGCGATCGGACCGCTGCACGGCGCAAGTGGGCGAACGCCCCTGCCGAGCAGTGGGGGTACCCCCGGCCGGAGGCTGGGGGAGAGGCGGGCGCATGAGCTTCCTCCGGGACCAGGACACCTGCCTGCTGCTGGGCAAGGCGCGCGAGGAACCGCCGACGGTCTTCGAGTACCTGGCCGCCGAGCTGTGGGTGCGCCACCACTTCGGGGTGGACTTCGACGCCCGGCCCGGCGCGACCTGGGTGACCTTCCAGCTCGACCGGATCTCCGAGTGGTGGGGCACCCCGCGCCGGGACCGGCTCGGCCCGGAGGAGGCACTGCCGTACGGTCGGCTCACCGCCCAGCCGCAGGACCCGGTGCTGCGGATGGTGCTCCAGGTGCTCTCGGAGGACCTGCACAACACCTTTCCGACGGCCAAGGTCGACGCGATCAAGCGGATGCTGAAGGACAGGAGCACCCCGGCGGTCAAACTGGTCAAGGCGGTCCGTGAGCTCACCCCGGGCGGCGCGCTCAAGCCCGACCTGCTCGGCCTCCAGAACCACGTGCCCGAGCTGCGGATGGAGGCGCTGGAGGTCGGCACCGAGGGCGGCGCCCTGGACACCCACCGCGAACTCCAGGGCAAGATTGCGGTGTTGCGGGACCCGTGCGGCCGGATGATCGAGAACCGGCTGATCGTCATGCAGCGCACCGCCGTCCAGCAACTGCCGTACACGGTGGTCGCGACCGGCACCGACTGGCGGCTCGGGGCCGGGCTGAAGATCCTGCCGATGCCGGTCAACGTCACCGAGCAGAACGGGGAGACGTACGTCGACTGGATCTGCTACTGGCCCACCGACCGGGCCGAGTTCCGCGACCACCCGAGGCCGGCCGACGGCCGCCCGGGGTATGACGGGTTGGTGCTGTACCACATCCACCGGGTGCCGCTGCGGGCGGTGCAACTGCCCGACAGGATCCG
Organism: Streptomyces sp. CBMA123; assembly: GCF_014596465.1. Taxonomy (GTDB): domain Bacteria; phylum Actinomycetota; class Actinomycetes; order Streptomycetales; family Streptomycetaceae; genus Kitasatospora. The sequence goes on along the minus strand of NZ_MECK01000301.1, from coordinate 41,494 downwards.
GGAGGCGATGCTCAACCTGATCCGGGCCCGGCAGCGACCGGGGCCGCTCGGGCCCACGCTGGTACCCGAGTTGGCGCTGACGATCGATCGTGACCGGCGGCTGTTCACCCCCGAGGGCGAGCTGTTCCTGGCCGGGCTGGGCGCGGCCGGGCTGCTGGCCCTCGGGGTGTGGGCGGCGGTGGGCACGGGGGTGGTGGCGGGGCTGGGGGTGGTGGCCAAGGGCGGACTGGCCGCCGCGGCGAGCGCGCCCGAACTGTTCGTCGGGGCGGTCGCCGCGGCGGCGAGGCTGGCGGACCAACTATGGCCGGTGATATCCCAGTTGGGGTACGCGCTGCCGGCGCCCGGGTAGGTCTGCCGGCGTCGGGTGCTGCTGTCGGGTGTGCTGCTCGCGGGTGCGTTGTTGTCGGTGTGCTGCTCGCGGGTCAGTGCTTGGGCAGGTGGCGGAGGAAGACGTCGGCGGCCTTGTTGGTGTCGCCCTGGACGAGGGTGCCGTCCTCCGAGGTGAACACCACCGTGGTGCCGTGGGCGTCGACGTAGGGGTCGTAGGAGGCGCCGGCGGACTGCGAGCCGTCCGACGCCAGGCTGACCCGCTCGGTGCGGCCGGTCCGGAGGTCGCGCCGGAAGACGTCGGAGGTGTTGTCGGTGTCGCCGGGCACCAGGTTGGCGGCCGTGGAGTCGAAGTACACCCAGCGGCCGTCGGCCGTCATCCGGCCGTTGAGGGAGTCGCCGGTGGTCTTGGTTCCCGGCAGGCCGACACTGACCAGGGTGTCGGTGCCCTTCGTCAAGTCCCGGACGTACACCTCGAAGTGCCGGTCCGCCCAGCCGTCGCCGTGCTGCACCCAGGTCGAGTAGACCGCGAAGCGGCCGTCCGGGCTGAGCGAGGGGTAGTCCGCGCCGCGCCAGCCGCCCGCGCCGTCCGGGCTGGCCAGGGTGGTCTCCTCGGCACGCAGGTCGCGGACGTACAGCGGGTAGAGGTGCGGCTTGAGCAGCTGCGGGCGGTCGCCGACGGCCAGGGTCTCGGCGGGGGCGGCGGAGGCGTGGACGAACTGCTCGTCGGAATCCTGGCCGGATTCGGCGGTCAGCCGCCTGGCGGCCTCCGGGGAGAGCGCGCCGGGCTTGTCGGCGCCGATGATGTTGCTCGCCTTGGAGATGAAGGCGACGCTGCCGCCGTCGGCGCTGATCACCGGGGAGGCGGAGGAGCCGTTCGCCTCCTTGCCGTCCGCGCCGATGCTGACCAGGCGGTTCTCGCCGGTCCGCAGGTCGTGGACGTAGATGTTGGCGCCCTGCCAGGTGACCGTGCCCGGGGCGAGGTCGGTGCGGTTGGACTGGAAGGCGACGTAGCGGCCGTCCCGGCTGATCGTCGGGTGCCCGGAGGACTTGCCCTGCTGCGGCCGGCCCGGCTCCTCGCCGACGGAGACCAGGGTGGTCTCGCCGGTCCAGCGGTCGTGCACGTAGACGTCGTCGAAGCCGAGGTTGGCGCCGGGCGCCAGGTTGGTGGCGGAGGAACTGAAGGCCACGTAGCGGCCGTTGCCGCTGATGGCGGCCTCGAAGCCGCCGCCGTCCGACTGGACGCCGTCCGGGCCGGTGTCGACCCGCTCGGTGCCGCCGGTGCGCAGGTCGCGGACGAAGACGTCGCTCTTGCCGTTGGTGTCGCCGGGCACCAGGTTGGTGGCGTCCGAGGTGAACACGGCGTAGCGGCCGTCGGCACTCAGACCGGCCGCCCGGGAGGCGCCGTCGGGCTGCGCCCCGGTGAGCCCGACGGAGACCCGTTCGGTGCCGGGCCTGCGATCGGGGTCGGCCTGGGCCGCCTGGACGGTGGTCAGCGCGAGGGCTGCGGCCGCGCCGAGCGCGCAGGCGGCGCGCAGCAGCCGGCGGGTGGTGGTGTACGGGCTGGTCATCTGGTCCCTCCCCTGGGAACGGCCGGGCCGCCTCGACGGTGGCGCCTGGTGGCGCCGGGGGTGCTGTGGTGTTGGGGCGGTGGTGGCGTCGAACTCCCCGGCGGCCGGCTCAGGGTGAGCCAACCGCCGGGTGGGGTGGGTGGTCAACGCCGGTCCGCGGGGAGCGACGTCATCACGTCAATGGGACGGGCGGCGCGGGGGCGGGAGCGGCGGTCGGCCGGGGGTGCCGCGTGTGCTGGTCGTGGCGCTGGAGCGGGGGAGGGCGGCGGCCAGGACGGGGCTGGTGCCCAGGCGGAGCAGACCACCGGCGCCGAGCGCGGCCCGGACGCCCCGGCGGATGGCCAGGCCACCCGCCCGGAGGTTGCCGGGAGCAGGCCCGGCGGAGCCGATCAGCAGCTCCAGGCCGTCTGCGGTACGGCCGTGGAGTTCGTCCGGAACGGACCGGTTCCGGATGGCGCTGCGGGAAGGTGTCGCCGGCGCCTCGTCCGGGAAGGGCGGGGCCGGGCGGGGCCGGTCTGAGCGCCGGGGGCCGGGCGGGGGCTGGGCTGAGCGCCGGGGGGCTGGGCGGGGATGGGCTAGCGTGAGCGCCATGACCACTCTTGATCCTCGCACCACGGCCCTGGTCCTGATCGACCTGATGGACCGGATCGTGGCGCACCAACTCGCTCCGCACACCGGCCCGGACGTCGTGACCGCCTCGCTGCGCCTCGCCGAGGACTTCCGTGCCGCCGGCGCCCCCGTCATCGCGGTGCGGGTCGAGCGGCCGGGCGTCGCCGAGCAGCCGCCCGGCAGCGAACTGGTGGCCGAGGTCGCGGCGGCGGCCGACGAGGTCGTGGTGAAGCGCACCATCGGCGCCTTCCAGGGCACCGGACTGCACGAGCTGCTCCAGGCCCGCGGCGTGGAGACGCTGGTGTTCACCGGGATCGCCACCAACCTCGGGGTGGAGTCGAGCGCCCGCGCGGCGGGCGACCACGGCTACCGGCTGGTGTTCGTCGAGGACGCGATGACCGGGCTGACGGAGGCCGAGCACAAGGCCTCGGTGGAGCTGGACTTCCCGCGGCTGGGGGAGGTCGTGGCGGCGGCGGACCTGCGGCTGGGGTGACGGCCGGGACGGGGCGCTAGCGCCGGGCGAGTTCCAGGGCATCTCGCAGCCGTCCGTCCGCGGAGGTGAGGAGGCGGGCGGCGGTGGGTGCGTCCACGTCGGCGAGCAGGAGCAGGATCGCGTGCTTGGTCCGGCCGTCGGTGGCGGTGAGGGCGCGGTCGACCGTTTCGCCGTCGGCGCCGGTGGCCTCGGCGACGATCCGGCGGGCGCGTTCGCGGAGCTTGGCGTTGGTGGCCCGCAGATCGACCATCAGATTTCCGTACGTCCGGCCGAGACGGACCATCACGGCCGTGGACAGCATGTTGAGCACCAGCTTCTGCGCGGTGCCCGCCTTCAGCCGGGTGGAGCCGGCCAGCACCTCCGGGCCGACCTCCACCTCGATGCCCAGTTCCGCCGCCGCCACCAGCGCCGAGCCCCGGTTGCAGGCCAGCCCGACGGTGAGCGCCCCAGCCGCCCGGGCGGTACGGACCGCGGCCAGCGGGTACGGGGTGCGGCCCGAGGCGGAGACGCCCACCAGGGTGTCGGCCGGGGTGAGGCCGAGCGCCGCGACGTCGGCCTCGGCGAGGTCGGTGCGGTCCTCGGCGCCCTCGGCGGCCTCCGTCACGGCGCTCCGGCCGCCCGCGATCAGGCCCAGTACCAGGGCGGGATCGGTGCCGAAGGTCGGCGGGCACTCGGCGGCGTCCAGCACCCCGAGCCGTCCGGCCGTACCCGCGCCGGCGTAGACCAGCCGCCCGCCGCGCGCCATCCGGGCGGCCACGGCGTCGACCACGGCGGCGATCCGCGCCAGCTCCCCGGCGACGGCGGCGGGGACGGTGTGGTCCTCGGCGTTCATCAGGTGGAGCAGGTCGGCGGTGGGCAGCCGGTCGATGTCGGCCCAGTCGGGGCGGACGGTCTCGGTGGGGGGTACGGCGTCGGGGTTCATGCGACGAGCGTCCCCGGAGGCGGGCCGCCCGAACCGGAACGGTCGTGAACGGGCCGGTGGGCCGTCGGGGTGTCCGACGGGTTGTCCGTCGGGTTGTCCGTCGGGTTGTCCGTCGGGTCCGTCCGGCCGTCCCTCGGGTCCGTCGGGGTGTCCGACGGGCCGTCCGTCAGGCCATCCAGAAGAACACGGCCGTCATCCGGCGGTCCGCCAGTTCGGCGCCGTAGTAGTCGGTGGCGCTGTGGATCAGGTTGGCGTGGTAGAGGAGCAGTTGGTTGTAGCGGTTGGGGACGCGGACATCCTCGGTGAAGTGGTCGGCGGGGACGTGGCGGGTGCCGAGTGCCTCGACCAGGTTGTTGTGCGGGGCGTTGACCAGGTTGCCGCCGAGGCGGCCGCCGGGGAACTGCTGGCGGTAGAAGCTGGTGCCGGCGTCCTTGGGGGCGCCCGGGCTGAGGTAGAGCACGGCGGCGTAGCGGCAGAGCGCGCGGGAGTCGGTGTGCGGGCGGGACTCCGACTCCCCGGCGCCGACCACCTGGACGCAGTTGTGGTTGAGGGTGCCGCCGCCCGGGGTGCTCTGCACCCAGAGCCGGGAGGCGCCGGTGGCCTTGCGGACCTGGGCTTCGACCCGTGCCAGCTCGTCGGGCTCCAGGCCGGGCATGGTGCGCAGGCCGGGCCAGGTCTCGGGGCGGTGCGGGTAGCCCTCGGTCCAGTCGCCACGGGCCAGGACGCGTTCGCGGACGGCGTCCGGGTCGGGCAGGACGTTGTCCAGGACCCAGTAGTCCCGGCCGCGAGTGGGCTTGCGGTACGGCAGGACCGGCAGGGCGGTGGGCCTGATGGGCTGTGAGGGCATGGGCCGACCATAGGGGCGCCGGTCGTCAACGATCTGCCGTGAACAGGTCAACCTTTCGTCAAGTGCCGCGCGGGCCGGAGCGCTCTGCCGCCCTACCGGCGGACGAGGCGGAAGGCGGCCGTGAGGGCGAGGACGGTGAGCACCAACAGGATGCCGGTCTCGACGAGTTGGATCGGTACGAGGTCGCCGGAGGGGTGGTAGCTCAGCCAGGTGCCGGTGGCCCCGTCGCACCGGTTCCTTCCCATGCACACCTCGCTGCTGACCCGGGTGCCGTCGGCGAGGACGGTCTTGGAGTCGACCAGCCATGCGTTGGTGGGCTGCATGGCGTGGAGGGGAACCACCGCGTCGACGGTGGGGTGGAACGACGGGCGCGCCCAGCGGATCAGGCCGTGGGTGATCGCGACCAGTGCGCCGGTCAGGAACATCGCGGGCAGGGTCCGGCGCAGCAGCTGGCCGACCAGGACGCCCAGGGCCAGGGCGAACAGGGACCAGGCGACCGGCGCGAGCCCGAGGGCCGGGTAGGTGAAGAACTGGAACGGCGGGTCGAAGGAGACCGGCCCGTGCACGATGTCCGTCCACCACACCCAGCTCATCAGCGCGGCGAGTACGCCGGTGGCGGCCAGGACGGCGAGACCGGGCACCGCGAGGCGGGCGGCCAGCCAGCGCACCGGGCTGACGGACTGGGCGCGGATCAGCCGGATCGTGCCGCGCTCGTGCTCCTGGGCCAGTAGCGGCGCGCCGATGAACGCGCCGATCAGCAGCGGGACGGCCGTGACCAGGGGCTGGAGCACGGATTCGAACCAGAAGTTCGGCCGGTTGATCGGCGAGAGGAGGGCCCAGCACTGGGCGCTGTCCCAGCTCTCGGGGCTGTAGCAGCCCGTCCGGCGCAGCACGCCCACGGTGTGGTTGCAGATGATGTGGATCCAGAGGAGGTCGGCCGCCAGGAGGACGAGCAGCGCGGTCAGCGTCCAGAGCTTGAAACGACTTTGACGGAGCGTCAGCCAGAGAAGTCCGCGCATGCGGGGGGTGTCGGCGCGCTCCCGGGCGGCAGGGGCGGGCTTCGTGGGGTCGGTGGTCAGGACGTTCGTGCTCATGCTGCCTTCTCGTCGTTCGCCGGAGTGGCGGTGGCGGTGGCGGTGGCGGGGGCGGTGGCGGTGGCGACGTCGGCGGGCGCGCGGAGGTAGCCGAGCAACAGCTCGTCCAGGCTGGGCCGTTCGCTCTCCCAAGCGCCGTCCAGCGGTTCCCCGGTGCGTACCAGTGCGGTCGCCTGGCGTCCGCCGATCCGCTGCTCGACCACCAGCTCGGGCGGGAGTGTGGCGCTTCCGGCGGGGCCGGTGAGCAACTGGTGCCCGTCCAGGATCTCCTCCAGGTCGCCGGCCAGCCGGATCCGTCCGCCCTGGACGAGCAGCAAGTGGTCGATGACGCCCTCCAGTTCGGGGAGGATGTGCGAGGAGACCACGATGGTCGTGCCGCGTTCGGCGGCGGCCGACATCAGGGTGCCCATGAGCTGGTGCCGGGCGAGCGGGTCGAGGTCGGCCATCGGCTCGTCCAGCAGTAGCAGTTCGGGGAGTTTGCCGAGGGCGAGGGCCAGCGAGACCCGGGTACGCTGGCCGCCGGAGAGCGAGCCGATCCGCGCCCTGGGGCGCAACTCGCCCTGGTCGACGATCTCGTGGGCCAGATCATCGTCCCAGATCGGATTGAGCTCGCGGCCCAGCCGCAGGGTCTCGGCGACGGTGAGGCCCGGGTAGAGCGGCTTGTCCTGGGCCACGTAGGCGACCCGGGCGCGCTCCTCCGGAGTGTCGGATGGTTCGCCGAAGACGCGCAACTCGCCCTCGGTGGGGCTGAGTTGCCGGGCGGCAAGGGAGAGCAGGGTGCTCTTGCCGGCGCCGTTGGGGCCCACCACGCCGCAGATCCGTCCGGTCGGGACGGTGAAGTCGCAGCCGCGCAGGGCCCAGTCGTCGCTCCGGTACCGCCTGCCGAGCCCGGCGGCCTCCAGGGCCGGAGCCACGGTTGTCGGGTCGTTCACCCGGTCCCCCCACTGTTCTCGGTTCTGTGTTCGGTGCTGCCGGGAGACCCGGCGTGCTTCGGATCGGTAGTGCGGACCCGGGTGGCGCCTGGGTCGGTGGCGCCCGGGTCGATTGCGCCTCGGCCGGTGGCTCCTTGGCCGGTGGCGACGGGGAGCCTCCGGGGGTGCCCCGGGGTGCCGTCAGTCCGGTGGCGCCGGGGGCACCCCGTTGTCGAAGCGCTGCTCCAGTGCGGAAGTCATCAGGGCGGCGATGTCCTCACGTTCCAGTCCGGCATCCCGGGCCCGGTCCACCCAGCCGACCAGCTCGGCGCGCAACGGCCCGTCGGCCGCAGCCTCGGGCCGGGCGAGCGAGCGCCGGACGAAGGTGCCGAGACCCGGGCGGGGCTCGACCAGTCCCTCGCGTTCGAGTTCGCGGTAGGCCTTCAGCACGGTGTTGGGGTTGATCGCAGTCAGTTCGACCACCTCGCGGGCGGTCGGCAGCTTGTCGCCGGGCTGCAGCAGTCCGAGTCGCAGGGCCTGTTTGGTCTGCTGCACGATCTGCTGGTACGTGGAGACGCCGCTGCGCCGATCGATGCGGTATTCGATCACACCCGTTGCGGCCTTTCACTAGTTCAATAGTGGAATAGTGGCCCACTGTGGCGCGCGGGTCAAGCCGGGCCGGGGGCGGGAAGGAGGGGTGGAAGCGGTCGGGGGGAGGCGGCCAGGGGAGGCGGCGGTCGGTCAGGGGCGTTTGAGGAGGAGCAGGCCGTCCCGGTCGACCATCCGGTAATAGCCGTACTCCTGGTAGGCCGCCAGCATGCGGGCGGTGGCGGCGGTGGCGCACGGGGACCACACGCTCGGATCGCGCAGGTCGACGGCCACCCACTCCGGACCGGGGCCGACCGCGTCCTGGCACACCAGGGTGACGTCCGCCCGGCCGGTGAGCTGGGCGGCCAGCCGGTTGGAGGCGGCGACGGTGGTGTCGTCGGGTATCAGGCGGAGCATCGCCCGGGTCTCGGTGAGCCGGGGGGAGGTGCTCCACGCCTCGGGCATCACCGCCTCGTGCAGCGGATAGAGCGGCAGCGACACAACCGTCACCAGGGCGGTCACGGCGAGCGCGCGTCGGACGGGGTGGGAGGCGGTGGGGGCGGGCGCGGTGCGGGCGTTCCGCTCGGTGCTGGTGCGGCATACGGCATCGACCAGGGCGGCGAACACGATCGGCATCAGGACCGCGCTGTAGTGGTAACTGACGCCCCAGTGGTGCGGGTTGGTGGACAGCAGCCGCCAGAGCAGGGTGGGTGCGCAGAGCAGGAGCAGCGGCGAGCGCAGGCAGAGGAAGCCGCCCGTGGCGGCGAGCAGGAACAGCAGCAGCCACTTGAGTGGCGGCCACCCGAGCCGCAGGGGCACGGCCCAGGCCGGGGAGTGCCCGTCGGCGCCGTCCAGCTGCTGCCAGTAGTCGAAGCTGCCATGGGGGTTGAGCGCGGGCAGGACGACGAGCAGGATGAACGCGGTCGCGGCGACCCCGACGGCGGCGAGGGCGAGTCCGGGCAGCGGAGTGCGCCGGTCCCGGCGGGCCTGCCAGGCGATCAGCAGGCCGACGGCGGCCACCGTCAGCCCCAGGTCCTCCTTGACCAGCAGCAGCGGCAGCGACCAGAGCGCGGCGGCGAGCGGGCGGCGCCGGCCGAGCGCGGTGGCGGCGAAGGCCAGCAGTGGGACGGCGAAGGCGATCTCGTGGAAGTCGTCGGCCGCGGCCCGGACGATCCCCCAGGAGGCCCCGGTGGCGCAGCCGAGGAGCAGGGCCGCTCGCGGCCCGGCCACCTGGTGCGCCCAGGTGGTGATCGGGACGATGGCCAGTGCCATCAGCAGCGCCTGGGCGACCATGAGGGTGAGCGGGCTCGGGAAGGCCCGGTAGGCGGGGGCGAGGACGGCGATCAGCGGGTGGAAGTGGTCGCCGAGCAGGTCGTAGCCGGGCGCCTTGAGCGGCACGATCGGGGCCCGGCCGTGGGCGTACGCCCGGATGGCCTGCTCGAAGATGCCCAGGTCGTAGGCCTTGGTGAGGCCGCGTCGGTGCCGGTTGACGGCGACGCAGGTGTAGAGCGCGGCGAAGGCGGCGGCCAGACCCCAGGCGAGGGTGGCGGGGTGGCGGGGTCGGTTCGTGCGGGGGCGGTCGTCTGCGGGGTGCGGGTGGGTGTCGGCGGGGGTGGTCGGGGTGTCCGGGTCGGCACGGCTGGTCGGGTTGGACGGGTTGGACGGGTTGGTCGGGGGGAGGGCGACCGGCATCGGCAAAGTACCCTTTCACTATTCGATTAGTGGAAGGGTGGTGGAAGTCCGAGCGGGCGTCAACCCCGGTCCGGCCGCGCCGACCGGGCCTTTGGCGTGCGCTCTTGTGGGCGGGGGAGGGGCGTGGGAGCAGACGAGGACCCCACCTCCGCCACGGGGGCGAAGTGGGGTCCTCGGCAGTTGGACGGCCCGGCGGTACTACTTGCCGAAGCTCGCCAGGGACGCCAGCGCCTCCGCCTCGGAGCCCCGGTAGACGCTCATCCGCGGGTCCAGGACCCGCACGTCGCTCTTGAGCGGGAAGTTCTGGGTGTTCGCGAGCGGCATGTTCTCCTGGTCGGCCAGCACATTGAGCTGGTTGATGCCGGGGAGGGTGCCGGTGGTGGCGCCGCTCGGGTCGAGGTCGATCACCGCGTACGCGCTCCGGCTCGCCGCAACCGTGAACCGCATCGTGCCGCTGGTGAGCGCCGGCTTGACGTTCTTGCTCTGGTCACGGGCGGCGGAGTCCCCCAGGTCGACGCTCGGGACGGCGTCCAGGCTGCAGGCGCTCGAACCGGTGTTGCGCACGTCGATCACGTACTGGCTGGCCGACCCACTGCGCGGCGTCACGTGGATGGTGAGGTTCTGGATGTCACACGGGCCGCCGGCGGAGTCGGAGCCCCCGGCGGGCGGGGTGTGGGCGACGGGATGCGAGGTCGCCGCCCCCGCGCCCTTCGTGGGAGCGGCGGTGGCCGGGCCGCCGGCCGTCGGCTTGGCGGCCACCGTGGCGGTCGCGCCGACCGTCGCGGTGCCGGTGGCCGTGTCGGTGTTGTCGGGCCCGCAGGCGGTCAGTGCGAGCCCCGCCCCGACGAGGACGACGGAGGCGAGCAGCGGGCGACGGTTGCGGACGGACATGGTGGCTCCCCGATGAGGTGTTCCTGCTGACTGCTTGGACACACCAGAGGACGGCAGGTGGGCGGCGTTCGGTGCCATCCGGGGCGTCACAATCGTCAGGACATGACAGGGATCGGACTGTGACAATCGGTCGGGTGCGGGGTGGTTGACACGGCGCCGGCTCGTGGATCTCCAACTCGGCCTTTGGTCCCGGAGCATGGCGATATGTCACCTGTCGGCTTCCCATGCCGTCCGCTCGTGGAGGCGATGACGAACAGGTCCCGGTGTGCAGTCGGAAGACGGGGGCGAGTCGTCGGAGCAGTGCCCCGGTGGGCGGCGCGCCGTCGAGCACGGCCCGCAGTTCGGCCGCGGGGACGGGCCGACAGGCGGGGCAGGTCGTCGACGCCCAGCCCGCGGTGTTCCGTCAGCCGGGCCGACTGCGCGCCGAGGTCCGGGAGTTCCGTCACCCGTTCCGGGGGGTCCCGGGGCCCGGGGCGACGTCGACGAAGCCCGCCCAGAAGGCGACGGTCGTACGCGCCCGGGACAGGTCGGTCGGCCGGCCGGTGAACTCGCGATGGATGTAGTCGGCGAGGTCGTTCCCGTAGTAGATGATGTCGGTCTGGTACACCGACAGCACCGGATGCCCGGCTCCGCCCTCCGGGCCCGGCAGGTAGCGGTGGCTGTAGACCGGCACCAGCTGGGGAACGGCGGCCAGTTCGGCCCGCGCGACCCGCAGCGCGTCCGTCGCCGCGTCCGGCTTCGAGCCCCAGGCCGAGTCCCAGAAGCCGTTGTGCTCGACGTCGAACAGCACACCTTCGACCGGCCAGGACAGCCGCCCCCGCAGCTCTTCGGGATCGCCGTTCCGCCAGTCCGGCCAGTTCCGGTTCCCGCGGGGGAGGCCAGCGGACAGGAAGACCCGGTGATCAGGCGCGAACCGGAACCCGAACCCGGCCTCGACGTCGTCGAGTTCCCGCTCACTGAGGCCCGGCCCGATCTCGGTGCGGAGGAGCCGCTGGAGGTCCCTGGCGGCTTCGAGGGTCAGCGGCGCGGGCGGCGGGTTGATCATCCGAGCAGCCTAGCGGCCTGGTACGACCGTCCCACGACGGTGCCGCTCGCGCGTGACGCCCGCCCCCGCTCGGGACGGTGGCCGGGCGGGAGCGTGCGGAGATGGAAGGGCTGTGCCTGTCCTACTGCAGGGCTCCGCACTTGCAGCAGATCATCCGAGCGTCACCGCTGGGATTCATGACCCACTGGTGATCGCAGTTCGAGAGCAGCACGTGAGGGGGGATGGGCATGATCGGCCTCCTGATGGGGACTTGACCTGCTGGGTCTCTCGGTGCGGCAAGGCGCCGTTCCTCGGTTTCTGCCACCTCGGTCGCCGCCGGGTGGTGCGGGATCGCCGCCGGGTGGGCCCTCGCCGGCGGTCACCCGGTCGCGAGCACGCCCTGGCAGCGGGACGTGACCAACGGACCGAACTGGGAGTACCAGCGCAGGTAGTACGCCTCGCCGGGGTTCACCTGGATCCAGTCGGGGTTGGTGACCCACGAGCCGGTGGCGTTGTAGTAGTTGCCGCTGTAGATCACCTTCTTGTCCCGGGTCCGCACGAGCTGCGTCTTGCTCCGGACGGGCGCCTTCCCCGCACAGCTGAGCGTGCTGATCTGGATGAGGTTCGACTGCGGGACGAAGTCCTTGCTGGCGCGATAGGACGCGGAACCGTGCCATGCCTGCACGAAATCGGGCTGCCGGACGCTGACCGCGTCCGCCGTCTGCGCGCTCGTCAACGTGATGCCAAGGCTGACCACGGTGCCCGCCAGGGCCGCCTGCCAACGCTTCATGGAGATCTCCCTGTGGCCTGGCGGCCTCGACCTGTCGGCCGCTCCTGCAACGAAGGTGGGGCACCGGGCGCCGCCGCGTCTTGTAAGAACGCGCAGTTCCGCGTCCGTGGGCGTTCGGCCGACGCGCGAACGGGCTGGAACGGTGCTGCCATGCCGCCCAAGGAACGGGCGGCGCGGCGGTGTTCGGGGCGGTGCGGGGTCAGGTCGTGACGGACTCCACGGCTCGCCGCCCCGCCCGGCCCGCTGCTGGACCGCCCGGGCGGCAGGGCGGGCCTGGCCGCCGAGGTGCGTGGGCTGGACCGCCGGGTGTGTGGGGGGCGGCCTAACTGTCGCGGACGGCGTAGCTGCCGAGGGCGCTCTGGAGCCGGTCGAAGGCGTGGACGGCGGCGGGGCGGACGGCGGCGGCGATGGTGGGGTGGTCCTGGCCGGCCAGGGTGCGGCGGAAGACCTCGGCGAGTATGGCGCGGTCGACGGCGGCGAGCAGGGCGGCGGCGACCCGGCTCTCGAAGTCGACGGGTGCCGCGTGGACGGCCTCGGCCAGGGCTTCGGCGAGTGCGGCCTCGCTCTGTTCGTGCAGTTCGCGCAGCCGGGCGCCGAGGGCGGGGCTCTCGGCGATGGTGCGGGCGAAGTCGGGGCCGGAGAAGCCCAGTCGTGGATCGTGCCGGTCCAGCCCGGCCAGGCAGTCGCGGCGCAGCGCGGCGAGGGCGGACTCGCCGGGGGCGCGCCCGGCGACGGCGCGGGCGAGCCGGTCGACGAGCTCCTCGTGCAGGTCGAAGAAGAGGTCCTCCTTGCGCGGGAAGTGGTTGGTGACGGTCATCTTGGCGACCCCGGCGGCGGCGGCGACCTCGGCGATGGTCGTGCGGTCGAAGCCGCGCTCGATGAAGAGCCTCGTCGCGGCGTGCGAGATCGCCTCGCGGGTGCGGCGCTTGTTGAGTGCGCGCAGGTTCGGGGTCTCGCGAAGGGTCGGAGTGCTGCCGGTGTCGGTCATGGTGGCGAGCCTAGCGCAGTTCGCTGGGTCGGGCACAGAAATTAGGCTTGACCTAATCAATGGGTCCGTCCTAAGTTTTCTCCAGGCAGTCGGAGCGGCCGCCGGAGGGACGACCCAGGGGAGGACGCATGACCATGTCGGTCACCGGAGAGGGCAGGCCGGGGAAGGTCTCGGAGGCGGGCCGGTCGGTGAGGCCGGAGCCGTTGCCGCCGGGCCTGTGGAAGATGGCGGTGGTGCTCGCGCTGGGTCCGATCCTGGCTCTGCTGGACACCACGATCGTCAATGTCGGCATCGATTCCGTCGGCCGCGATCTGCACAGCTCGATGGCGTCGGTGCAGTGGGTGGCCACGGGGTACCTGCTGGCGATATCGCTGACCATGCCGCTCTCGGGCTGGGCCGCCGGCCGGTTCGGGGCCCGGCGGGCCTGGCTGGCCTCGGTCGTCCTGTTCGTGCTCGGATCCGCGCTGTGCGGTTTGGCCTGGTCGACGGGCAGCCTGATCGCCTTCCGGGTGCTGCAGGGCATCGGCGGCGGCATGATCCAGCCGCTCGGGCAGTCGATCATGGTGCAGGCGGCCGGGCCGTCCCGGATCGGCCGGGTGATGGGCACCCTGCTGCTCCCGATCAGCCTGGCTCCGGTCCTGGGGCCGATCCTCGGCGGCCTGGTGCTGGAGCACCTCGACTGGCGCTGGATGTTCCTGCTGAACGTGCCGGTGGGGCTGCTGACGGTGCTGCTGGCGGCCCGCTGGCTCCCGGCCGAGGACCGCTCCGAACTCCCGCGGGCCAGGCTGGACGTGACGGGTCTGGTGCTGCTGTCACCCGGCCTGACCGCGCTGGTCTACGGGCTCTCCACCATCGGCGGCGGTGGCACGGCCGGCCCGGTGGCGGTCGCGGCGGGGGCGGTGCTGCTGGCGGCCTACGGGTGGCACGCGCTGCGGATCGGGCGGCGCCGGGACGGCCGGGCGCCGTTGCTCGACCTGCGGCTGTTCGCCCGTCGGGGCTTCGCGGTGGCGACGGCGAACAGCTTCCTCCAGGGAGCCGTGCTGTACAGCTCGATGTTCCTGGTGCCGCTCTACTACCAGCAGGTGGAGCATGCCGGAGCGGTGGCGGCCGGGCTGTTGCTGGCACCGCAGGCGCTCGGCACTGCGGTCACCTCGCTGCTGGCCGGCCGAATAACCCACCGCTTCGCACCGCGTCCGCTGATCCTGCTCGGCATCGGCTGCTCGTTGCTCGGTACCGTGGTCTTCACCCAGCTGGGCCGCGGCTCCGGCCCGGCCGACTGGCTGGTCGTCGGCTCGCTGGCGCTGCGCGGGGTGGGCATGGGGATCATCGTGATCCCCGGAATGGCGGCGGTGTACGGAAGCGTCGAGAGGGCCCAGGTGCCGGCCGCGGCCGGCGCGGTCAATGTGCTCAACCGGCTCGGCGGGGCTCTCGGTACGGCGGTGTTGACCGTGGTCCTCCAGCAGGCGCAGGTGGGGCACCCGGGTCAGCCCGGTGCGGCCTTCGGCGCGACCTTCTGGTGGGTGCTGGCCCTGTCGGCACTCTCGATCGCACCGGCTCTGCTCTACCCGGGCGCCGCCCGCAAGGCAGGCTGATCGGCCGCCGCGTCCTGATCATTCGCCAGTTCCCCTGTGGCTCAGTCTGACCCAATCCGGCTCAAGCCGACTCAAGCCGACTCAAGCCGACTCGAGTCAAATCGATTCACATCAATCCGACTCGCTACGACTGTGGAGGTCCCCTTGTTCACCAAGCGCCCCGATGGCAAGCATGCCGACGGCCTGCGGCTGCTCACCGTGCATGCCCACCCCGACGACGAATCCAGCAAGGGGGCGGCCACCCTCGCCCGGTACGCGGCGGACGGTGTGGACGTCCTGGTCGCGACCTGCACCGGTGGCGAGCGCGGTTCGGTGCTCAACCCGGCACTGGACCGCCCCGAGGTCCGCGCCGACCTCACCCGAATCCGGCGCGAGGAGATGGCAGCCGCGCGTGACATCCTCGGTGTGCGGCAGCAGTTCCTGGGCTTCGTCGACTCCGGGATGCCGGGCCCGGACGAAGCGCTGCCGGACGACTGCTTCGCCGCCCAGCCGATGGAGGCCGCGGCGGCACCGCTGGTCGCGCTGATCCGGGAGTTCCGTCCACACGTCGTGATCACCTATGACGAGACGGGCGGGTACCCGCACCCGGACCACGTGATGACTCACAAGGTCACGGTCGAGGCCTTCGAGGCTGCTGCCGACCCGAAGCGTTACCCGGAGGCCGGCGAACCCTGGCAGGCGCCAAAGCTCTACTACCACCTGGCGCTTTCCCGGCCCTGGTTCCAGGCGCTGCACGACGCCATGACGGAGCGCGGAATCCCCTCGGCGATGGGTGAGTTACTCGCCGAATGGCCGGACACTCCGCCCACCCTCGCGACCACCACCCGGATCGCGTGCGCCGAGCAGTTCGCCGTACGGGACGCGGCGATGCTGGCGCATGCCACCCAGGTGCAGCCGGGCGTTGCCTTCATGGCCCACCCACGGGCCGTCGAGCGGGAGGTCTGGCCCACCGAGGACTACCACCTGGCGCGCAGCTTCGTGTCGAGTGCCGACGGCTCGGACGGCTCGGATTGCGCTGGAGGCGTCGAGACCGACCTGTTCGAGGGGCTGCGGGCCGGCGAGGTCGTGGGGGAGGTGGCGGGATGAGTGAGGAGTGACTCGTCACCGGGCTGGTTGCCGATGGCCCGCGTCGGAGGGGGCCATGGCCGGAGGGGATTTGGCCGGAGGGGAGTTGGGCTGGGAAGGGCTTGAGTCGGGCGTTCGAAGAGGGCATGTTGACCTCATGACGGTTTCTCAGCCTGTCCCCACCGAGCAGCGGCTTCCGGACGGTCAGGAGCCGTGTGCCCGCACCCGCAGCTGGACGCCCGGTCCGCCCTGACCGTACGTCCCCGTGGTCACCCCCGTGACCACTGCTGTGACATCGGCTGTGACATGGGCTGTGATCTCCGTGGTGCGTGCGTGGTGACGGCCGGCGCCGTAGTAGGCGCAGTCGCTGCAGGAGTGAACAGCCGGACCCCACGCGGGGAACGGTGCGCCGGGAGGCGCTCAGAGCGCAGCCAGGACCCCGCAGAGTGCGAGGAGGCCGCAGATCCCGAAGTTGACCAGTTTGTGTGCGAGGAAGACCGCCGCGAACTCGCGGATGGTCGCGCTCGGCCAGTAGTACCGGGCGGTGGGCGAGCCGAAGACGTGCCCGTTGACGCCGGTCTTGCGGGCGGTCAGCGCGGCGCGGAAGGCGTGGAAGTTGTTGGTCACCACGACGCAGCGGTAGTCGGGCTTGGCCTGTTCCATGATGGCCCGGCTGAAGAGCAGGTTCTCCTCGGTGGTGCGTGAGCGGTCCTCCCGCTCGATGTGCTCGGCGGGGAAGCCGTGTTCGACCAGGTAGTCGGCCATCGCGTGCGACTCCGGCAGCTTCTCGTCCGGCCCCTGGCCGCCCGAGGTGATCAGCACCGGAGGGTTGCCGCGCGCGGCCTGGGCCTCGTACACCTCGCGGCCCCGGTTGAGCCGACTGGCGAGCAGGGGCGGGACGCGCTCGCCGCCGATCAGTCCGGATCCGAGGACGACCACGAAGTCCACGTCCCGGCGCGGCCGGTGGCGACCGTACAGGAAGGCGTAGCCGACGAAGCAGACGAACAGGAAGGAGATGTACCCGACGACCAGGACGGCGGTGCCCGCGAGGATGCCGAGCCGGGGTGAGTGGGTGGCGATGGCGGCGAACAGCAGGGCGAAGACGGCGATGATGCCCAGACCGGCGAGCAGGGGCAGCAGGTTGGCCGGCCGGGTGCCTTCCTTGCGGATCATGGTTACGCCGTTGGCGAGCAGGAACCAGACCAGGGCCACGGTTCCGACCGTCGGCAGCAGGACGATCGCCACCGCCGCCAGCTCCGCCACCAGCGTGGGTGCCTTGCGGAGTTCGGCGAGCAGTGCGAGGGAGAGGAGTGACACAGCGATGCCGAGCAGGACGGCGTTGCTGAACTGGCGGCGGTCGCGTAGTACCCCGACTCCGAACAGCAGGAAGAACAGGGCCGCGGGGGCGTAGGCGAGCATGGTTCGTATCGTAGGGGGAGGGGACGTGTAGATCATCTGTGCGAATGACCGGGCACCCCAGGGGCGTACGGCTTCGCGGGGCATGCGGCGGAGGGGCATGCGGCGGAGGGACGTCCGGCGGAGGGGCGTCCGGCGGAGCGCTGATCGGGTCCGGCAGGGCCCGATGTCCAGCCCGACGGCGGTGCCGAAGGAGGGGTGGCCGACGCGGAGGATCAGCCAGCGGCCCAGCGCGGCCGTCAGGCCGGCCGCGATCCGTCCGAGCCGACTGCGCCGCTCCTTCGGTCGACGCCGCCGCTGGACGCCGATAGCCGGCCCGCAGCCCGCAGCCCGCAGCCCGCAGCCGCCAGCCGCAGCCGCCGCCGGTCAGCGCCGGTCGGGCGGCAGCAGGGCGGCGAGCCCGTCGAGGACGCGGTGGACGCAGAAGTCGAAGCGGGCGTCCATGTTGGGGCCGGTGATGTGGTCGGCGAGGTCCGTGAGGTTGGGGTACTGCTCCGGGGGCAGGCTGCGGAAGAGGTTCCCGGCGTCTTCGGCGATGTCCCGGCGGCTGGTGCCGAGGACTTCGGCGGCCGAGAGCGGCGACTGCTCCTGGAGCACGAAGCCCTGGACGAAGGCGCCCAGCAGGTAGCTGGCCATGGCCGTGTCGGCGTCGGAGAAGCCGGCGGAGCGGAGCCGGTCGAGCTGGTCCTCCATCAGGTTGAGCAGGCACGGCCCGGGAGCGAGGCGGCCGGCCACCACCTTGGCGGCGTCGCGGTTGCCGAGCAGCAGCCGGCGGTAGGTGGCGCAGTACTCGTACAGCTCGGTGCGCCAGTCGTCCTGGCGTGGCGGGGGTTCGGCCGAGGCGAGGATCGCGTCGCTGAGCAGGTCGAGGAGTTCCTGCTTGTTGCGGACGTGCCAGTACAGCGAGGCCGCCTTGACGCCGACTTCGGCGGCGACCTTGCGCATCGAGAGTCCGTCCAGGCCGTCCCGCTCCAGTACGCGCAGCGCGGCCTGGGTGAGGGCTTCGCGGGTGAGGGCGGGGGTCGCGTCGTCGTTCTCCGGCATGGCTGTGCGGACGCCTCCAGCGGTCGGTCGGGTCGGTCGGGTCGGTCGGGTCGGTCGGATCTGGCAGACCTGGCAGACCTGGCAGATCGGTCGGGTCGGGCGGATCGGTTCGGTGTGGCGGGTCAACAGTGCCACGGCTGCTCGGCCGGTGGTTTCGCAGGTCGGGGATATGACTTGCCAACTAACAGCGTTAGGGGCAGTCTGTGCGTGTCGCATCGGACCCTAACGCTGTTAGGGATGGGATCGGAGGGAACTCCATGGGGGAGTCGAGCACGCGCCGCAGACAGCGGTTGGCGCTGCTGACGCTCTGCGTAGCCATGTTCATGGCCATGTTGGACAACGTCGTCGTCAATGTCGCCCTGCCCCGCATCGGGCAGGACCTGGACTCGGGGATCAGCGGCCTCCAGTGGGTCGCCGAGGGCTACAGCCTGGTCTACGCGGGCCTCGTCCTGACCGGCGGTGCGCTCGGCGACCGTTACGGCCGGACCCGGATGTTCGTCCTGGGCCTGAGCCTGTTCACCCTCGGCTCCGCGGTGGCCGCGCTCGCCGGGACGATCGGGGTGCTGGTCGGCGGCCGGATGGTCCAGGGCGTGGGGGCCGCGCTGCTCACCCCGGGCAGTCTGACCCTGCTGGGCCACGTGTTCACCGAGGAGGGCGAGCGCACCAAGGCGATCGGCGTGTGGTCCGGGGTGTCCGCGCTGGGCCTGTCGATCGGCCCGGTGATCGGCGGTCCGATGGTCGAACACCTCGGCTGGGCCAGCGTGTTCTGGATCAATGTGCCGATCGGGGTGGCCGGGGTGGTGCTCGCCGCCAAGGTCCTCCCGGGGATCCCGCCGCGCGCCCGGCGGATCGACTTCGGCGGGTTCGTGCTCTCGGCGGCGGGCCTCGGCCTGCTGGTCTACGCCCTGATTGAGGGCCCCTCGCGCGGCTGGACCGACCCCCGGGTCCTCGGCTGCGGAGCGGTCGCGGTCGCCCTGCTGGTCGTCTTCCTGCTGCTCGAACTGCGTGTGGCCGAGCCGATGCTGGAGCTGCGGCTGTTCCGGGACGGCGCGCTGAGCGGTGCGCTGCTGAGCGGGTTCATGGTCAGCTTCGGAATGTTCGGGGCGCTGTTCTTCCTGCCGCTGCTGATGCAGGGTGTGCTGGGCTGGTCGCCGTCCGGCGCGGCCTACGGCGGGCTGCCGATGACCGTGATGCTGGTGGTCGCGGGTCCGCTGTCCGGCCGGCTCGCCGCCCGGTACGGGCCCCGGCTGCCGATGGTGCTCGGGCTGGCGCTGTGCGCGGTCGGTCTGGGCGGGCTGTCGCTGTACGGCGACCACGCCCGCTACCTCGAGTACCTCTGGACGCTCTTCACCCTGGGCTTCGGCATGGGGCTGACCTTCACCCCGATCTCGATCGCGGTGCTCCAGCGGGTCGCCCCGGCGCAGACCGGGATGGCCTCGGCGACCATCAACACCCTGCGCGAACTCGGCGGGGTGCTCGGGATCGCGGTGCTCGGCGCCGTTCTGACCAACCGGATGACGGACCAGCTGACCTCGGCCCTGCACCGGTTGGGCGTTCCGGTCGAGGCGGTCGGCCCGGTCGCGGACGCGCCCACCGGGGCGGCGCACGGCGGCGGGGGCGCGGCCGGCGGGTTGCCCGCTCCGGTGCGGCAGGCGGTGGACGGCGCCTTCGTCGACGGCATCCACCTCGCGCTGCGCTGCGGTTCGGTGCTGCTCGCCGTCACGGCCGTGCTGGTCGCCGTACTGCTCGGCCGGGCCCGTCCGCTCGCCCCGGCCGCTCCCGGCGAGACGCGGCCGGAGGAACCGGCCGGAGCCCGCTCCGCCTGAGCGGAGCCGGGGCCTGGCCGGGACGGCACGAACGGCGCGGGCAACGCGACAGCCCTCGCCTCAGCGGATCCCCTCCACCGCCGCCTGCGCCGCCCGGGCCAGTTCCCGTCGGGCGCCCGCCCGGGTGGGCTGCGGCCCGGGCGGCGGGATCGGCGGCAGGAAGGTGACGTCGGCGACCAGCCCGCGCACCGCGACCACCCGGGCGAGCGAGGTGAGCAGTCCCTCGTCGCCGATGAAGGCGGGGGCGCTGGTGGACCGTCCGTCCGCCAGCCGGTAGCGGATGGTCACCGGCTGGACGAAGGCGCCGGCCTCCACCGCGGCCTGGAACAGCGCGGGTCGGAACCGGCCGCTCTCCCGCCCGCACCAGGTCGACCCCTCCGGGAAGACGATCACCGGGTGTCCGGAGCGCAGCACCTCGGCCACGGTCGCCACGGTGTCCGGCAGCGTGCGCAGCCGGTCGCGGTCCAGGAACACGGTGCCGCCCCAGGCGACCAGTGGCCCGAGCACCGGCCACCGCCGGACCTCGGTCTTGGCCAGGGACCGGCCCGGCCGCCCGGCCGCGAGCAGCGGGATGTCCAGCCAGGACACGTGGTTGGCCACCACCAGGGCCCCGTCGGCGGCCACCGCCGTGCCGCCGGCCGCCCCGGCCGCCCCGGCGGCCCCGGCCGAGCCGGGTGTGCCGGGCGTCCGGGGCGTCCCGAGGTGGACGGTCACCCCGAGGGTGCGCAGCAGCACCCGCGCCCAGAGCCGGATCAGCCGGTCCCGGGCGCCGTACGGCAGCAGTCGCACCGGGAGGCTGAGCAGCACCCCGGCCAGCACCGCCACCAGACAGGCGGTCAGTCGCAGCACCCGCCGGGGGTGGGAGACCTCCGGCGCGCGTTCGCCCAGGCAGGTCTCCGGGCGGCAGGTCGCGGTCGGCAGCCAGACGCTCATGACGAGGCGCCCGGGGTGGCCGTTCCGGACAGGAAGTGCCGCAGGTAGCGCGGGTCGGTGCGCTCCAGCGACAGCAGCACGTACAGGTCGGCGCAGTTGAAGTCCGGGTCGTACGCGGGCTCGCCGCAGACCCAGGCGCCGAGTCGCAGGTAGCCGCGGAGCAGGGCGGGCAGGGCGCCGCGCTCGGCGCGCGGCACGCCGGTGGAGTCCCAGCGGCGGTGCGGGGTGACCCGGTACTCCTCGGGGGCCAGGTACTTGGCGCTGACGGTGTCCCAGACCCGGGCCGCAGTGGCGCCGCCGTCGGCCAGGTCGATGGAGCAGCAGCCGCCGACCCAGGTGTTGCCGGTGTCGGCGAGGTAGCGGGCGATGCCGCCCCACATCAGGTTGATGACGGCGCCGTTGCCCCGGTGGTCGGGTCGGATGCAGGAACGGCCGAGCTCGACCAGGCCGGGCCGGACGGGCGCCAGCGCGGAGAGGTCGAACTCGCCGTCGGAGTAGAGCCGTCCGGCCCGGCGGGCGGCCTCGGGGCGGAGCATCCGGTAGGTGCCGACGACGGCGCCGTCCTCGCCCTCGCGGACCAGCAGGTGGTCGCAGTACTCGTCGAAGGGGTCGACGTCGAGTCCGGTGACGGGGCTGTGCAGGACGGCGCCGAGTTCGGCGGCGAAGACCTGGTGGCGCAGCCGCTGGGCGGCGCGCACGTCGTCCTCGTCGCGGGCCAGGGAGACGGTGTAGTCGGCCGGGGCCGGGGCCGGCCGGTGGTGGGGCGCGGGGACCGCCGGGGTGTCGTGGGTGGGGGCGACTGCGGACGGAGCGTACGTGGGGACGGTGGTCATGGCGGACCCTCCAGGGCAGCACGATCGGCGGTGCCGTGGATCGCCACGGCGCCGTCCCGGCCCGCAGGGGTTGGGCGTCGGGCGCGGACCGGTCCCCGTATGTGTCTCCAAGTCGGTTGGAATTCACGTTGCGGCCCGGCGGAGCGCAGATGTGCACCTGTTGAATGGGACCACCCGTGGCGGCCCGTGGCCTGCCGGTCATCTGCCCGGCACCGGGCGGTCGTTCGGCCGGGGTGGACAACGGGGGCGCGCAGCTGCATTGCGCACGCCCCCGCCGCCGCTCCCGGTCGGCTGCGCCAAGCCGTCACGGCTCCACGCGCCGGGCCACGGCTCCACGGCTGAACGCGTCACGGCTGAACGCGTCACGGCGCCGCGATCACCGGTGGGCTCAGAACGCCCGCCACCCCTGGGGGTCGACGCCGCCGGGGATGGCGGCGGCCGGTCGACCGTACGGCTCGCGGGTGTAGACGAAGGAGCCGACGTCCAGGTGGCTGACGGTGCCGTCGGCGTGCCGGACCACCCGAAGGGTCTCGCCCGCGTGGTAATTGTCCAGGCCGCGCCAGGTGCCGTCCGGCTCGGGCCGGAAGCGGGAGCCCCGGTGGACGCCGGCCTGCGGGGTCAACTCCAGGACGCCGTCGGCGCGCAGCCGCAGGACGTTGGGCGCGGCGCCCCAGTACCAGGGGCCGGTGAGCGCCAGCAGCTCCTGGTCGACCTCGGACAGCGGGCGCCAGGGGGCGGGCAGTCGGGGCTCGTGGGCGGCCGTGATGCCGATCAACTGGGCGGCCAGCAGGGGGGTGTCGGTGCCGCTGGTGGCGTTGGAGAGGGCGAACGCGGCCAGGCCGTCCTCGGCACTGACCCACAGTCCGGCCGTGAAGCCGGGCATCGAGCCGGTGTGGCCGTACAGCAACCGACCCTCGTGGCGGCGCAGTTGGAGGCCGAGGCCGGAGCCGGAGGTCCAGTCGGCGTCGTTCGGTCCGACGGCCGGGCGGCGCATCTCGGCGAGGGTGTCGGCCGTGAGCACCCGGTCGTCGCCGGCGGCGAGGAAGGCCGCCCAGCGGGCCAGGTCGGCGCCGGTGGACCAGAGTTGGCCGGCCGGGGCCATCAGGCCGGTGTCGGTGAGGGGTTCGGGCAGCATGACGTCGGCCCACGGGTGGACGGCGAAGCCCCCGGCGTGCGGGTGTTCGGGCAGCAGGGTGGTGCGGTCCAGGCCGAGCGGGGCCAGGACCTCGCGGCGCAGCACCTCCCCCCAGGGCTCGCCGCGCAGCTTCTCGACCAGCGCGCCGAGCAGCGCGTAGCCGGGGTTGGAGTAGTGGTGGCGTTGCCCGGCCGGGTGCTTGAGCGGGTTCTGCCGGTCCAGCAGGTCGCCGAGTCCGGGCCGTAGCGCACCGTCGGTCCGCTCCCACCAGGGCTCGGGCGTCTCGGCGGCGATCCCGCCGGAGTGGGCGAGCAGCTGGGCGACGGTGACGCCGTCGGCCGGGGTGCCGGGCAGGTGGCGGCCCAGCGGGTCGGTCAGGTCGAGCAAGCCCTCGTCGCGCAGCCGCAGCACCAGCACCCCGACGAAGGTCTTGGTGAGCGAGCCGATCCGGTACTGGACGTCGGCGTCCGGCGCGTGCCCGTCGACCATGCTGCGGGCGCCGGTCCACACCAGCCGGCCGTCCCGCACCACCCCGGCGACCAGGGAGGGGGTGCGGCCCTCGGCCTGGGCGACGGCGACGCGGTGCAGCAGGGCGCGGCGGGTGGTGGGCAGCAACTGGTCGGACTGGTCGGTCATCTGATCGTCTGAGCTCTTCGACATGGACGGACAGTAGCTCAGCCGGGTCCCGGACCAGGCGGATAAACCTGCCGGAACAGACCTGCCGGAACAGACCTGCCACGAGGGCCCGCCGGCCGAAGCCGCCGTGACCCCCGCAGCCTCCCCGTCAGTCCGTGAGCCCGTCAGCCGGTCAGCCCGTCAGCGGCGGCAGCTCCGGCCGCTCCAGCCACGCCTCGAACAGCGGGCCGAGCGGAGCCGTGGTGTACCGGGAGGCGTGGGTGAGGAGGTCGCCGGTGGACACCACGCCGTGCCGGTTGGCGCCGGCCCAGTCCCGCAGCATCGCGAAGAACGGGTCCTCGCCGAGCGCCTGCCGCAGCGCGTGCACCACCAGGCCGCCGCGCTGGTAGAGCCGGTCGTCGAACATCAGCCGGCGGCCCGGGTCGCCGATCGTGAGGTCCTGCGGCAGCCCGGCCAGCAGCCGGTGCGCCGCGGCGGCGTGCACGGCCGCGCCCGGGCCGCCGGCGTGCTCGGACCAGAGCCACTCCGCGTACTTGGCGAAGCCCTCGTTGAGCCAGATGTGCCGCCAGTCGGCGATCGAGACGCTGTTGCCGAACCACTGGTGGGCCAGCTCGTGCGCGATCAGCCGCTCGCGCTCCCAGCCGCCGCCGAGGTGGTTGGTGCCGAAGGTGGCCACGCCCTGCGCCTCCACCGGGACGTCCAGTTCCTCGTCGGCGACCACGACGGCGTACTCGCCGAAGGGGTACGGCCCGAAGACCTCGGCGAAGTGGGCCATCATCTCGGGCTGCCGGGCGAAGTCCCGGGTGAAGTCCTCGGCCAGCCGCTGCGGCACGTACCCGGTCTGCGGCACGTGCCCGGTCTGCGGCAGCACACCGCCCTGGGGTGCCCGGGCGGTGAGCGGCACCGGCCGGTAGTGCCCGATGGAGACCGTCACCAGGTACGGCGAGGTCGGCGCGCTCTGCTCGTACACCCAGGTGGTGCTGGACGCCCGGGTGGTCCGGGTGAGCAGCCGGCCGCCGGAGAGCACCGTGAACGGGGACGGCGTGGTGACCGCCACCTGGTAGGTCGCCTTGTCCGCGGGCCGGTCGTTGCACGGGAACCAGGACGGCGCGCCGACCGGCTGGCTGGCCACCAGCGCGCCCTCGGTCAGCTCCTCCCAGCCCAGGCCGCCCCACGGGCTGCGCACCGGCCGGGGGTTGCCGGTGTAGTGCACCTCGACGGTGAAGGCCGCGCCCGGCGGGAGGGCCTTCGCCGGGCGGATCCGCAGCTTGCCGCCGCGGTGGGTGTAGCGGGCGGCCTTGCCGTCGACCAGCACCCGCCCGATCCGGAACTCGGCCAGGTCGAGCGCGAACTCGGCCAGGGCCGCGTCCGCGACCGCGCTCAGCCGGGCCGAGGCGGCCAGCCGGTTGGGCCCGGGCCGGTAGTCCAGGGCGAGTTCGTAGCGGTGCACCCGGTAGCGGTGGTCGCCGCTGTTCGGGAAGTACGGGTCCGGGCCGGGGGCTGCGGGCTGGGCGTGCTTGGGCTTCACGGGGGCGGGCGCTTCCTGCGGGCCGGGACGGGTGGCCGTACCGGACGGGGGCGGGGTGGTCACGACGTGGGCTGCCACGCCTCGATGGGATTGCCCAGCCACCGGGTGTCGGCGGGGACGGACTCGGCGCGCATCACCAGCGAGGCCGGGCCCAGCGTGCTGCGCGCGCCCACCGTGCTGCCGGGCAGCACGATCCCGCCCGGGCCCAGGGTGGCACCCTCGCGGAGGACCACAGTATCCATCCGCATGATCCGGTCGTGGAAGAGGTGGGTCTGCACCACGCAGCCCCGGTTCACGCTGACTCCGTCACCGAGGGTGACCAGGTCCGCCTCGGGCAGCCAGTAGCTCTCGCACCACACGCCGTGCCCGACCTTGGCACCGAGCGCCCGCAGCCACAGGTTGAGCACCGGGGTGCCCGGCACCGCGCCGACCAGCCACGGCACCGCCAGCACCTCGACGAAGGTGTCGGCGAGTTCGTTGCGCCACACGAAGCCGCTCCACAGCGGGTGCTCCACCGCCCGGAACCGGCCGACCAGCAGCCACTTCGCGGCCACCGCGACCAGGCAGGCCAGGCCGCCCGCCGCCAGCAGGACCAGACCGGAGAGCAGCGCCGCCAGCAGCGGGGCGCCGTCCGCCAGCCGGCACAGCGCCGCCACCGTCAGCAGGCCCAGTGCCCCCGAGGCCAGTACGGGCAGCAGCCGGGCCAGCTCGACCAGTCCGCGCGCCCACCGCAGCCGGGCCGGCGGCTCGTACGTCAGGCTCTGGTCCGCCTGGTCCGCCGCGCGCGGCAGCCGCATCGGCGGCATGCCCAGGTACGAGGTGCCCTTCTTCGCCTTCTTCGGCGTCGCCGAGAGCACACCGACCAGGCCCCGCTTGGGCACCGAACGGCCCGGCGCGGTCATCCCCGAGTTGCCGAGGAAGGCCCGCTCGCCGATCTTCGCCTCGCCCAGGCGCATCCAGCCGCCGCCGAGCTCGTACGGCGCGATCAGGGTGTCGTCGGCCAGGAACGCGCCGTCACCGACGGTGGTCAGGCTGGGCAGTGCCAGCACCGTGGACACCTCGGCGCCCCGGCCGACCCGCATCCCCAGCGCCCGCAGCCACAGCGGGGTGACCAGCCCGGCGTACAGCGGGAACAGCACCTCGCGGGCCCGGTCCATCAGCTGGCTGACCGTCCACGCCTGCCAGCTGACCCGGCCGTGCAGCGGGTGCACCCCGGGCACCAGCCCGAGGCTGAGCAGCCGGACCAGCACCACCAGCTGCGCCGCGTACAGCGCGCCGTACGCCAGGGTCGCGGGCAGCAGGCCGAGCAGCGCGCCGCCCAGGGCCGGGCCGAGGTCCGCGCCCTGGTCGACGAAGCGGGAGAGCACGGCGAGGGCGGCCGCGGCGGGCAGCACCGGGAGCAGGCCGAGCAGGGCGTCACCGGCGCCGTACACCGCGGCCCAGAGGGGCCGGCGGACCGGGACCGCCTTGGGCCAGGACCACTCGGCCCGGCCCAGCTTGACGGCGGGAGCGCCGCCCCAGCGCTGACCGGTCGGCACCTGGCCGGTGACGCTGGAGCCGGGCAGCACCTGGGCGTTCTTGCCGACCCGGGCGCCGGGCAGCAGCGTCGAGCGGGTGCCGACCACCGCGCCGGCGCCGACCTTGACCTGGCCGACCTCCAGCCGGTCGCCGTCCAGCCAGTAGCCGGACAGGTCGACCTCGGCCTCGACAGCGCAGCCCCGGCCCAGCTTGAGCAGCCCGGTGACCGGCGGCAGCGAGTGGAGGTCCACCTCCGGTGCGACCTTGGCGCCCAGCGCCCGGGCGTAGGGGACCAGCCAGGCGCCGGACAGCCCGGTCGCGCCGCTCAGCTCGGTGAGCCGCTCGGCCGCCCACAGCCGCAGGTGCATGGAGCCGCCGCGCGGGTAGCTGCCGGGGCGCAGGCCGCGCAGCAGCAGCCGGGCGCCGCCGGCCCCGATCGCGAGCCGGCCCGGCGCGCTGAACAGCACGAGCGCGCCCGCGCCGACCGCCCACCAGGAGGCGGTGGGCGCCCACGGGTAGTGGCCGAGGTGGGAGAGCAGGTTCCCGGCGGCCAGCAGGGCGACCGTCCAGCGCAGGCCGACCACGGTGAACAGCGGGATCAGCAGCAGCAGCTGGAGCAGCTGGGCCCGGGTCGGCACCGGGGTGACGGTACGGGCCTCGCCGCCCTGGCCGGCGGTGCGCTCCAGGTGGCGGGCGAGCTTGCGCAGCGTCGGGTGCTGGTAGATGTCCAGCACGGCGGCGCTCGGGTAGCGGGTGCGCAGCAGGGTGGTCAGCCGGGCGGCGGCCAGGCTGCCGCCGCCGATCGCGAAGAAGTCGTCGCGCGTGCCGCCGACCTGCACGCCGAGGATCTCGGCCCACTGCTCGGCCAGCCACGCCTCGGTGCCGTACAGCTGCTCGCTCGGCCCGGCGGCCTCCAGCTCGGGCAGCGGCCAGGGCAGGGCGCCCCGGTCGACCTTGCCGGAGGTGCGGGTGGGCAGGGTGTCGACCGGGGCGAGCAGCGGCACCAGGGCGGCGGGCAGCTCGGCGCGCAGCCGTTCGACGGCCTGTTCGCGGTCGAAGCCGTCCTGGACGACCAGGTAGCCGACCAGCAGCTGGTTGCCGCCGCGCGCGGTCCGTACGGCCGCGGCCGCGCCGGCCACGGCGGGCAGGGCCTGGAGGGCGGCGTCCACCTCGCCGAGTTCGATCCGGCGCCCGCCGAGCTTGATCTGCTCGTCGGTGCGGCCGAGGAACAGCAGGCCGGCCGGGTCGGCCTGGACCAGGTCGCCGCTTCGGTAGGCGCGCTCCCAGCCCAGCGAGGGCAGCGGGGCGTACTTCTCGGCGTCCTTCTCCGGATCGAGGTAGCGGGCCAGGCCGACCCCGCCGATCACCAGCTGGCCGGTGCCGCCGGGGGCGACCGGCTGCCCGGCCTCGTCCACCACGGCGAGGTCCCAGCCGTCCAGCGGCAGGCCGATCCGGACCGGGCCCTCGCCGGTGAGCAGGGCGGCGCAGGCGACCACGGTGGCCTCGGTCGGGCCGTAGGTGTTCCACAGCTCGCGGCCCTCGGTGACCAGGCGCTGCACCAGCTCGGGCGGGCAGGCCTCGCCGCCGAAGATCAGCAGCCGGACCTCGTTGAGCGCCTCGGCCGGCCACAGCGCGGCCAGGGTCGGGACGGTGGAGACCACGGTGATCTCCTGCTCGGCCAGCCAGGGGCCGAGGTCGGCGCCGCTGCGCACCTGGGAACGGGGGACGGGCACCAGGCAGGCGCCGTGCCGCCAGGCCAGCCACATCTCCTCGCAGGAGGCGTCGAAGGCGACCGACAGCCCGGCCATCACCCGGTCCCCGGGGCCGATCGGCTCCTCCTGGAGGAAGAGCGCGGCCTCGGCGTCGACGAAGGCGGCGGCGTTGCGGTGGGTGACGGCGACGCCCTTGGGCTTGCCGGTCGAGCCGGAGGTGAAGATGATCCAGGCGTCGTCGGCCGGGCCGGGGCGGCGCTCCGGGGCGGGCGCCCGCTCGGCGGTGGTGCTCAGGGCGCGCCCGGCGCCGAGCACGGCGGCCACGGCGGCCTCGCCGAAGACCAGCTGGGCGCGCTCGTCCGGGTCCTCGGCGTCCACCGGGACGTAGGCGGCGCCGGCGGCGAGCACGGCGAGGATCGAGACGTACAGGTCGTTGGTGCCGGACGGCACCCGGACGCCGACCCGGTCGCCGGGGCCGATCCCGGCGGCGGTCAGCCGGCGGCGCACCTGCTCGACCTCGACGGCCAGGGCGCGGTAGCTGAGCACGGTGCGCCCGTCGTCCAGGGCCGGCTCGTCGGGGTGGGCGCGCACGGTGGCGTCCAGCACGTCGACCAGGGTGCGCGGGGCGGCGGCGGGGCGGCCGGGGAACAGGGCGAACGTCGGCTCCGCCGACGACGGCTCGGTGTCCTGCTCCGCGTGGATCGGTTCAGTGGTCATGTCGGCCGTGCGCTCCTCGTCCTCGCCCCGCTCCTACCGACGCCCGGCCCCTGGGGCGGTGGGAGCACCGCCTGACCGGGCGCCCCCACTCCGGGGCCGGAGCGGACAACCCGATCGATGGTAGCCCCGGGATCGGAGCCCGGCAGGAGCGGGAACTCGGCCCAACTGGGGCCGCAGTGGCCGAATCTGACGCTGCATCAGGTGACAACTGATGTTGCGTATCCCCGATGTGACGGACCGTCAGTCGAGTTGACGGATCGTCAGATGGAGTTCCGGACAGTGATCCATGCCACAGCGGACGCTGCTCCCTTCGGGTGGCGGGCTCGGCGTTTCGGCCTCGCGCCGGCCCGCCACGCCGACGGGCCGCTCAGCGGAAGCGGTGCAGCTGTTCGCCGAGGAAGGCTTCCAGGGTACGTGGGGGGCGCCCGGTCAGCCGGGTGAAGGTGTCGTCCGGCACCTCCTTGCGGACCACCGCGAGCTGCTGGATCTCCACCACGTGGGTGGCCAGCCAGTGCGGCATCCCGGCCCGGTGGACCAGGTGGGCGTGCAGCTCGGCCGGCGGCAGGTCGACGTAGCGCACCGGACGGCCGAGCAGCTCGGTCAGCAGCGCGGTGAGCTCCGGGTGGCTGTACGCCCGCCCGCCGGTGAGCGGGTAGCCGCCGCCGGCCAGCTCCGGGCGGGTGAGGATGTCCGCCGCGGCGTCGCCGATGTCCCGGACGTCCACGTAGTTGCACCGGGCCTGCCCCAGCGCGCCGTGCACCAGGCCGGGGCCGGCGATGCCCGGCGCCTGGAGCAGCAGCTTCTGCATGAAGGCGTAGGGGCGCAGCACGGTGGTGGTGACGCCCAGGGCGCGCAGGCGCTCCTCGATCAGGTGGTGGCCGCGCGAGACGGCGACCGGGGAGTCCGGCTCGGCGGCGGGCGCGGACACCTTGACGATGTGCTCCACGCCGCAGGCGACGGCCGCCTCGATCGCGTTCAGCTCGTGCCGCACCTGGTGCGGGCCGTTGGCCATGGTGAGGAACAGCTGGTGGGAGCCCCGGAACGCCCGGTGCAGGGACTCCGGGTCGGCGGCGTCGGCCGCGAGGGTCGTCGTGCGCGCGAGGGTGTGGTCGTCCAGTACGGCGGACAACCGGGCGGGGTTGCGGCTGAGGGCGCGGGTCGGTGCGCCGAGGGCGGCGAGGCTGCGCAGGGTGGCGCTGCCGGTGGCGCCACCGGCGCCCATGATGACGATCATGACGTCTGCCTTTCGGGTCGGGTCGTGGCCGGGAGTCGGTGCTGCGGTTCAATGGCCGGCCTGCTGCCGCGCCAGCGCCAGGTGGTGATGGTGGCGGCGATCGCCGAGGAGAGCGGCAGGTCGACCGGCAGCCGGCCCGGCCACGGGCTGTCGGCCAGCGCCGGGAGCTGGGGGAGCCAGTGCGCGGCGGCCAGGCCGACGGCGAGGCCGAGTGCGGCGGCGAACACTCCGCAGGCGGCGGCCGCGAGGCCTTTGGGCGTCCGGGGCGGCCTGGAGCGGGGCGGGCGGCGGCGGAGTAGGGCGCCGAGCGCGGCGGCAACCACGGCGGAGGTGCCGCCGATGGTGGTGAGCGCGGCGACGATCAGCTGCGGCTGCCGGGTGACGACCCCGCCGAGGGCGGCGCTGACGGCGGGCATCGCGTAGGCGGTCAGGGCCTCCCGCCACAGGACGAAGGGCGGGGGCGGTGCGCCGGGGGCCTTCTTGCTCATGGGCTGCTCCTCGATGGATCTGGTGAGGTACCTAAGCATTAGTGCTTAGGTGGCTAACTATTGAGGTGGAAAGCACGGCGGACCGCTCGGCGGCCCGCCGTCGGGCTCGGTACTTCGGGGGGTCTAGTCTGCGGTGAGGGCGTCGAGGCCCGCGACCACCCGGGCCAGCAGGTCCAGGAAGGTCGCGCGTTCCTCGACGGAGAGCCCGCGCACCAGCGACTGCATCCGGGCGAAGTGCTCGGGAGCGAGTTCGCGCAGCTTGTCGGCGCCGCGCGCGGTGAGGATCACCACGTTGCCCCGGCCGTCCTCGGTGGACGGCCGGCGGGCCACCAGGCCCTCCCGCTCCAGGCCGTCGACCAGGCCGGTCACCGTCGCCCGGGAGACCCCGAGGGTGGTCGCGAGCCGGGAGGGCGACTTCTCGCCGCCGTGGTCCTCCAGGTCGGCCAGCAGGCGGTAGCGGCCGGTGGAGAGGCCGAAGCGGCCGAAGTGCACCTCCCCGGCCTGGCCGAGCCGGGCGCCCGCCGTCATCAACCGGGCTGCGACCAGGATCGCCTGCGGGTCGGCCGTGAGGCCGTAGCGGGCGATCTGGCGGCGGGCCTGATCGAGGCTGGGGGCGGCTGGATCGGCCTCGGGGCGCTGCGTCATGGATGTAATATGGCGCCTTATCAGATGGCCGGTCAAGTCGGGCCGTCGGATCCTGCCGCAGCGGCGGACACCTCAGGCGGCGCGGGGGCTGATCCGGGGCGGCGTCCAGTCGGCGTGCTTCAGGACGGTCCGCATCATCGCGCCCGGCGGGGTGAGCCGGATCGCCGCGTTGCGCAGGGCGACCGCGAGCGGGTTGGCGAGCTGCTGCCCCAGTCGGCCCGCCCGGTGGGCGTCGCGGGCCACCGTCTGACTGCGCGGCCGGCGGACGGCGTCGTACCGGGCGAGCGCACCCTCCACCGTCGGGCTCCCGGCGACCGCCGCCGCGAGGGTCACCGCGTCCTCCAGGGCCTGGCAGGCGCCCTGGCCCAGGTGGGGCGTCATGGCGTGCGCCGCGTCGCCGAGCAGGGCGATCCGGCCCGAGACGTACGAGGGCAGCGGCGCGGCCAGCTCGTTGACGTCATGGTGCAGCACCGCCGCCGGGTCGGTCGCCGCGAGCAGCGCCGGGATCGGGTCGTGCCAGCGCGCGAAGCGGCGGCGGACCTCGGCCAGTGGATCCCGGTAGCGCACCCCGGCCGGGGCGTTGAGCACCGCGTGCCACTCGGCCCGGCCGTCCGGGAAGGCGATGTGGCCGAACTCGGCGCCGTGGCCCCACGTCAGCTCGAAATCGGAGGTCAGTCCCTCGACCGGGCGCCCGGTGATCGCTCGCAGCACCGTCGAACCGCTGTACGCCGGGCCGGGGTGGGCGGGGAGGAGGCGGCGCCGGATCCGGCTGTGGATGCCGTCGGCCGCCACCACCAGATCGGCCTCCAGGGTGGTGTCGCCGTGGCGCACCCGGACCCTGGCGGGGTCGGTGGTGTCGAGGTCGGTCACCTCCGCGCCGATCACCAGGGACTCGGCGGGCAGCGCCTCCCGCAGGATGCGGTGCAGGTCGGCCCGGGGGATTCCGACGATCGGCGCCCCCAGTTCGCGCTCCAGCGCCTCGCCGTCCATCAGCGCCAGCCGACGGCCGTCCGGGGTGCGGGTCCCGCCGCTGTACTGCCGCCGCGAGGCCGCCTCGATCGGCTCGGCCACCCCGAGCGTCGCGAGCGCCCGCATCCCGTTGGCGGCCAGCGAGATCCCGGCCCCGGCGTCGTCCAGCACGGCCGCCCGCTCGACCACCGTCACCTCCCACCCCGCCAACCGGAGCCCGATCGCGGCCGCCAACCCGCCGATGCCGCCCCCGACCACCACCGCGCTGTTGCTGCCCATGCCCGGTCCTTCCGCTGTCGCCGTGCTGCCTTCTACATCTGTAGAAGGAGCGTACTACGGGCCTGCCGGCCCGGACGGGCGGGGCCGCAGCTCGGTGGAACGGGGGAGCATGCCGAAGCCGGAGGCGCGGCCGGGCCCGCCGGACCGTGGACGCGGCGACCGGGCTCCCGGCCCGGTCGGGCTTCGCCCCGCCGACGTTCCGGGCGGTCGGGGTCGCGGCCCGGCGACAGGGAGGATGCGGCGAGGCCGGAGGGCGGGTGCGGGTGCGGCGGGCGGGGCGGTCTTTGGGTGGGTGGGGGCGCAGGCCGGTAGAAAGGGGGGATGCGGCGAGACCAGGAGCAGGGTGGCACGGGTGGGGCGGGCAAGCCGGATCGGCGGACGGTGCTCGCGGATGCGGCGATCGGCGTGCTGGCGGATGCCGGGGTGCGGGGGCTGACACATCGGGCGGTGGACGCGGCGGCCGGTCTGCCGGTCGGCACCACCTCGGCGTACCTGCGGACCAGGCAGGCGCTGTTGACCGCGCTGGTGCGTCGGCTGGTGGAGCTGGACCAGGCGGAGCTGCAGGGAATCGGGGAGCGGGTGGAGATTCGCTCGGCGGATGAACTGGTGTGGGGAATCCAGGAGTTGATGCGGCATCGGCTGACCGGCGAGGGCCGCCGGCGCTCGCTGGCACGGTATGCCTGCGCGGTGGAGAGCGTGCGGGATCCCGAGTTGCGGGAGATCCTCGTGCCGCGCGAGAACGCGGGCCGGGCCGTCGTCCGGGCGTTCCTCGCCGACCGGGGGGTCGCCGATCCGGACGGGCGGACCGCCACCTTGCTGGCCTGCGTCGACGGACTCGTCTTCGACCGTCTGGTGGGCGGGGGTGAGACCGGGGCCGATGAGCTCCAGGGTCTGGTGGCGGCGGCCCTGCGCGGCGCGACGCGCGGTCGGACCGCCTCGGCGCCCCTGGAGAGCCCCGACTCGGCGGCGTAGCCGGCGCCGTCGACCCTGCCTGCCGACCCGGGCCTGTCGACCCTGCCTGCCGACCCGGGCCTGTCGACCCGGCCTGTCGACCCGGCCTGTCGACCGGGGCTTGCCGACCGGGCCTTCGACCAGGTCCGGCGGTCGGCATAGTTGAGCCCATCTCAGGTCAATCAACCGTCAAGTCTGTTCATTCACAGAATGTTCCGGTCGAGAATGACGGAACTCAGGAAGAGAATTCCGTCGCCATGAGGTCTTCACACGGAGATCTCCGACTGACAGGCTGGGGCCGCCCTTTCAGTACGGAGGAGGTTCCTTGTCCCGCATATCCACGTTGGCCGGAGCAGTCACCTGCGCGCTCGCCCTTGTCACCGGAACCGCCGTGGCCGCGTCGGCCGCGCCGTTCGACCAGGCCCCGGGTGCGGCGGCCGCCGAGGCGAAGGTCGACCCCGTCGACTGGAAGCCCTGCAATCCGGATCCGAGCAAGCCGGACCCGGGCATCTACGACTGCGCCGTCTACCCCGTGCCGCTCGACTACGACAACCCGTCGGGTGAGAAGGTCGGCATCGCCATGATGCGGCGGCGGGCGAGCGACCCGTCGAAGCGGATCGGCTCGCTGTTCCTCAACCCGGGCGGCCCCGGCGGCAGCGGCTACCTGTGGGCGACCACCACCCGTTTCGGTGCCGAGGTGCAGTCCAAGTTCGACCTGGTCGGCTTCGACCCCCGTGGGGTGGCCCGGAGCAACCCGCTGAAGTGCTTCAAGACCCAGGAGGACGCCGACGCGGTCAACAACCGCATGGTGGGCGTGCCGGTCACCAAGGCGGAGATCGCCGACACCCTGGACGCCGACCAGGACTACACGGACGCCTGCAGCAAGAACGCGGGCCCGCTGATCGAGCACATGTCGACCATCAACGTGGTGCGCGACCTGGACCGGATGCGCCGCGCCGTCGGTGACTCCCAGCTCACCTTCGCCGGGTTCTCCTACGGCACCCTGATCGGTTCGACGTACGCCGCGATGTACCCGAACAAGGTGCGTGCGGTGATCGTCGACGGCAACGTCGACCCCGACCTGCGGCTGCACAACGGCCTGGAGTACGACCGCCAGCGGGCGGGCGGCTTCGAGCTGGCCCTGGACGAGTTCCTGAAGCGCTGCCAGACCGCCGGCGCCCCGCGCTGCGCCTTCGGCGACGGCGACACCCGCGCCAAGTTCGACGAGCTCCGCGACCACCTGCGGACCAGCCCGATCACCCTGTCGAACGGCTCCCAGGTGACGCTGAGCAGCTTCACCAGCGAGGTGGCGAGCGCCCTGTACTCGCAGGCCAAGCTGGCTCCGCTGGCGAAGTCGCTGCAGGCCACCTACCAGGTGATGCGGAAGCCGGCCGTGGCCGCCCTGCTGGCGCCCAAGGCGAACGTCTCCGACGACGAGGCCAAGCAGCTCACGGTGAACGTCCCGCGCGCGCTGCGCGAGGCCCCGGCCGACTCCGAGTACACCGCCGACGACTCGTACATGGGCGTCAACTGCCAGGACAAGCCGTACCCGTCGAACGACCGGGTGTTCCCCAACGCCGCCAAGGCGTGGGAGAAGGAGTCGCCGACCTTCGGCCGCTACCAGGCCTTCGACGCCCCGGCGTGCGCGAGCTGGCCGGCGCCGGCCCGGGACGCCGAGCGGTTCAGCGGCCCCTGGAACAAGAAGACCTCCAACACCGTGATGGTGATCGGCAACCTCTACGACCCGGCCACCCAGTACAAGTTCGCCCAGCGGATGCAGCAGGAGCTGGGCAACGCGGTGCTGGTCAGTGTCGACTCCATCGAGCACTGCGCCGTCGGCCGCAGCGCGGCGCTGAACTCGCTGGTGACCCGCTACCTGGTGGACGGCACCGCGCCGAAGCCGGGCCAGCTGCTCAAGCCGGACGCCGAGATCTTCCCGGCGGTCTGAGGGGTCTCCTCCGGAACGACCGGCCGTTGAGGCCGGGACCGTGGTGGCCGACGGATTCCGTCGGCCACCACGGTCGTGTTGTCCCGGAGAACTGCCGGGAGTGCGCGGGGAATTCCGGTGGAAGATCGTCGTCGAACGTCTTCCGCACTCCCGGTGAGGGAAATCGCCGGAGCCGTCCTGGGTCGTCGGTGGAAGACCGCTCCAGGCCCCGGGGCGGACAGGCGGCTTTCCCGTCGCGAGGCAGCGGAGATGGCGTCCTGTCAGTCACCGCGATTCGCCGGTGAATTCACCCGGCCGAACGCAGGAGCCGGACGCGGGAGCCGGACGCGGGAGCCGACGAAGCGGCGCCCCGGCCCGCCGTGGGCCGGGGACGCCGTGGGCCGGGGCGCCGCGAGCGGGCGGGCGCCAGCCGTCAGGCCGCCTGCTCCGCCTCCTCGACGATCCGGCCGTCGTGGAGCTCGATCACCCGGTCGGCGAGCCCCATCAGCGTCGGGTCGTGGGTGGCGACCAGGACGGTGACGCCCTCGCTGCGGACCACCGCGCGCAGCAGCTCCATGATCGAGCGGCCGGTCTCGGAGTCCAGCTGGCCGGTGGGCTCGTCGGCGATGATCAGGCCGGGTTCGTTGGCCAGTGCGCGGGCGATCGCGACGCGCTGCTGCTGGCCGCCGGAGAGTTCGCCGGGCCGCTGGCCGGCGTGGTCGGCGAGGCCGACCAGGGCGAGCAGCGTGTGGGCGCGCTCCTCACGCTCGGCCGGCGGGACCTTGCGCAGCCGCATCGGCACGCCGACGTTCTCGGCGGCGGTGAGCATCGGGATCAGCCCGAAGGACTGGAAGACGAAGCCGATCCGCTCCCGGCGCAGGGCGAGCCGGCCGTCCTCGTCCAGCCCGCCGAGGTCGATGCCGTCCAGCGAGATGCGTCCGCCGGTCGGCGCGTCCAGGCCGCCGACCAGGTTGAGCAGGGTGGTCTTGCCGGAGCCGGAACGGCCCTTGAGCGCGGCGAGTTCACCGCGTTCGACGGAGAAGTCGATGCCGCGCAGGGCGTGCACGGTCCGCTCGCCGGTGCCGAAGCTGCGCCGGAGGTCGGTCACCTCCACCATCGGGCCGGTGGCCGTCGGGCCGGTCGTCGTCGGGGTGGTGTCGGCGGCCTGGTGTCGTGTCATGCGGCGTCCCCCTGCGGGCGGTGACGGCCCGGTTGTCCGGGCCAACGGATGTGGTGGCTTCTTCGGTTCAGCGTTTCGGGCGGAGAATTCGTGAGTTGAGGAGTTCCCTGGTCAAAAGGGGTGCACGGAAGCCCGAGTTGTGAAGTGTGCATGGCATTTCAATGGCTTGTCCCCGGTGGGGTGGTGGCCAATACAAGGAATTTGCTCATTGCTTACTTGATTCGCGCAAGTCCCTTCCGTTCCCGGATCGAATCTGACAGCATCGTCCGCTATCCGGCGACCGAATGCCGGTGATCACTGCGCCGGTGCGCCCGTGGGGTGTTCGTCCGTGGCCGAGATGTGCCCGGATCGGATCGACGGGGGGCCGGGATGCGACCGGGGATGCAACCGGGGGAGGAACTTGATGCTCGGCTTCGTCGTGCGCAGGCTGCGCGGGCGACTGCCGCTGGCTGCTGCCGTCCTGCTGACGGTACTGATCACCACGGCGGTGCTGACCGCCCTGGTGACTTTCAACAGCAGCGTCGGCCAGGCCGGCCTGCGGCAGGCGCTCCAGGGGCCGGGTCACGCCCGGACCACCGTGGTGGTCACCGCCGAACACGGCCTCGACCAGCGGCAGAAGGACGACGAGGCGCTCGCCTCCTACCGGCAGAAGCTCTTCGGTGATCTGCCCGTCCGCACCGACAGCCTGCTCCGCAGCCGCTCCTACGGTCTGCCGGGAGGCGACGCTCCGGCGGCTGGGGCTCCGGCGGCCGGAGCGTCGGCGGGTGGCGCCCCGGCGAGTGGTCAGTCCAGCTCCGCCAAGGCGGACTTGACGGTGCTCGCCGACCTCGACCGCGCCCGGGTGAGCCTGGTCGCCGGCGCCTGGCCGGGCGCCGTTGCCGGGCCGGTCCGCTCCGCCGCACCACAGGTCGCCGTGCCGCAGACCATGCTGGCCCGGCTCGGCCTCACCGCCGAGGCGCTGCCCGCGGACGTCCGACTCGCCGACCGGCTCGACGGCACTCCGCTGACCGTCCGGGTCACCGGCGCCTACCGGGCCGTCGACCCGTTCGCCGCGTACTGGCACATCGACCCGGTCGGCGGCCACGAGATCCAGATCGGCGGGTTCACCACCTACGGCCCGATGATGGTCGACCAGAGCGCCTTCACCGCGGGCGGTCTGCCGCAGAGCAGCCGCGGCTGGCTGCTCGACGCCGACTTCGCGGGCGTCGACCAGAGCACGGCCGAGGCCATCGGCGACCGGACCCAGGGCCTGGCCGACGACCTGCGGAAGACCTCCAGTCTCACCGCCAACACCGAACTCCCCGGCATCGTCGGCGAGTTGTCGGCCAGTCTGCTGGTCGCCCGGTCCACCCTGCTGATCGGGGCCCTGCAACTCGCGGTGCTCGCCACGGCGGCCCTGCTGCTGGTGGTCCGGCTGATCTCGACCCGCCAGGAGCGGGAGAACGAGCTGCTCGCCGCCCGCGGCGCCTCCGGTGCCCGGCTCGGCGGCTTCACCGCCCTGGAGTCGGTGCTGCTCGCCCTCCCGGCCGCGGTGTTCGCGCCGCTGCTCACACCGTTCCTGGTCCGCGTCCTGGCCGGCCTCGGCCGGTCCCACCAGGTCGCCCTGGACACCCAACTGCGGTGGACGCTCTGGCCGGTGGCCGTGTTCTGCGCCCTCGGCTGCATCGTGCTGGCCACCGTGCCCAGCCTGCTGCGCGGCGCCGGCTCCGCGCTGCGCCGCCGGGCCGGCCGCCGCCAGGCGGTGGTCTCCGGCATCGCCCGCAACGGCGGGGACCTCGCGGTGCTCGCCCTGGCCGTGCTCGCCTACCAGCAACTCGACCAGTACGGCGGCGGACTGTCCACCGACTCCTCCGGCCACCTCGGCGTCGACCTGCTGCTGGTCGCCACCCCCACCCTGGCCCTGTGTGCGGGAACCCTGGTGGTGCTGCGGCTGCTGCCGCTGGTCGCCCGGCTGGGCGCCCGGGTCGCCGCCCGGGGCAGCGGCCTCGGCCCGGCCATGGTCGGCTGGCAGCTGGCCCGTCAGCCCGCCCGGGCCACCGGGCCGGTGCTGCTGCTGGTCATGGCCGTCGCCACCGGGGTGCTCGCGTTCGGCCAGCACGCCACCTGGACCGCCTCCCAGTACGACCAGGCCGCCTTCGACACGGCCGGCGGCCTGCGGATCTCCGCCTCGCACAGCGCGCTGATGGGCCAGGGCGGCCGCTACGGCGCCCTGCCCGGCGGCGACCGGCTGATCGCGGTGGACCGCGAGGACCAGGCGCTGCCGAACGGCACCGGGCAGGTGCTCGCGGTGGACTCCGCCGCCTTCGCCGACCGCGTCCCGTTCCGCGAGGACCTGCTCGGCGGGGCCGACCGGGCAAAGGTGTTCGGCGGGCTCGCCCAGCCGGCGCCGACCGGCGTGAAGGCCGGTGTGCCGCTGCCCGGCCGCCCCCTGCGGATCGACGCCGACCTGGCCGTCCGGCAGGAGTTCAACACCACGCCGCTGATCGCCGGCCTGCCTCCGGTGGCCCCCGTTGCGCCGGAGCTGACCCTCCTGCTGCGGGACCGCTTCGGCTACGTCCACAAGGTCCTGTTCACCGGTCTGCCGACCGGCGGCGAGCAGCGTGTCTCGGCCCCGCTGAGCACGCTGGTGGACGCCCCGATGGGCTCCGTCGCCGCACCGCTGAGCCTGGTCGGCGCGAGCGTCTCCTTCAGTGACCGTGCCGGCGGCGAGGTGACCGTCCACCGGCTGGCCGTCTCGGACAGCGCCGACGGGCCCGCGACCGACGTCCCGGTGCCGGCCGGCCTCTCCTGGCAGAGCGAGGTGCTGGACGGCCCGGCGCTCAAGGCCGGCGCCGCGCCGCCCGCCGCCGTACGGCCCGAACCGGCCGACGCCGGGCGGCTGTTCACCGTCGACTACCGCACCGGGAACAACACCGGCGCCTCCCTGCGGGCCCTGCTCCACATCGCGGGAACGGACACTCCGAGCGTCCTGAACGGCGTCGCCACCCAGGACTACCTGCAGCTCGTCGGCGCCCGCGTCGGCGACGTCCTCCGGGTGCCGTTCGCCGCGACGATCCTCCAGGTCAAGATCACCGGAGTGGTCCAGGCCGTGCCGGCGACCGGCCCCAACGCACTGGTCATCGACCTGGCCACCACCGCGCGGCTGCTGGCCGCCGAGGGCCGGGGCCTGCCCAGCCACGCCGAGTGGTGGCTGCCCGCCTCCGGGCCGGGCGACCGCGTCCCGGCCCAGGCCGCCGCCGCCCTGCGGGCCGCCCCCGGCTCCCAGGACGTCCAGCTCTACGACGAGGTCTCCGAAGGAATGCTCAGCGACCCGGTGGGCGCCGCGCCGCAGAACGCG
This sequence comes from Streptomyces sp. CBMA123, assembly GCF_014596465.1. Lineage (GTDB taxonomy): Bacteria > Actinomycetota > Actinomycetes > Streptomycetales > Streptomycetaceae > Kitasatospora. Next base: position 1,782 of record NZ_MECK01000301.1, on the reverse strand, counting down.
CTGCTGGCCATCGCGCTGGTCACCGCCGTGCTCGCCGCGATCGGCTTCGTCGCCGCCGTGGCCGGCTCCGCCCACGAGCGCGCCCGGGACTCCGCGCTGCTGCTCGCCCTGGGCGCGCCGCGCAAGCAGGTCACCCGCACCGTCGCGGCCGAACAGGCCCTGCTGGTCGGACTCGGCGGGGTGGTCGGGCTCGCCCTCGGCGCCCTGCTCGTCCACCTGATCGTCCCGTTCGCCGTGCTGACGCCCGCCGCCCGCCGACCGATGCCCGAGGCCCTGATCGAGCTGCCCGTCGGCCAGGCGCTGCTGTTCGCGGCCGCGATCGCGGTCGCCCCGCTGCTGTCGGCCTTCCTCATCGGACGCCGCCGTCGAGACGTGGCCAGCCGGCTGCGCCACGTGGAGGAGATGTGACCACCCCGGCCGGCACCCGCGTGCCCACCCCCGAGACCGCCCATCGCCCCGCGCGCTGGGTCCGCACCAGACTGCGGGCGAACCCGCCGGCCGCGCTGCTGATGGCGGCCCTCGCCTTCATCACCGTCTTCCTGGCGGCGGCCTTCCCCCGCATCACGGACCGGGGCGCGGACACGGCGCTCCGGGACTTCGTCAACCAGGCGGGCCTCAACGCGGCCAGTCTGCAGACCACCTCCAGGACCCTGGAGGGCGACAACGCCGTCGAACTCGACCGGGTGCAGCGGCAGGTCGCCGAGACGGTCGGCCGGCAGCTGACGCTGACCCAGCCGGGCCAGGCCCACGGCGCCCGCGCCCTGGTCGAGCGCGGCATGGGCAATCCGGAGTACGACCGGTTCGCGGAGAAGCACACCGACCCGGCCCTCGGTCTGCTCTACCTGCACGACCTGGCCGCCCGGGCCACCCTCACCGACGGCACCTGGCCGACCCCCGGCACGGTCGGCGGTCCGCTGCCGATCGTGATCAGCAAGAAGGCCGCCGAGACCATCCACATCAAGCTCGGTGACACCATCGACAACGGCGTCGAGGGCTCGGGCGCCAAGCGGACCACCGTGGTGGTCGGCCTCTACCAGGTCAACGACCCCCTGGACCCGTTCTGGGACGACCTCGGCTGCCCGGCCCGCGCCTGCCTGCGGACCGACCCCGAGCACGAGCACTGGATGACCAGCGGATTCGTCGACGGCGGCAGCCTGCCCGCGTTGGCCCACTGGGGTTCGAACGCCGAGAACTTCTGGCGGCTGCCCGTCGACCCCGCCTCGCTGCACGCCGACCGGCTCGACCACACCCGCGGCGTCATCAGCTCCTTCCTGACCGGGCGCGACGCCACCGCCCTGGCCGAACTGACCAGGCGCGCCGACCTCCACACCGTCTCGAGCCTGCCCGACCTGCTGGCCCGGGCGGACGACCGCTACCAGGCCTCGCTGCCGCTCAGCACGATCGGCCCGGCCGGCGTCGCCGGTGTCGCCGCCGTGGTGCTGTTCCTGGCCGCCGCGCTCACCACCGACCGGCGCGCCGCCGAGATCCGGCTGCTCCAGGCCCGCGGCGGCTCCCGCACCGGGGTGCTGGGACGGCTGCTCGGCGAAGGCGCCGTCACCGTCCTGCCCGCCGCGGTGCTCGGCACGGCCCTCGCCCTGGTGCTGCTGCCCACCGCCCAGTGGGAACGCGCGGTGCTGGCGGCCCTGGTCGCCACCCTGATCGCACTGCTGGCCTTCCCGGTCCGCGCGGCCCTGCTGTGGTCGCGGCGGCGGGCGGTCGGCGGACGGCGCCGACTGGTCGGCGAACTCGCCGTCCTGGCGGTCACCGTCGCGGCCGTGGCAG
>NZ_MECK01000300.1 GCF_014596465.1 Streptomyces sp. CBMA123 | reverse complement strand
GCGGCGGACGACGGGGCGGCGGACCCACCGGCGAGCCCGCTGCTGCAGGCCCGCCCACACCGGATCGGCGCGCCCGGAGTGAGCGGCCTGCACCTGCAGTTCGGTACCGACCCCGCCACCGAGATGACCGTCTCCTGGATCAGCCCGCAGTCCGTCCGCCGCCCGCAGGTCCGCCTCGGCTCACCCGACGGCGGCCCCGGTACGGCGGTCGACGCCGAGACCCGCAGCTATCGCGACGCCCTCGGCAAGGACGAGGTCTACGTCCACCACGCCCGGCTCACCGGCCTGCGCCCGGCCACCACCTACCTCTACAGCGCCGGACACGACGGCGCGAACCCCGAGACCGGCAGCTTCACCACCGCCCCGCGCGGCCGCACCCCCTTCACCTTCACCAGCTTCGGCGACCAGGCCACCCCCAACCTGCGCCGCCGACTGGTCTTCCCGGACGGCATGCCCTCGCCACTGGGCAAGTACCCGGTGTACACGAGCAGCCAGGTCGGCACGCCGCACGCCGCCGACATCGTCGCCGCCGTCGAACGCGTCGGCCCGCTGTTCAACCTGGTCAACGGCGACCTCTGCTACGCCTCCTACAGCGGCCGGCACGGCCAGAGCCGCACCGCCACCTGGGCCGACTGGTTCATCAACAACAGCCGCTCGGCCCGGCTGCGCCCCTGGATGCCCTGCGCCGGCAACCACGAGAACGAGGGCGGCAACGGCCCGATCGGCGCCGCCGGCTACCAGACCTACTTCACCCTCCCCGACTCCACCGCCGACCGCGACCAGGAGACCCGCGGCATGTGGTACGCCTTCACGGTCGGCTCGGTGCGGTTCATCAGCCTCGCCAACGACGACGTGGCCATCCAGAACTCCGGCGAAACCTACCTGCGCGGCTACTCCGACGGCGCCCAGCAGCGCTGGCTGGAAAGGGAGTTGCGCACGGCCCGGAGCAGCCGGGCGATCGACTGGATCGTGGTCTGCATGCACCACCCGATGATCTCCAGCTCCCGGCACGGCGCCGGCAGCGACCTCGGCGTGCGCGAGGCCTGGGGCCCGCTGTTCGACGCCTACGGGGTCGACCTCGTGGTCAGCGGCCACGAGCACTACTACGAGCGCTCCCACCCCGTCCGCGGCACCCTGCCCAACGACACCCGCACCCCGGTGCCCACCGGCACCGACCCCCGGGTGGCCGACACCGGCCTCGGCACCGTCCACATGGTCATCGGCGCCGGGGGGAACGCCGCCACCACCCAGGACGACCTGTTCGAAGGACCCCAGGGCCGGGTGGTCATCGGCCTGGAGGACAAGCCCGCCCCGGGCGCGCCGTACCGGGAGTCGGTCTGGCTCACCGAGGACGCCCCCTGGGCCGCCTACCAGGACCGCACCCACACCCACGGCTTCGCCGCCTTCGAGGTCGACCCCGGCGACCGGCGCGGGGGCACCACCACGATGCGGGTCACCTACTACACCTTCGACGGCCCGTACGGGGACCTCACCCCCGTCGACACCTTCACCCTCCACCGGCGCCGCACCGACGGGCGCGGCTGACCCACCGACGGACGGGGAACGGCCCCCCGCCTCTCGCCGCCGGGGGGCTCAGCCCAGCACGCCGGTGAGCGCGCGGACGAGGACGGTGTCGAACCGGTCGCGCTGGTCACGGGGATCGCCCCCGGCCGGGGGCGCGGCGAGCAGGGCGGAGACGCGGGGGTGGTTGCCGACGGCCGCGACGTGGCGCCGGTAGCCGGCCCGGTGCCGCACGCCGGCGTCCGAGGCGGCCGTCTCGTTCCGGACGAACAGGGCGGTCAGGCCGCTGAGGAGGGCGAACGCCTCGACCTTGCGGCCGTCCCCAGCGGCGCGGCGGGACTGAAGGTCCTGCGCCACCTGCGCCTGGCCCGCCTGCCCGCTTCGCCACCCGTGACCTCTGGGCCGCCTACGCCGGTGAACTCCGCGCGTTGGCGGACGGCGCGGCTTCGTCCGCCGGCCGACGGCCGTCCGTCCGTCCGTCGCGAGCTGACCCCGGCGCCGGGCTCCCCGTCCTCCGACAGTCGCGGAGCCAGAGCCAGAGGGCGAGCCAGAGGGCGAGCCAGAGGGCGAGCCAGAGCAGGGGCCGGAGCCGGAGCCAGGCCCGCCGTGCCGCACGCCGCCGGAGCAGGGGCGGCGGCGGCCCTGCCGGGTGTCATCCGGCGGTCGGGGGCGGGTCCGGGGCGGTCGCGCCCTCCGGGGTGCCCGGACCGGTGGCGCCGGGCGCTGTGCCCTTCTCGGCGTCGCGGCACGTCGTGCACGTGTTCCAGTACGGCCACGGCCGGCCGTCGTCGGTGGTCCGGTGGGGCGCGACGGTCATGTCGGAGGTGTCCAGGCCGCACAGGGTGAGCGGGCCGCAGACGCCGGAGGCGCCCACCGGGGCGGTGTGCGCGAGGCGCACGGGGTTCTCCGGGTCGGCCGGCTCGTGGTCGGGGCCGAGGAGCCGGACATTGGTCGGAGTGTCGGGTTCGAGCACGATGACGGTGTCCATCCCATCAACGTCGCCGCAGAACCCCTACGTTGCACGCGCAGAGCGGCATCCGGACCAGTCGGCGGTGGATCCGGAAGCCTCGCCGATGCCCTGGGGCCCACGGACGCAGCCGTGGGCCCCAGGGCATCGGGGCGCTCCGACCGGGTTCAGCGCCGGAACAGGCCGGTGAGCACGTCCCACCAGCCGCGCCGCTGCGCCGGGACGGCGGCGGCCGGGGAGGCGGGTGCGGCCTGGGCGGCCGCCGCCCGCTGGGCCGCCTCCAGGGCGCGGGCGGCCAGCTCCCGTTCCTCCTTCGCCCGCTCGGCCTCGGCGACCGACTCCGGGTCGGGCTCGATCTCGTGCGCGGTGAACTCCACCGGCAGCGCCGTGAGATGGCGCGAGATCCAGGCGGAGCTCCAGGTCAGCTCCTCCTCGGGGACGGCCAGGCGGAGGTCCGGCAGCAGGGTGAGCAGGATGTCGATGCCGGCCTCGGCGACGTGCCGGCCGATGTCCTGGCCGGGGCACTCGTGCGGCCCGGCCCCGAAGGACAGGTGGGAGCGGTTGCCGTACAGCGGGGTGGCGAGGTCGGGCCGGATCACCGGGTCGACGTTGCCCGCGGCGAGGCCGAGCAGCAGGAGGTCCCCGGCCTGGATCTGCTGGCCGCCCAGCTCGGTGTCGGTGGTCGCCCAGCGCCCGGCGACCAGGGACATCGGCGGGGAGTCCCAGAGCACCTGGTCGAGCGCCTCGCCCAGGGTCATCTGACCGCCGGACAGGTGGGCGCGGAAGCGCGGGTCGGTGAGCACCATCTTCAGCGAGTCGGCGATCAGGTTGACGGTCGTCTCGTTGGCGGCCAGCAGCACCACCCGCAGGTGCTCCATCACCTCGTCGTCGGTGAGCCTGGCCGGGTGGGCGAGCAGCCGGCTGGTGAGGTCGTCGCCGGGGGACTCGTGCTTGATCGCGATGGTGCGTCGCAGGCTGGCCACCACGTACTCGTTGCTGGCGATCGCCGTCTCGGTGCCCTTCATCAGGTCCCGTGCGGCGTTGACGAGTTGGGGGCCGTACTCGTCCGGCATGCCGAGCAGCTTGGTCATCACCAGCATCGGCAGGTGCTCGGCGAACTGGGTGATCAGCTCGGCCCGGCCGGTCGGCCCGACCACCTGGACCAGGTCGGTGGTGAAGCGGCGGACGTGACGGCGGATGCCGCGCCGGTCGAAGCCGTTCAGGCCGTCCAGCACGGCGTTGCGCAGCCGGCGGTGCTCCTCGCCGTCGGCGAACACGCAGATCGGCTGCCAGGCGACCACCGGCAGCAGCGGGGAGTCGGGCGGGACTTCGTCGTTGCGGAAGGCGCTCCACAGCCGGGAGTCGCGGGAGAACAGCGAGGGCGTGCGCATCGCGGTGATGTTGGCGCCGTGGCCGAGGATCAGCCAGGCCCGCTGGTCGCCGTGCAGCAGCACGGGAGCGACGTCGCCGTGTTCGGCGCGCAGCTTCTCGTACAGGCCCGCCGGGTCGGCCTCGGCTTCCGGGCCGTACAGCCGGCGCAGTCCGCCGGGGCCGATCGGCTCGACCGCGCGCCCGTGGGCGGGGCAGCCGGGCGGCGGGACGGGGGCGGCGTCGTCGGGGAACGGGGTGGTCACGGGGTCTCCGGTCGCGAGGTTCGGAATCGGAACGCGGGGTTCGGAATCGGAAGGGGTCGGGGGAGGGGCGGCGGGGGTCAGCCGGCGGGCGGCGCGGCCAGTTCGTAGAGGTAGCGCATCAGCGTCATCAGGGTGTCCCGGCTGGACTCCCGGCTGCGGGCGTCACAGGCGATGATCGGCACCTCGGACGGCAGGTCGAGCGCCTGGCGCAGCTCGTCCAGCGGGTAACTGGGCGCCTCCGGGAAGCCGTTGACGGCGACCACGAAGGGCACGCCGCGGTCCTCCAGCCGCCCGATCACCTCGAAGCTGACCTCCAGCCGGCGGGTGTCCACCAGTACCACCGCGCCGAGCGCCCCCTCGAACAGGCCGTTCCAGAGGAACCAGAACCGCTCCTGCCCGGGGGTGCCGAAGACGTACAGCACGAGCTTGTCGCTGATGCTGATCCGGCCGAAGTCCATGGCGACGGTGGTGGAGGTCTTGCGTTCGACCCCGGTGGGGTCGTCGACGCCGACCCCGGCCTGGGTCATGGTCTCCTCGGTGGTCAGCGGGCGGATCTCGCTGACCGCGCCGACCAGGGTGGTCTTGCCGACCCCGAAGCCGCCGACGATCACCACCTTGACCGCCGTGGTGACGGTGTCCGGCAGCAGGTCTGCGCTCGCCGGTCCGACGACCGTGTCAGAGCCGCTGAAGTCCATGGATCACCGCCTCCAACAGGGCACGGTCGGGGAGTTCCGCCGTGGGCACGGCGGCGCGGGCCTCGATCCGCCCGTCGTCGAGCAGGTCCGCCAGCAGGACGGTGACCACGCTCGTGGGCAGTTCGAGGTAGGCGGAGACCTCCGCCACCGACAGCGGCGAGCGGCACAGGCGCAGGATGGCCGCGTGCTCGGGCTGCATGGCAGGAGTCGGTTCCGCGAGGGAGACGATCAGGGTGACCAGGTCGAAGACGCCCGGCCCGGAGGGGCCGCTGCGGCCGCGGGTGATCACGTACAGGCGATCGGGGTCGGGTCCGTCCCAGCCGCCCTGCTCGGCGGTCATGTCACTGCCTCACTGCGCTCGTTCATGTGCCCGCCCGGGCGTCGGGTCCGCTCGTGGGCCGGTTCACGCGACCGCCTCCGGGTTGCGCGGCGGGGTGGAGAGGTGCTCGCCGATCCGGTCCACCAGGTCGCGCATCTGGTGGCTGACCAGCCCGGCGTCCACGCCCTCGTCGGCGAGCACGGCGAGGTAGGCGCGGTCACCGGCCGACATCAGGTAGAAGTAGCCGCCGTCCACCTCGATGACGACCAGCTTCATCGCGCCGTTGCCGTGCGGGAACTCGTGCCCGACGGCGGCGGCCAGGCTCTGCAGGCCGGCGCAGGCGGCGGCCAGCCGGTCGGCGGTGTCCGGGTCGGCGCCGTACTGGGCGATCCGCAGGCCGTCGGCGGAGAGCACGATGACGTGGCGCACGTACGGGACGCTGTGTGCGAGGTCGTTGAGGATCCAGTCCATGTTGCTGCGGTGCGGAATCACTGCTCGCCTTTCCCTGCCGTCTCATCACTACTGGTCTGTCCGGCGCTGTTCGGTGCGGTGCTGCTGGTCCTGGTGCTGTGCGGCCCGGTGCTGTTCGGTGCGGTGCTGTTCGGCCCGGTGCTGGTGGACCCGGTGGTGGTTCCGGCGCTGCCGGTGCCCTTGTAGCCCTCCATGAAGGCCTCCAGCCACAGGCCGGGCTGCTTCTTGGGGCGCGACGCCGGGGCGGCCGGTCCGGCCGCGGGCCCGGCCGTCGGGCCGCTGGGCTTGGTGGTGCCGCGCGGGGGCGAGGGGGGGGAGAGGGGGGGGACGGGCCGGGGAGGGGGGGGCGGGGGGGGGGGGGGGGGGGGGGGGGGGGGGGGGGGGGGGGGGGGGTGGGGGGGGGGGGGGGGGGGGGGGGGGGGGGGGG
>NZ_MECK01000299.1 GCF_014596465.1 Streptomyces sp. CBMA123 | reverse complement strand
GTCGAAGCCGTCCTCGAAGCCGTCCGGCAGCCGGAGTTCGGTGGGCCCGGACCAGGAGAGCTCCCAGCCCGCCAGGCCGGCCTCGGCCAGGGCAACGACGGTGGCGTGCGCCAGTTCCTCGCGCAGCCTCGGGCGGGCGAACTCGCGGGCGGCCCGGCCGGTGGCGGCGGCGGCCTGGTCGCTCTTCGGCAGCCGGTCGGTGAACTCCCAGGCCCGGCCGGCGTCGATGCCGTCGAGCAGGCCGTGGGCGCTGGGCGGCAGGCCGAGGCCGGTCAGGGCCTGGCGGGCCGGGCCGGCCGCCTCGCGGGCGTGGGCCAGCATCGCCGCGCGGACCAGCTCGGGCCACTCCACCCGCTGCTTGCCGGCCGCCTCGGGGATCAGCGAGACGACCTCCAGCTGGGTGAGCACCCGCTCGGCCTCGCGCAGCAGGGCGAGCGCGGGCTCGGTGGTGCCGCTGCCGCGGCCGTCGTCGGGCAGCGCCTCGATCGCGGCGACCCGGAGGTGGATCGGCGGGTGCGAGTCGTACGGGTCGGGCTCCTCCTCGGGCAGTTCGAGGATGTGCTCGGCGAGTTCGGCCCGGCGCTTCGGGTCGCTCAGAAGGTGCTGCAGGCCGCCGTAGACCTGGCCGGGCAGCGGGAGCAGGCCGACGTCCCAGCCGATGGTGACGTAGCGGTTGAGGTAGAAGTTCTGCGCGGAGACCAGCGCCGGGATCCTGCGCAGCGCCGCGGCGGTGGCGTCCCGGCCCGCCAGCTGGGCGGCGACCTGGTCGGCGGCGTACTCCTGGCGGCGGCCGACGGCCTCGGAGACCCGGAAGTAGAGCTTGGCGTAGAGGGTGAACAGCCCGGCCAGGAAGCGGTCGATGCCGCCGCCGGCCTGCTCGCCGGAGGGCTTGCGGCCCTTGGCCAGCCGCTTCTCGGCCTTGGCGGCGAGCTTGGCGGCCTCCTCGACCTCGTGCTGGTCGGCGCGCTGGTGCAGCCCGCCGACGGTGTGCAGGAGGGCGCGCCGGCCGGCGACGGTGACGGCGGCCAGCCGGACGTCCCGGTTGCTGTAGTGGCCGAACTCGTGCGCCAGTACGGACTCCAGCTCACCCTCGCTGAGGCCGATCAGCAGCGGGGCGCCGATCACCAGGTGGCGCTTGCCGGGGATCAGGCCGAGCAGCCTGGTCTCCTCCAGGACGCCCGCGTTGACCTCGGGCACGAGCCGGATCTCGGCCGGGCCGCGGACGCCCGTCCGCTCGGCGATCCGGTCGACCAGGGCCCAGACGGCGGGCTGGTGCTCCCGCGTGAGCAGCACACCGGGCAGGTCGCCGTCGTCCTTGCGGCGGCGGGTCAGGAACACGACCCGGACGACGGGGTAGCCGACCATGGCGGTCAGCCCCCAGATCTTGATCAGCCCGGGGCGGAACTCGCCCGAGGCCTGGTACAGGGCGATGTCGAGGGCCAGCAGGCCCGCGAGGATGCCGAGGGCGAGCAGGTAGAAGCCGGCGAGCAGGGCCACGGCTGTGACGGCTCTGGCTGATGTGCTCATGGCAGTGGAACGCCGGGGCGCGCCCATGCGATGGTCCTCCCCCTGGGCGCGACGGCAGGGCGGCGCGCGGTCTTTGCATGGTGAACGGGTGTACGACGAGTGAGGATCGTAGCGGTCGCCGAACCGTCCTCGCACCGCGGTTTCCGCCCACGGGAACCCGCTCCCACCTGCGGGTTCGTCATTGCTTCCGATTCGTGCGGGCTTGCGGGGATTCAATGTCCGGGATCGGCCCGATCAGCCGAGAGTAACGATTCGGCACACCCGGTCCGCGAAGACGGCCGGTCTCCCGCGGATCGCGCCGTCCACGGCGCCGGCCGGCCCGGGCGGACGCCGACCCGCTGGACCGCCGGCGCGCCATGGGACTGGCCATCGGCAGTACGGCGGAGCGGTTCGGCGTGACCCCGCACGCCGCCCTGACCGCCGCTCACCGGCCGGCAGGGCGACCGGCCCCGGCCTCGACACCGTGGTCCGCGGACGGCCGGTGGCAGTGGGGGCCACGCCGGTCCGAGGCGCCCTCCGGGCGTCAGCGGCCGGTGGCCGCGAGCGCCTCACGGACGGTCACCAGGCACGGGTCGCAGTACCGGTCGGGCACCTCCGCGCCGGCACCGTCGCCCGCCGGGACCACACGCTGGGACGGTTCGAGGAACCGCCCGCACAGCGACGCCGTCGCGTCGTCCTTCGCCACCACGTGCCACACCACGGCGGGCGGTGACACCGCCGGGTCGTGCTCGGCCCACATCTCGTACACGGGGACCTCCGGGGTCTCGGGACTCGGTCACCCCATGCAAACCCGGGACACCCCGGTCGGCCACCGGGCCGGACCCGGTGGGATGGTTACGCCGCCCAGGGGCGGGCAGACGCGTGGTCGGCCGGGACGGGCCCGGCCGCACTCGCGAGGAGGCTCGAGGATGAGCATGGTGAAGGAGTCCGTGGACGTCGCCGTCCCGCTGCACACGGCCTACAACCAGTGGACGCAGTTCGAGGAGTTCCCCCGCTTCATGGAGGGCGTCGACGCGGTGACGCAGCTGGACGACCGCCACAACCACTGGCGGACCAGCATCGGCGGGGTCAGCCGGGAGTTCGACACCGAGATCGTCGACCAGCAGCCGGACGAGCGGATCGCCTGGCGGACCAGGGACGGCGAGGTGGACCAGAAGGGCGTCGTGACCTTCCAGCGGCTCGACGACCGGCACACCCGGGTCAACATGGCCATCGACTTCCGGCCCGAGGGCATGGCCGAGAAGGCCGGTGACGTGATGGGCGTGGTCGACCGGCGGGTGAAGGGGGACTTGAAGCGCTTCAAGGAGTTCATCGAGGAGCGCGGCCGGGAAGAGGGCGGCTGGCGCGGCCGGATCAGCCCGGGCTGACCGCATCCGCGGGTCAGGCTCCGTTCCCCCGGGAACGGAGCCGCACCCGCGCGTCGGCGGCGTGCGCCGGCCGGCCCCTCGTGGCCCGCACCGGCGGGTTTGCCCCGGCGGTGCGGGGTAGGCGCGCGGCATGGAGGACATCGGACACCCGGCGGACGGCCCGGCCGACGACGGCACGGAGGAGTTCGACCTGTGCGATCACTGCGGCCAGGTCGTTCCCGTCCGGGAACTGCTCTGCGCGATGGTGCCGGACTCCTCCGCGCTGCACCCGAGCGACCCGGATCTGGACGGCAGTCGGGTGCTCACCGCCTGCGGCGTGGAGCACCTGGCCGAGTTGGTCGGGCAGTACCGCCGTCGCCCCTTCGTCCCCGAGGAGCAGTGGGCGGGCAAGATCTGCCGGGCCCTCGCCGGGCAGGACGATCCCGTCCCGCTCAGCCTGGTCGCCCGGCTGAGCGGCCTGTCCGTGGAGCAGGCGACGCGGGGCGTGGAGTGGCACAACGCCCGCGCCCGCGCCTGGCGGGCCCGCTACGGCGGCCCGGCCGAGGGCGAGCAGTGAACCGACCAGCCACGGAGGATGACGAACCATGAGGACCGCGAAACGCTACCGCCTGGTCGCCACCGACCCGTACCGGGAGTTCGTGCTCACCGCCACCGGGGCGATGGGCAGTTCGGGCACCGAGGTGTACGTGGACGAGTCCGGGGCGGTCCGGGTCGAGATCGATGCCGAGGGCGAGGTGCGGACCATCACCACCGCCGTCCCGCTGGGCCGCCCGGTCCGTGCGGAGCCGCTGGACTGACCGCCGTTCCGTCGCTCCGATGAGCCGTCGGCTGGTCCCGAGGTCGCGCCCGGAACCAGCCGGTGCGGTCCGGCGCGGTCCGGTGCAATCGGTCCGGTCCCGTCGGTCCGGTGCCACCGATCCGGGCATGACCGGGCGGAAGCCGGGTACCCGCCGGCACCCGGGGGCGCGGCCGACCGCGCCCGACGCCCGCTGACGCTGCCCAGGAGGAGCGATGACCCACCCCACCAAGGTCCTGGCGATCGTGACGAACTACGGCGTCGAACAGGACGAACTCCTCGTCCCGGTACGGCACCTGCGCGGGAGCGGCGGCCAGGTCGACATCGCGGCCCCGCACCGGGACGACATCCGGACCCTGGTCCACGACCGGGAGCCGGGCGAGACCGTGCGCCCGACCCACGCCCTCGACGAGATCGACCCCGCGGGGTACGACCTGCTGCTCATCCCCGGCGGCACCCTCAACGCGGACGCCCTGAGACTCCGCCTGGAGGCGGTGGCCATCCTGCTCGCCTTCACCACCTCGGGCCGGCCCGTCGCCGCCATCTGTCACGGCCCGTGGCTGCTGGCCGAGGCGGGCGTCGCCTACGGCAAGCGGCTCACCTCCTACCCGTCCCTGCGCACCGACCTCGCCAACGCCGGCGCGACCTGGGTGGACGAGCCACTGGTCGCCGACGACGCCAACGGCTGGCGGCTGCTCACCTCCCGCAACCCCGGGGACCTCGACGACTTCCTGCGCGGCATCGACGCCGCCCTGAACGCCCGGGCGGGGAAGGCCGCCTGACCGTGTCGGCTCGTGGCGAAGGCCCGTACGGATGTCGTACGGGCCTTCGCCACGAGCCGACACCGGGAAGGCGACTGCTCAGCCCGCCGAGCGCGAACCCCGCCCCGCGCGGCGGCCCGTCGGCCGCCGGGTTCTCCTGGGTGCGCCACACTCCTGCGGGCTGCCGCCGGCGCGGTCGGCAGACGGCACCGGGCGAGTGGATCGGATCGGATCCGCGGCCGCCGCAGGGGCAGGGCACCGGCCGTAGGCTGAGACCATGACCGAGCGGCGAGCGGGCCTGGGGTGGACCTTCCTCACGAACCACGCCCGCGTCCTGGTGCAGATCGCCCGCGACCCCGGCGTCAGGGTGCGGGACATCGCGGCCAGCTGCCTGCTCACCGAGCGGGCGGTGCAGCGGATCATCGCGGACCTCGAAGAGGCCGGGTACCTCACCCACGAGCGCCGGGGGCGGGTCAACCACTACCACGTGATCGCGGGCAAGCAGCTGCGCCATCCGGCGGACGCCGGGCCCACCCTCGCCGAGCTGCTCGCCGTGCTGCGTTGACGGCGGGCCACCCGCCGAGGCCGGGGGAGTACGGTCACCACCGGTACCACCTGTTGCCACCGCCGCGGCCGCCCGCAGTGAACACGAAACCGAGGATCCACACCACCAGGACGGCGAGCGCGATCCACCACAGGATGTGGATGGCGAAGCCCGCACCGCCGAGGATGATCGCCAACAGCAGGACGAGGACGAGGAGAAGCATCGGAATCGGCCCTCTCGTGAGGAACGGACGGTAGGGATCCGGCGTGTGCCCGCTGCGGCCCGGTCCATTCCTCGCCCGGGAGGCCGACTGCCGGCGACCCCCGAGCCTGATAGCCCCCGGGGTATCCTCGCCGGATGCCTCCACCAGATGTCCGGACCGGTACCCCGCCCGTAGCGGCCGTCGTCCTGTCGGGCTACGGCCCCGTCGGCCGCGCCTACGCCGAGCGACTGCTGGCGCAGGGTGACGGGATCGCGCGCGAGTACGGTGTCCGGCCGAGGCTCGCGGCGGTGCGGGTCGGATCCGCACAGGTGGAGCCCGGTGACGGCGGGCCGGTCCCGCCTCGAGCGGAGTGGGGTCCGCTGACCTCCCTGGCGCGGACCCTCGACCGGACCGGCGCGCGGGTGCTCGTCCAGGCGCTGCCGTCCTCCCCGCAGGCGCGGCAGCAGGCCGCCGAGGAGGCCGTCCTGGCGCTGAGCCGAGGCGTCCACGTGGTCACCGCCACCAAGAGTCACCTGCTGAGCCACTGGAACGAACTCGCCGGGGCCGCGCGAGCGGGCGGCAGCCTGATCAGGATCTCCGGGGCCACCGGCGCCGCCCTCCCGGCGGCGGACCTGGCGCGCACCGGGGTGCGCGGCCTCGGCTGCCGGTCGATCCGGGCCTGCCCCAACGGGACGGCCACCTTCGTGCTCGACCGCCTGGCGGAGGGCGACTCCCTCGACCGGGCGGTCGGTGAGGCCCAGCGCCGTGGCATCGCCGAGGCCGACCCCTCGGCCGACCTCTCGGGCGGCGACGCGGCCACCAAGGTGCGGCTGCTCGCGGCCCTGCTGTGGGGC
>NZ_MECK01000298.1 GCF_014596465.1 Streptomyces sp. CBMA123 | reverse complement strand
TCCCCGGCCCCCGCGGCGAGGACGGCGCCGGGCGGGGCGCCGGTGGCGAGGTCCTGGTCGGTGATCACCGGGATGCCGCCGCCGGCGGCGCCCGCCGGTCGGGTGGCCGGGCCGGTGCCGGAGGAGTGCACCTCCAGCGCGCCGCTGCGGACCAGCTCGCCCACGGTGACCACGCCGGCCGGTGCCGCGCCGGCGGCTTCCGCGCCGGGCCGCGGGAGCAGCCCGGCCGGGTCCGCCAGCCCGGCCAGCAGTTCCGCCAACCGGGCGCCGAGGTGCGAGAGTTCAGCCGCGTCGCCGAGCCGGACGGCGGGCGGGACGTGTCGGGCGGGGGAGAGGTCGGTCTCGTCGTCCAGGAGGTCGATGGCGGCCATGGTCCGGTGGATCCCGGGGCGGTCGGCGGGGACCGGCAGACCCTCCCGGGCGGCCAGGTCGAAGCCGCGCCAGGAGTCCAGGACGGTACGGCGCAGCTCGGGCCAGTCCACCTTGTCCCGACCGCCCTCCACGGCCACCGGCCCGGCACTCCCGGCCGAAGCCGCCCCGGCGTCGACCAGCAGCACCTGCCGGAAGTCGTCGCCGGGCCTGGGTGCCCGGAGCACCCAGAGGTGCAGCGGGACCCCGTACGGCGGGGCGGCCCCGGCGGGCAGGGCGATGACGGCGCGCAGGGCGCCGGTGCGGAGCAGCTCGGCCCGGATGCGGCGGCCGGCCCGGCGGACGGCGACGGTCGGCGGGAGGAGCAGGGCGGCGAGGCCGCCGGGGCGGGTGTGGGCGAGGCAGTGCAGCACCCAGGCGAGTTCGGACTCCCCGCGCGGCGGGACGAGACCGCCGGGCCAGCGGGTGTCGAACTGCAACTCGTCGTGCCCCCAGTCGCGTTCGTTGTACGGAGGCTGGCAGAGCACCGCTTCGAAGGTGTCCCCGGGGTAGCCGTCGGCGCGCAGCGCGTCGCCGGTGCGCAGGTCGAGCGGGAGCGGGCCGGGTTCGTCGGCGGGGGTGTGCAGGGCGAGCCGGAGCCGGGTGAGGGCGGCCGCGACCGGGTCCGCGTCCTGGCCGTAGCGCCCGGTGGTCGGCGGGTGGGCGAGCAGGACGGCGCCGAGGCCGACGGCCGGGTCCAGCACGGTGGCGGGGACTCCGGAGACGGCGGCCAGCAGCGCGGCGGCCTCCGGCGGGGTGGGGCTGAGCTGGCGGGTGTTGGCCTCGGCGTGGCGGGTGAGCAGTTGCTCGTACGCGCCGGTCGGGCCGGCCTCGGCCGCGAGGTCGGCGAGCAGCCGGGCGAGGTCCAGCTGGGTGCTCCCGAGCAGGACGGGCAGGCGCAGGTCGCGCGGGCCGTCCGGGCCGAAGGCGTGCACGGCGGTGTCGGCGACGGCGCGGGGCAGCGCGGTGGCGAGCCGGCCGTCGGGCTGGTCGGCGAGGACGGTCCAGTGCTCGGGGGCGCGATGCAGCAGCAGGAGCACGGCTCCGGCCTCGACCAGGGGGGCGGCGGGGTGGCCGGCCGGGTCGCGCAGGGTGTCGAGCAGTTGCCAGACCCGCTCCAGCAGCGGGAGTTCGGCGATCTTGCCCTGGGCGCGCAGCCAGGTCTCGACCTGGTCGAGGGCGAAGGTCGGGCTGGCGTCGGTGCCGCCGACCGGGCGGGGGAAGTCGGAGTGGCGGCGGCGCCAGTTGCTGACCGCGGCACGGCCGACGCCGGCCAGCCGGGCGATCTCGACGGCGGTCACTTCGGGGCGGTCCGGCACGGGAGGCTCCTTCGATCGGGGTGACGGCGCGGCGGGGTCGCTGTGATCACACAGCATAGCGACGCGGCCCGTCGGCTCCGTTCACGTGTGAACAGAGTTCTTTTGTGAAATCTCATTGACAGCGTTCACGGCCGAGTGGTGTGATTTCCCCGTCGCCACCGAACGGGCCGACAACCACCAGCACCACCGACCACCGGGAGAACCGCCATGTCCGCCACCACCCGCCGCACGACCACCACCCGCCGCACCGCCGCCCTGCTGCTCGGCGCCTCGCTGATCACCCTCACCGCGACTGCCTGCAACTCCACCGGCGGTGCCTCCGTCTCCACCGACGCGAAGCAGACCGCTGCCGCCGGCACGGGAGCCACCAAGGCCGCCGACGCCCCCAAGGCCCCCGCCAAGATCGGCGACACCATCGCCCTCAAGGCCACGGACAAGGGCAACACCGCCGACGTCACCGCGGTGAAGGTGGTCGACCCGGCCGAGAGCGCCAGCGAGTACCTCAAGCCGGCCGACGGCAAGCACTACGTGGCGGTGCAGTTCCAGATCAAGGCCACCGGTGCCCAGGCGTACGGCGAGGTCCCCGCCAGCAGCGCCAAGGTCGTGGACACCCAGGGCCAGGCCTACGGCCCGAACCTGGAGGAGACCAAGGCCGGCCCGGCCTTCCAGACCCCCACCAACATCGCCCCCGGCGAGACCGGCAAGGGCTTCGTCACCTTCGAGGTCCCGGACGGCACCAAGCTCGACAAGGTCCAGTTCGCCCTGGACAACGGCTTCGCCCCGCAGGCCGGCCAGTGGAAGATCGGCTGACCCCGGGCGCACCGCCCGAACGGAAACGGCGGCCCCGGGCAGAGCCCGAGACCGCCGTGCGCCATCGACCGCCGTGCGCCGTCGACCGCCGGGTGCTACTTCTTCGCCCCCGCCAGGTCGTCGAACATGGCCGACAGGAACTCGGTGCACCAGCCCAGCAGTTCCCGCCCGACCAGCGGCTTGCCGCCGATCCGGCCGGTGCTCGGCCGGGGCACCAGCAGCTGCTGGGCCGCCGCCTTGACCTGGCTGCGCGGGTAGAGCCGGTTCAGCCGCAGCTGCTGGGACTCGCGCAGTTCCACCGGGCCGAACCGGACGTTGGAGCCCTGCAGGGTGATGTCCGAGATCCCGCACCGCCGGGCGTACAGCCGCAGCGCGGCGACCATCAGCAGGTTCTCCACCGGCTCCGGCAGCTTCCCGTAGCGGTCCGCGAGTTCGTCCCGGACCTGCTGGATGTCCGGCTCCGAGTTGACCGCCGCGATCGAGCGGTAGGCCTGCAACCGCAGCCGCTCGCCGGGCGCGTAGTCGTGCGGCACGTGGGCGTCGACCGGCAGCTCGATCTTCACCTCCAGCGGCTCCTCCTCCGGCTCGCCGCCGTTCGCCAGCGACTCGCGGAACTCGGCCACCGCCTCGCCGACCATCCGCATGTAGAGGTCGAAGCCGACCCCCGCGATGTGCCCGGACTGCTCGCCGCCGAGCAGGTTGCCGGCCCCGCGGATCTCCAGGTCCTTCATCGCGACGTACATGCCGGCGCCCATCTCGGTGTGCTGGGCGATGGTGGCCAGTCGCTCGTGGGCGGTCTCGGTGAGCGGCTTCTCCGGCGGGTACAGCATGTACGCGTAGCCGCGCTCGCGCCCGCGCCCGACCCGGCCGCGCAGCTGGTGCAGCTGGGAGAGGCCGAAGGTGTCGCCGCGTTCGACGATCAGGGTGTTGGCGTTGGAGATGTCGATGCCGGACTCCACGATCGTGGTCGACACCAGGACGTCGAACTCCTTCTCCCAGAAGTCGACGACGACCTTCTCCAGCTGGGTCTCCCCCATCTGCCCGTGCGCGGTGGCGATCCGCGCCTCGGGCACCAGGTCCTTGAGCCGGGCGGCGGCCTTGTCGATCGACTCCACCCGGTTGTGGATGTAGAACACCTGGCCCTCGCGCAGGAGTTCACGGCGGATCGCGGCCGAGATCTGCTTCTCGTCGTACGGCCCGACGAAGGTCAGCACCGGGTGCCGCTCCTCCGGCGGGGTGGTGATGGTGGACATCTCGCGGATGCCGGTGACGGCCATCTCCAGGGTGCGCGGGATCGGCGTCGCGGACATGGTGAGCACGTCCACGTTGGCGCGCAGCTTCTTCAGCTGCTCCTTGTGCTCGACGCCGAAGCGCTGCTCCTCGTCGACGATGACCAGGCCGAGGTCCTTGAACCTGGTCTCGGAGGAGAACAGCCGGTGGGTGCCGATGACGACGTCCACCGAGCCCTCGAACAGCCCCTCCAGGACGGCCTTGGCCTCGCTGTCGCTCTGGAAGCGGGACAGCGCCTTCACGGTGACCGGGAAGGTGGCGTACCGCTCGGCGAAGGTGGAGAAGTGCTGCTGCACCAGCAGCGTGGTCGGCACCAGCACCGCCACCTGCTTGCCGTCCTGCACCGCCTTGAACGCGGCCCGTACGGCGATCTCGGTCTTGCCGTAGCCGACGTCGCCGCAGATCAGCCGGTCCATCGGGACGGACTTCTCCATGTCGGACTTGACCTCGGCGATGGTGGTCAGCTGGTCCGGCGTCTCCGCGTACGGGAAGGCGTCCTCCAGCTCGCGCTGCCACGGGGTGTCCGGGCCGAAGGTGTGGCCGGGCGCGGCCATCCGGGCCGAGTACAGCTTGATCAGGTCGGCGGCGATCTCCTTGACCGCCTTCTTGGCCCGCTGCTTGGTCTTCGCCCAGTCCGCGCCGCCGAGCCGGTGCAGGGTCGGGGCCTCGCCGCCGACGTACTTGGTGACCTGGTCGAGCTGGTCGGTCGGCACGAACAGCCGGTCGCCGGGGTGGCCGCGCTTGGCGGGGGCGTACTCCAGCACCAGGTACTCGCGGGTGGCGCCCTGGACGGTGCGCTGCACCATCTCGACGTACCGGCCGACGCCGTGCGCCTCGTGCACGACGTAATCGCCGGTCGCCAGGGCCAGCGGGTCGATCGCGTTGCGGCGCCGGGACGGCATCCGGCGCATGTCCTTGGTGGAGGACTTCTGGCCGGACAGGTCGGTCTCGGTGATGACGGTGAGCTTCAGCCGCTCGTCCACGAAGCCGTGCTCGATGGAGCCGCAGGAGACGTACACGACGTCCCGGGTGGGCGCCTCGCCGAGGTCGGCGACCAGCCGGGCCGGGATGCCCTCGTTGCCGAGCACCTCCGCCAGTCGCGAGGCCGGGCCGTGGCCCTCCGTCACCATGACGACCCGCCAGTCGGAGGCCAGCCGGTCCTTGGCGTCGGCGATCGCCCGGGCGGTGTCGCCCCGGTAGGCCTCGACGGCGTGCATGCCGAGGGTCAGCGTGTTGGCGTCGAACTCGAGGATCCCGTCGACCGTGGACTCGCTGGTCGCGAACGGACTGACGGACCACCAGCGAAGTCCGATCTCGTCGGCGTGCTCGCGCACCTCGGCGAGCGAGCGCAGCGAGGCGGCGGAGACGTCGATGGTCTCCAGGTCGATCGGCAGGTCACCGCCGGCGGCCGCGGCGACCCAGGAGGCGTGCAGGAACTCCTGGCTGGTGGCCACCAGGTCGGCGGCCCGGGTCCGCACCCGCTCCGGGTCGCAGACCACCGCGACCGAGCCGAGCGGCAGCACGTCGAGCAGCAGTTCCATGTCGTCGACCAGCACCGGCGCCAGCGACTCCATGCCCTCGACCGCGATGCCCTCGGCGATCTTGTCCAGGATCTCGGCCAACCCGGGCTGCGCGACGGACAGTTCGGCGGCCCGGGCGCGCACCTCCGCGGTCAGCAGCAGCTCCCGGCAGGGCGGCGCCCACAGGCCGTGCTCGGCGATCTCCAGCGAGCGCTGGTCGGCGACCTTGAAGTAGCGGATCTCCTCGACCTCGTCGCCCCAGAACTCCACCCGCAGCGGGTGCTCCTCGGTCGGCGGGAAGACGTCCAGGATGCCGCCGCGGACGGCGAACTCGCCGCGCTTCTCGACCAGTTCGACCCGCGCGTAGGCGGCCGCGGCGAGCTGTCGGGCCACCTCCTCCAGGTCGTGCGACTCACCGCGCTGGACGGCCACCGGCTCCAGCTCGGCCAGCCCCTTGACCTGCGGCTGGAGCACCGACCGGACCGGGGCGACGATTACCTGCACCGGTCCGGCCGCCGGATCGTCCGCCCGCGGGTGGACGATCCGGCGCAACACGGCCAGCCGGCGGCCGACGGTGTCCGAGCGGGGCGACAGCCGCTCGTGCGGCAGGGTCTCCCAGGCCGGGTACTCGGCGACCGCGTCGGCGGGCAGCAGCGAGCGCAGCGAGGCGGCCAGGTCCTCGGCCTCCCGGCCGGTGGCGGTGACGGCCAGCACCGGGCGGCCCCGGTCGCCGGCGGCCTGCCCGGCCAGC
>NZ_MECK01000297.1 GCF_014596465.1 Streptomyces sp. CBMA123 | reverse complement strand
CTCGTGCAGGACGGGCAGGGCGATCGCGACCGCCAGGGCCAGCGCCGCCGCACCGGTCCAGGCTCCGCGCCGGGCGGCCCGCCGCCGGGGGACGGCCTGCCGGATCCGGGGCAGGGCGCCGAGGCCGGGCTGGATCCCGTCCACCGCGTGGTGCATGAGCCGGCGCAGCGCCCGTTCCTCGGAGGAGAGGTCCGGGAGGTCGTCGTCACCGGGCTGCTGCCGGGCGCCGTCAGCCATGTCCGGCCTCCATCTGGATCCGGAGGGCGGCGAGTCCGCGCGAGCCGTACGCCTTCACCGAACCGAGCGAGATGCCCAGGGTCTCGGCGACCTGCGCCTCCGTCATGTCCACGAAGTAACGCAGCACCAGAACCTCCCGCTGACGGCGTTGCAGACCCCTCAGCGCGGCCTTCAGCTGGTCGCGCTCCAGGGCATCGTAGGCACCTTCTTCTGCACTGGCCATGTCAGGCATCGGCTTCTGCAACAGTCGCAGGCCGAGGATCCGGCGTCGCAGCGTGGAGCGCGACAGGTTGACCACCGTCTGCCGCAGGTAGGCCAGGGTCTTCTCGGGCTCGCGCACCCGGCGCCGGGCGGCGTGCACCCGGATGAAGGCCTCCTGCACGACGTCCTCACAGGTGGAGAGGTCGTCCAGGAGCAGCGCTGCGAGCCGCAGCAGGGAGCGGTAGTGCGCCTGGTAGGTCTCGGTGAGCAGGTCCTCGCTGGTACCCGCGTCGGTACCGGCACCGGAGTCCGCCGCACCGGGTGCGGCCGCCGTCATCTGGTCGTCTTCCGGCCTACTCGAAGACCACGGAATGCGCGACGGGAACGCCACCACGGCTCTCGCCGGGTTGCCCGTCCCTGCCCCCACCATCACGTTCGCCACGCCCGTTGGACACTCGATCCCCTGTCATGGTTGCCCAGCCCGGGGGCCATTCTTCCGCATCGGCGGAAGAGGCCTCCAGGGGATTCCCACGGGATTCCGGACAGATTGTGTCGAGGAGCGGACACAGGTCCGGACATCCTCGGGCACAAGGGGCCCTCCGATCCCGGCTGATGACGGTTCCTAGACCTCCCCCACCGTCAGCTCCGGCCGTCCTCCGACCGCGTTCGGACCGTGCTCGGACCGCTCCCGGACGCTCCCGGACCGCTCCCGGACCGCTCTCGGGCCGCCGGAACGGTCAGCTCTCCCGGAGCGCCGGAACGTCAGCTCTCGGTCCGCCGGACGGTCAGCTCGCCGGCCACCAGCTCGGCGATCTGCAGCAGGTTGAGCGCGGCTCCCTTGCGCAGGTTGTCGCCGCAGAGGAAGAGGTCGAGCGCGTCCGGTTCGTCCAGCGCCCGGCGCACCCGGCCGACCCAGACCGGGTCGGTGCCGACCACGTCGTTCGGGGTGGGGAACTCCCCGGCCGCCGGGTCGTCGTAGAGGACCACGCCGGGCGTCTCCCGCAGGATGTCCTGCGCGTGCTCCTGGCTGACCTCGCGTTCGAAGCGGGCGTGCACGGCCAGCGCGTGGGTGCGGACCACCGGGATCCGCACGCAGGTCGCGGAGACCCGCAGCGCGGGCAGGCCGAGGACCTTGCGGGCCTCGTCGCGCAGCCCGAGCTCCTGGGCGGACCAGCCGCCCTCGCGCAGGCCGCCGGTCCAGGGCACGGCGTTGAGGGCGAGCGGGGCCGCGAACGGCCCCTCGTCGGCGATCACCGCGCGCAGGTCGCCGGTCTGCCGGCCGACCTCGGTGCCGGCCACCAGCGCGGTCTGCTCGCGCAGCGCCGCGGTGCCGGCCCGGCCCTCGCCGCTGGCGGCCTGGTAGGTGGCGACCACGAGCTGTTCCAGCCCGTACTCGGCGTGCAGCGCGCCGACCGCCGCGACCAGCGCCAGCGTGGTGCCGGCCGGACTGGCCACGATGCCGCGCGGACGGATCCGCAGCGCGGCCGCGTTGACCTCGGGGACGACCAGCGGGACGTCCCCGGCGGTGCGGAAGGCGGCCGAGTCGTCGACCACCACGATGCCCTTGGCCGCCACGATCGGCGCCCACTGGGCGGACACCTCGTCGGGGACGGCGAACACGGCGACGTCGATCCCCGCGAAGGCCTCCTCGGTCAGCGGGACGACCGCGACCGCCTCCCCGCGGACCACCGGCGTACGGCCGGCCGTACGCGGGGAGGCGACGAGTCGGACCTCGCCCCAGACGTCCTGGCGGAGCGAGAGCAGGCCGAGCAGCACCTCGCCGACCGCGCCGGTGGCGCCGACGACGGCGAGGTTCGGGCGCGGGGTCACCGCCCGGTGCCCCCGCCCGGCTGCCGGGTCATCGACCGGTGCCGCCGTAGACGACGGCCTCGTCGCTCTCGCTGTCCAGGCCGAAGGCGCTGTGCACGGCGCGGACCGCCTCCGGCACGTCGTCGGCGCGGGTGACCACCGAGATGCGGATCTCCGAGGTGGAGATCAGCTCGATGTTGACGCCCGCGGCGGACAGCGCCTCGAAGAAGTTCGCCGTGACGCCCGGGTTGGAGCGCATGCCGGCGCCGACCAACGAGATCTTGCCGATCGCGTCGTCGTAGCGCAGCGACTCGTAACCGATGCCCTCCTTGACCCGGCCGAGCGCGTCGATGGCCTTCTGGCCCTCGGTCTTCGGCAGGGTGAAGGAGATGTCGGTCAGGCCGGTCGACGCGGCGGAGACGTTCTGCACCACCATGTCGATGTTGACCTCGGCGTCGGCGATGGCACGGAAGATGCGCGCGGCCTCGCCGGGCTTGTCGGGCACGCCGACGACCGTGACCTTGGCCTCGGAGGTGTCGTGGGCGACTCCGGAGATGATGGCCTGCTCCATCTCGCCCCCTTCGGGCTTGTTCGGGTTGTCGTTGCTGACGATCGTCCCGGGAAGACCCGAGAAGGACGAGCGTACGTGAATCGGGATGTTGTAGCGGCGGGCGTACTCCACGCAGCGGTCGAGCAGCACCTTCGAACCGGACGAGGCCAGCTCCAGCATGTCCTCGTACGCGATCCAGTCGATCTTGCGGGCCTTCTTCACCACGCGCGGGTCGGCGGTGAACACGCCGTCCACGTCGGTGTAGATCTCGCAGACCTCGGCCCTGAGCGCGGCGGCCAGCGCGACCGCGGTGGTGTCCGAGCCGCCGCGGCCGAGCGTGGTGATGTCCTTGCTGCTCTGGGACACGCCCTGGAAGCCGGCCACGATCGCGATGTTGCCCTCGTCCAGGGCGGTACGGATGCGGCCCGGCGTCACGTCGATGATGCGCGCCTTGTTGTGGACGGAGTCGGTGATGACGCCGGCCTGACTGCCCGTGAAGGACTGGGCCTCGTGTCCCAGGGATTTGATCGCCATGGCCAGCAGCGCCATGGAGATGCGCTCTCCAGCGGTCAGCAGCATGTCGAACTCACGGCCGGCAGGGAGCGGTGACACCTGCTCCGCGAGTTCGATGAGCTCGTCCGTCGTGTCGCCCATCGCGGACACCACGACGACGACCTCATGGCCGGCCTTCTTGGCATCAACGATTCGGCGGGCAACGCGCTTGATGCCTTCGGCATCCGCAACGGATGAGCCGCCGTACTTCTGCACGACAAGGCCCACGTGCGCTCCTCGACTAGTGTCGTTTTCCGGGGGCTCCAGGCCCCCGTACCCCCGGGGGAAAGGGGGGTGCGGTCCGCGCCAGTCTACCGAGCAGGGGTGCCCTGACCGGCGCTTTCCATATGATGAGACGGTTGTTTCAGCACGTGGGCGGCGGTACGGGCGGTGCCACCGGCAGGTCTGCGGGGCATTCGGCGCCGTTCCGGAGAATCCTCGGACGAATGCCCGGTGCCGCGGCCGGATTTCCCTTCCGGGCGGATTGCTGAGGCATCCGTCACATTCACCGAACGCCCGGGGCCGTCATCGGTCCCGGGCGTTCGATCGACGGATCGGCGACGTTCGGCCTGCGGATCAGCGGCCGATGCCGAGCTCGGCCGCCATCAGGTCGCCCGCCTGCTGCTCCAGCTGCTCGTCGGTGAGCCCGTCGTCGTCGGTGTCCGCGCCGTCCGGCGCCGCACCGATCGGGCTGTCCAGCCGGACGTGGGCGATCAGCGACTGCAGCGCCCGCAGCACCGCCGTGCAGGTCGTGCCCCAGTTGGAGAGGTACGAGAACTGCCACCACCACAGCGCCTCGCTGACCCGGCCCTCGCGGTAGTGGGTCAGGCCGTGCTGGAGCTCGCTGACCACGCCCGCCAGGTCGTCCGAGATCCGGAAGGCGTTCGGCTTCTCCGGCGGACCGTACGGGTCGAAGACCTCGTGGTAGACGTCGATCGGCGCGAGCAGCCCGGCGAGGCGCTCGCGCAGCTGCTCGCCGTCCGGCTCCGGGCCGGTGTCGGGCTCGAAGCGGTCCTCCGGGACGACGTCCTCGATGGCACCCAGCCGACCCCCGGCCAGCAGCAGCTGCGAGACCTCCAGGAGCAGCAGCGAGACCGCGCTGCCCGGTTCGTCGCCCTTGGCGACCTCGGTGACGGCGAGCACGAAGCTCTCCACCGAGTCGGCGATCTGCACGGCGAAGTCGTCCGGCTCGGAGCCGTGGCCGTGGGTGTGCGGGGCGTGGGCCTCCAGCTCCGGATCGGGCTGCGGGCCGTGGGGCTGCTGGTTGATCGTCCGGTCAGACATCGAGCAGTCGTCTCCCTTCGAAGGCGCGGCCGAGGGTGACCTCGTCCGCGTACTCCAGGTCCCCGCCGACGGGCAGTCCGCTCGCCAGCCGGGTCACCTTCAGGCCCATCGGCTTGCAGAGCCGGGCCAGGTAGGTGGCGGTCGCCTCCCCCTCCAGGTTGGGGTCGGTGGCCAGGATCAGCTCGGTGACCGTGCCGTCCGCGAGGCGCGCGAGCAGCTCACGGATGCGCAGGTCGTCCGGGCCGACGCCCTCGATGGGGCTGATCGCGCCGCCCAGCACGTGGTAGCGGCCGCGGAACTCACGGGTGCGCTCGATGGCGACGACGTCCTTGGGCTCCTCGACCACGCAGATGACGCCGAGGTCGCGGCGCGGGTCCAGGCAGACCCGGCACTGCTCGGCCTCGGCGACGTTGCCGCAGACCGCGCAGAAGCGGACCTTGTCCTTGACCTCCAGCAGCGCGTGCGCCAGGCGGCGCACGTCGACCGGGTCGGACTGCAGCACGTGGAAGGCGATCCGCTGGGCGCTCTTGGGCCCGACGCCGGGCAGCCTGCCCAGTTCGTCGATCAGGTCCTGAACCACGCCCTCGTACAACGTCGCGCCTTCCCTCGGATGGTCGGTGGTGCTCCGGTGCCATCATCCAACGAATCGGGCGCCGGACACACCGCCCGACGCCCGACTCCCACAGAAATCACATGGGTCCACCGTCTGAACTTCAGACCGTCGAGTGTTCTCACGGGGCTCTGAGACCTGCCCCGGTACGGTCCTCCGACCGTTCGCTGTCCTCCAACGGCCCCGGAACGGTCCTGGATGGCCCTGGAACGAACCCGGACGGTCCTGGACGGTCCTAGAACGGCAGGCCGGGGATGCCGCCGCCGCCCAGGCCCTGGGTGAGCGGACCCATCCGCTCGGCCTGCATCTTCTGAGCCGCCTGGTTGGCGTCCCGGACGGCCGCCAGGATCAGGTCCGCCAGGGTCTCGGTGTCCTCCGGGTCGACCGCGGCCGGAGCGATGGTCAGCGCCACCAGCTCGCCCGAACCCGTCACCGTCGCCTCGACCAGGCCGCCGCCCGCCGTGCCGTTCACCTTCGCCTCGGCCAGCTCCTGCTGGGCCTTGGCGAGCTCCTCCTGCATCTTCTGCGCCTGCTTGAGCAGCTGCTGCATGTTGGGCTGACCACCACCGGGGAACACGGCTCACTCCTTGCTGTCACGCGGTTCTTCGTCCGTCACCGTTGAGCCTACGGGCCCGGGGCCGGTCCCGTGGCCCCGCCCCGGGAGCCGCTCAGCCGCCGCGGTGGTGGATCTCCTCCAGCACCGTGGCACCCAGCTCGCGGATGATCAGCTCCTGGCCGGAGAACGCCTCCTCGTTGAGGTCCGGGTCGTCCTCCTCCGGGATGTCGTCCTCCGGGGCCACCGACCGCGCCGGGCGGGCCGGGGGCGCCGACGGCGGCGGGGCCTGCACCGGCGCGGGGGCCGGGG
>NZ_MECK01000296.1 GCF_014596465.1 Streptomyces sp. CBMA123 | reverse complement strand
CGGCGGCCTCGCGGTCGGTCACGGTCAGCCGGCCGGCCCAGGGGCGGCCGGCGGCGGTCAGCCCGGCCAGGGTGTCCAGGGCGTCGCAGCGCCGGCGCACGGCGCAGCGGCCGAGCACCCGGGACTCCAGGGCGGGCAGCAGGCCCGCGGCCGGGCGGTCGGTGACGGCCTCGGCGCGGTGCCCGAACAGTTCCTCGGCGGCCCGGCTCCACTGGGTGATCCGGCCGGTCCGGTCGACCAGGACGAGGGCGAGCCGGACCAGCGCGGCCACGCCGGTGGGCTGGTCGCCCGGGGCGGTTCCGGCGCCCGCCGGAAGCGGTGTGGAGTTGGACTCGGCCACCATGGATTCGGTCTGCTCCCGCCTGGCCGCCACGCCTGGAGGCGGCCGTTTCTCCGGAGGAAGGCACGCTGTGCGGATACCAGCGAAGCACGGACCGGCCCGGGCCCGACACCGAAACGGGGAGATTCATCAGGATCGGTTGCGTGTCACGCACCGCGCGCCGGTTCGTACGCCTGCTTCACCCGGACGGGGGCTGGCAACGCGGCGGTAGGGTGGCAGGCCGGGCCGCCCGCGCGGGCGGCCCCGCAGGACCCAGCCGGCCGGACGAGACAGAGGCGAGATCGTGACCGCGCAGAGCCCCGTTCGCTGGACGGACCCGGAGCAGCAGGAGCTGGAGGAGCGGGTCGCCGCCGCCGAGCTGGCCTGGCTCAGCATGGACGTGGACGTGCAGACGCTGCGGGTCGAGATCGACAACTTCGCGCTGATCCACCACCAGCTGCTCGGCCCGCTCTACGCCCGGCTGGACGAACTCGACGCGCTGGTCGCCGAGGCCGTCGCGGCCCGGACCGGCGACCCCGAGGACCGGCGGCGGGCCGCCGAGGCGCGGCGGCAGGTCGACGAGCTGCCCGACCTGGACGCGCTGTTCGACTCGGTGCGGTCGGTGCGGGAGGAATCCGGCGAGGGCGCGGACCAGGTGGCCCCGCCGCCCGCCGCGCCGTCCCGGGTGCGGCCCGGGAAGGAGGCCCAGCGGATCTACCGCGAGCTGGTCCGCCGCGCCCACCCGGACCTGACCACCGACGGGGACGAGCAGCAGCGCCGGGCCGACTTCCTGGTCCGGGTCAACGAGGCCTACGCGTACGGGGACGCCGCCGCGCTGGCGGACCTGGCCGCCGAGTGGTCCACCGCGCCGGAGGCCGCGCCCGCCCTCGACTCCCCCGACCGGCTGGGCTGGCTGCGCCGCCGACTGGACTGGCTGACCGCCAAGATCACCGAGACCGCCACCGAGCAGGTCCGGCTGGAGCAGACCCCGATGGGCCAGCTGCTCGCCCTCGCCCCGCAGGACCCGGACCGGCTGCTGGAGCAGCTCGCCGAGGAACTGCTCGCCAAGGCCGCCGCCCAGCAGACCGAGCTGGAGCGGCTGCTCGGGGCGCCCGACCCGGCCCGGGGCCCGGCGGCCGTGGGCGACAATGGCACCGACGGCACCGACCAGAACCGAGTTCAGGAGAGCCACACGATGTTCGCGCAGATCCCCACCACCGACGCCGCCGCCGTGCCCGCCGACGCCGCCCTGCTGGACGTGCGCGAGCAGGACGAGTGGGACGCCGGCCACGTGGACGGCGCGCTGCACATCCCGATGGGCGAGGTGATCGCCCGGATCGACGAGCTGCCGGACGGGAAGCTGTACGTGCTCTGCCGGGTCGGCGGCCGCTCCGCGCAGGTCGTCCAGTACCTGGTGCAGCAGGGCCGGGACGCGGTGAACGTGGACGGCGGGATGTACGCCTGGGAGGGCGCCGGCCGTCCGATGGTCAGCAGCGGCGGTCAGACCGCCGTCGTCCTGTAGGGCGCGGTGCCCGCTCGGTGACGGGTAGGGCAGGATGGGCGCGCGATGCGCCGGTACCGGCCGGCCGCGCGCCGATCGGGCGGGGAGGCCATGACGGGGACCACGGACCGGGCCGCCCCCGGACGTGTCTGGTCCGGGCCCGCGCAGCTCGTCCTCGGCCTGGCCGCCGCCGTGCTGGTGAGCGGCACCGGACTGTTCCTCGCCGCGGTGTTCCTGCACGTCGCGCCGGGCAACACGCTGTCCCGGCAGTACCGGGACGAGGTCGACGGGCTGGTGTACCCGGAGTTCGAGCAGAACTGGAAGCTGTTCGCCCCCAACCCGCTGCAGCAGAACGTCAGCCTGGACGCCCGGGTGCGTACCGTCGCCGACGGCGGCGCCACCCGGACCCACGACTGGACCGGACTCACCGCCCGGGACCTCGCCGCGATACGGGACAACCCGGCGCCCAGCCACGTCGACCAGAACCTGCTGCGCCGCGCCTGGGACTTCTACGACGGCTCGCACGACCCGCAGGACGAGAAGCTCACCAACCCGCGCGGCAAGCTCGCCGAGCAGTACCTCAAGCGGATCGCGCTGCAGCGGATCGGCCGGGAGGCGGACGGCGAGCGGGTGCTGGAGATTCAGTTCCGGGTGACCTCGGCCACCGTCCCGCCGCCGTCCTGGAGCGGTGAGGCCGCGCCGCCCGCGCCCAGGGTGCGGGAGCTGCCGTGGTGGCCGGTCGGGGACGAGGACTACCGGGGGTTGGGGTGAACGAGGCTTCGGAGCTGGAGCCGGCCGAGGCGCGGCCGGTGGACGGGATCCCGCGGCAGGGCGGGCCCGTACCGGGTGGTCCGGATGTTGCGGATGTTCCGGATGTTGCGGGTGGTCCGGTGGCGCCGGCGCGCGGGCCGGCGGCGGCGTTCGGGCGGGCGGTGGAAGCGTTCACCGGGCGGGCGCTCGGACGGCACCAGGCCGCGGTGGTGCGGATCGGCTTCGGGCTGGTCTGGCTCGCCTACCTGCTGCGCGAGTGGCCCAACCGGCGGGTGCTGTACGGCGACCACTCGCCCTGGTCGATGGACCTCGCCCGGCGGCTGCTGGCCGACGACGGGGCGTTCACCGTGCTGCCCTGGTTCGGCGGGCGGCTCTGGTTCGAGCTGGTCTACCACCTGGCCGTACTGGCCGCCCTGGCGGTGCTGCTGGGCTGGCGGACCAGGGCGAGCAGCGTGCTGTTCCTGGTCACCGTGCTCTCGCTGCAGAACCGCGACGTCTTCCTCGGCGACGGCGGGGACAACATCGTCCACCTGATGGCCGTCTACCTGGTCTTCACCCGCTGCGCCGAGGTCTGGTCGCTGGACGCTCGCCCGGCCTCCGGCCGGGAGGTGCCCGCGGACAGGGCCCGGACCGGGTGGGGCGGGGTGGTGCTCTGGGCACTGCTCGGCGCGGTGCTGGCGGTCTGTCAGGCCGGGGACTTCTCCGGGGACAGCCTGACCTGGAGCAGTCCGGCCTTCCCGTACCTCGGCTGGGCACCGCTGTTCTGGGGGCTCTGGGCGGTGGCCGGGCTCTGGTGGACGCTCGGCCGGCTGCGGCCGGAGGGCGAGCCCCGGGCGGTGCTCGACGCGCTGGCGAACATGGTGCACAACTGCGCGATGCTGGTGATCGTCACCGAGGTGGTGCTGGTCTACGCCACGGCCGGCTGGTACAAGGTGCAGGGCTCGCGCTGGCAGGACGGCACGGCGCTGTACTACCCGCTGCACCTGGACTACTTCACCCCCTGGCCGGGGCTGTCCGGGCTGCTCGGCTCGGCGCTGCTGCCGGTCTTCCTGATCTCGTACGGCACGGTGATCCTGCAGGTCGCCTTCCCGTTCACGCTGCTCAACCGGCGGGTCAAGAACGTGCTGCTGGTGGTGCTGATGGTCGAACACCTGGGGATCGCGGTGGTGCTCGGGCTGCCGGTGTTCTCGCTGGCGATGGTCGCGGCGGACGCGGTGTTCCTGCCGACCGGTGCCCTGCTGTGGGCGGCGGCCCGGCTCGGGCGGCTCCGGCGGCGGCCGGCGGGGTCGCCCGCCGCCTAGGATGTCGGTATGTCCTGGTTCGCCGCCCTTCGTGACACCGCGCGGACCGGGCTCACCCTCGACCGGGCGCTCACCGACCCCAAGCGGGCCCTGCGCGGGGCCGTCGCCGTGGCGCTGGTGCTCTTCCCCACGCTCGCCCTCGGCGGGGTCGCCCTCGCCACCTCGGCCGCGATGGGCGCGTTCATCGCCGGCTCGGCCACCTTCCAGCGCAGCTTCCGGCCCCGCGCCAGCCTGGCCGTCGCGGCCGGGTTCGGCCTCGGGATCAGCACCTTCCTCGGCTACCTGGCCGCCGGGGTGTACGGGCTGTTCCCGGTGCTGCTCGCGGTCTGGGCCTTCGGCGCGGGGCTCGCCTGGGCGATCGGGCCGACCGCCGGAGTGGTCACCGCCAACACCCTCTCGGTGATGCTGATCGTGGTCCAGCTCCCGGTCAGCGCCACCGCCGCGCTCGGCCACGGACTGGTCGCCGCGCTCGGCGGCGTCGTCCAGGCCGCCGTCATCACCCTCTGGCCGATCGGCAGTTGGAGCGCCCAGCGGGACGCCCTCGCCGACACCTACGCCGAACTCGCCGACTACGCCCGCAGGTTGCGGCAGGACCCGACCGCGCACGTGGACCCGGAACCGTTCATGACCGCCCGGCACGCCTCCGCCGTGACCCCCTGGCAGGACCGCCACCGGCCACCCGAACTGCGCGGCCTGCGCGGCATCGCCGAACGCATCCGCCCCACCCTCGCCGCGCTCGCCGACCCCAAGGTCGGCGCCCCCGAGGAGGGGCCGGAACGCGACCGGGCCCGCGAGGTGCTGGCCGCCGCCGCCGAGGTGATGGACGCCCTCGCCCGCGCCGTCCGCAGCGGCGACCCCGTCCGGCTCCCCCGTTCGGCTCCCACGCTGACGCTGGTCCGGCCGGACGAGGGGACGCCGCTGCGGGGCGCGGCCCGGCGCTCCGCCCGACGCCTCGGCGGGCTGCTGCGCAAGGCCGCGGACACCCTGGACCGCAACGACGAGGACACCATCACCACGCCCGTGGTCGGCGCGGGCGGGGCGCTGCACAAGCCGTCCATCTCGCGGATGCTGCCGGTCGCGCTGCGGGCCGTCCGGCGGCAGCTGCGGCCGCGCTCGGCGATCTTCCAGCACGCCGTCCGGCTCGCCGGGGTGGTCACCGCCGCCTACCTGCTGGCCCGGCTGGCCGGGTTCCACCACGGGTACTGGGCGCCGATGACCGCCGCCATGGTGATGCGGCCGGACTTCGCCCAGACCTACAGCCGGGGGGTGGCCCGCCTCGCCGGGACGGTCGTCGGGGTCGCCGTCTCCACCCTGGTGGTGCAGCTCGCCCACCCGGGCGAATGGGTGCTGGCGGTGCTCGCGGTGCTGTGCATCGGCGGGGCGTACCTGGCGTTCCGGACCGGGTACGCGCTGACCACCGTCGGGATCTCCTCGTACGTGGTGTTCCTGCTCGGGCTGCAGGCCGGGGATCCGTTGCAGACGGCCTTCGAGCGGGTCGGGCTCACGCTGCTCGGCGGGTCGCTGGCGCTGCTGACGTACGCGCTGTTCCCCACCTGGCAGACCGCCCGGCTCGGGGAACGGCTCGCCGAGTGGCTGGCGGCGGCCGGGCGGTACGCGGCGGCGGTGATCGCCTGCTACGAGCAGCCGGCGACGCCGCGGGGGCGTGCGGTGCGGTCCGCCCTGCTGGACTCGCGGGAGGCGCGGTCCGAACTCCTCCAGGCCATGCAACGGGCCGACGCCGAACCGGGGCGCCACGAGTCCGGGCTGACCGGGGTGACCCGGCGCCAGATCGACCGGGCCCGGGCGGCGGTCGGGCACCTCGGGCGGGCGGCCGTCCTGCTGGAGGCGCACCTGCCGGCCGCCGACGCCGAACCGGTGCCGGGGGCGGCGGAGTACGCGGAGGAGCTGCAGCTGGCGACGGCCTTGGCGGCGGGGGCGCTGCTGACGGGGCGGCCGGTGGAGTTCGGGGCGGTGCGGGAGGCGCAGGCGCGGTTGGAGGAGAGGCTGGCGGGGGGGTCGGCGGGGGTGCAGGGGGAGGTGGTGCGGGCGGGGACGCGGTTGGTGGAGGGGGCTCTGCGGGATCTGGAGCGGGCCCTTCGGGGGAGTTCTTCGGGGTAGGGGGCTCTCGGGAGGGTGGGTGGGTGCCGGGGGCGGCTCCGGGGGTGGCCGCTCCGGGGGCTGGGTGATTTTCGGACTGCCGACTCTGTGGGTGGGGGGTTGGGACCGTTGGCAGTCTGAAAATCACC
>NZ_MECK01000295.1 GCF_014596465.1 Streptomyces sp. CBMA123 | reverse complement strand
TGCTGGGTGGTTACGGCTACACGCGGGACTACCCGGTGGAGCGGATGATGCGGGACGCGAAGATCACGCAGATCTACGAGGGCACCAACCAGGTCCAGCGGATCGTGATGGCCCGCAACCTGCCGTAGGCCCGTCAGGCCCGCTCCTTCCGAACGGCCCCCGACCGCTGGTTGCGCGGTCGGGGGCCGTTGGTCGTCCGGCATCGCGCCTTCCTGGACGGATCGGCCGCCCGGATGTCATAAATGATCGTCAACTCGTTTGCGGAGCACGACGATTGCGGGAGTCAACCCATCATGAGCAGCACCCCCGAGCAGCAGGCCGACGGCAGGGTCTGGCTGATCACCGGCGCCAACTCCGGCTTCGGCCAGGCGATCGCCGAGGCCGCGCTGGCCGCCGGCGACACCGTCGTCGCGGCCGCCCGCCGCCCCGAGACGCTGGCCGACCTGGCCGCCGCCCACCCGGGCCGGCTGGTCCCGGTGCGGCTGGACGTCACCGACCAGGAGCGGATCCCCGCCGTGGTCGCCGAGGCCGTGCGGCGGCACGGCCGGATCGACGTCCTGGTGAACAACGCCGGGCGCGGCCTGATCGGCGCCGTCGAGGAGTACACCGACCGCGACCTGCGGGACCTCATGGAGCTGCACTTCTTCGGCCCGGCCGCGCTCACCCGGGCCGTCCTGCCGCACATGCGGGCCCAGGGCAGCGGCGCCGTGGTGCAGATGAGCAGCATGGGCGGCCGCTTCTCCTTCCCCGGCGTGGGCGCCTACTCGGCCACCAAGTTCGCGCTGGAGGGGCTCTCCGAGGCGCTGGCCCAGGAGGTGGCCGGCTTCGGGATCAAGGTGCTGATCGTCGAGCCGGGCGCGTTCCGGACCGGCTTCGCGGGCGGCGGCGCGCTCGCCCAGACCACCCCGATCGACGCCTACGAGCCGGTGATCGGCCCGGTCCGCACCGGCCTGCCGGACTCCGACGGCAAGCAGCCGGGCGACCCGGCGAAGGCCGCCGAGGCGATCCTGACCGCCCTGGCCGCCGACCGGACCCCGCTGCGACTGGCCCTCGGCTCCGACGCCGTGGACGCGATCCTCGGCAACCTGGCCGCCGCCCGCACCGAGACCGACACCTGGGCCGCCGTCGGCCGCGGCACCGACTACCCGGCCGGCGCCTGACCACCGCACCCCCCGCGGCCCGCCCGGGAAGCCGGGCGACGGCGGGCAGCCGAGTTGCCTAGGCTGCCCGCCATGCCTGTCACGCCCGCCACACCCGCCACGCTCAGCCTCGCCGTGCTCACCCCCGCGAACATCGACGCCGCCCTCGCCCTGCGGGTGCGACCCGACCAGGAGGGCCTGGTCGCACCGGTGGCGACGTCGCTGGCCGAGGCGTACGTGCACGGGGAGACGGCCTGGCCCCGGCTGATCCTGGACGGCGATCGGCCGGTCGGCTTCGTGATGGCCTTCTTCGACGTGGCCTTCCACCCCGACCGCCCCGACGACCGCCCCCGCTCCGGCCTCTGGCGCCTGCTGATCGACGCCGGGCGGCAAGGCGGTGGCTACGGCCGCTTCGCCGTCGAGCAGGTCTGCGCGGAGATCCGCCGCCGCGGCGGCGCCCGTGCGACCGTCACCTACCACCCGGGTCCGGACGGCCCGGCCGGGTTCTATGCCCGGCTGGGCTTCCGGCCGACCGGTGAGCTGAGCGGCGGCCAGGAGGTCGCGGAGGCCGAGCTGTAGGGCCGGTGCGGTGGGGGGCTCAGTCGAGCAGGGCGGCGGCCTGCTCGCGGGCCTGGCGCAGCCAGCCGGCCCGTTCGGCGGCGGGGGAGTCGGTGACGGTGCGGAACACCGTCCGCCGGACGTCGGTGACGCCGACGTACGGCAGCACGCAGGCCGCCCAGATCCGCTCCAGCGGGTCGCCGAACTCCTCGCGCTCCCGGGCCTCGGGGGTGTCCGAGGTGTTCAGCACCAGGGCCCGGCCGGCCCGCAGCAGTCCGGCCGGTTCGCCGTCGGCGGTGCCGAGCTTGTAGGCGACGCCGGGGACCAGCACCCGCTGCACCCAGCCGGTGAGGACGGCGGGCGGCATGCCCCACCAGTTGGGGTGGATCAGCACCAGGGCGTCAAGGGTGGCCACCTCGGCGCGGTGCAGGGCGAGTTGGGGATCGACAGCGGCCCCGGCGTCGTCGACCGTACCGGTCTCCCCGGCGGTGAGCAGCGGTGCGAACCCGTCGGCGTAGAGGTCGTGGGCGAGCACCTCGCAGCCGCGTCCGCGCAGTTCGTCCACCACGGCCTCGTGCAGTGCGTGGTTGAAGCTGCCCGGCCGCGGGTGCGCCAGGTAGACCCCGATCCGGCTCATGTCCCCGCCTTCGCTCATGGTGGGCCCCCTCAGAGTGTTGGAGGCCGATGCTACTGGGGCCCGCGGCGGTCAGTGTGGCGTGCGGCCGGTCGGCGTCGGACCGTCCGACGGGGGTGTCGTCGGACATGGTCCGGCCCGCTCGTCATCCGGACGCGCATGGTGCGTGCGCGTGCATGCACCAGGACTGTGTGCACGCGCACGCAACCTCGGTACGATGAACGGCATGGACCGCGCCGATCTCACCCTGGGCCCGCTGTCGGATCAGGACCACGCCTTCTACGGCCTGGTCTGGGCGGGCACCACCCTGGCCGCCCGGATCGACCGGGAGCTCACCCGGGTCCACGGGCTGCCGCTGTCCTGGTTCGAGGTGATGCTCTGGCTGAACGGCCAGCGGGAGCCGGTGGCCGCCTCCGACCTCGGCGCCAAGACCATGCTCAGCCGCAGCCAGGTCTCCCGGGTGGTGGACGCCCTGGCCGGGCGCGGACTGGTGTCCCGGGCGCCGTCCGCCTCGGACGCGCGCTCGGTGCGGATCGAGCTGACCGAGCAGGGCCGCGCCGCCTTCGCCGAGGCCGACGCCACCCGGCGGGCCGTCCTCGCCCCGGTCTTCACCGACCGGCTGGACGAGGGGGACATCGCGGCCCTGGAGACGGTCTGGCGCAAGCTCAAGGCCTGAGCGGCAAGCGCGAGGCCTGAGCGCCGCCCTACGCCGCCGCCGGCTCCCCGGAAGCGGCCGCGATCACCTCGTCCAGCACCCCGCGCGAGCGCAGCAGGTCACCGATCATCCGGTCGATCCGGTCCCGCTCCGCGGTGAGCTCCTCGACCAGTACGGGCGTGGCGGTATCGCTCGGAGCGCCGTCGCAGTCCCGCATGCAGGGCAGGACCTTCTGGATGGTGCGGCTGTTCAGCCCGGCGGCGAACAGCTCCTGGATGTGCACCACCCGGTCCACCGCCGCCTCCGGGTACTCCCGGTGGCCACCCCCGGTGCGCCGGGCGAACAGCAGGCCCTGCTGCTCGTAGTACCGCAGCGAGCGTTCGCTCACGCCCGTCCGCCGGGCCAGTTCGCCGATCCGCATGCCGCCCACCCCACCGGGTCGAAGAAGTCGAGGAGTCCGAGGCCTGAAGCCGCCGCCGATGCTAACTCCCGCCGCCGCCGAGCGCCCCGGAAAATCCGCGGCCGGCGGCGTGTTCGCGCCGGGCCGGCCCTAACACGCCGCCGTGACCTCGGGGTCCGAGGGGGCGGCGCGCGACGCGGGGCCGCTCGTGCCATGATCCCTGCATGGGTTCCAACGTTTTCTTCGACATCACCATCAACGACGAGCCGGCCGGCCGCATCGTCTTCAAGCTCTTCGACGACGTCGTCCCGAAGACCGCGCGCAACTTCCGCGAGCTGGCCACCGGCCAGAACGGCTTCGGCTACGAGGGCTCCGGCTTCCACCGCGTGATCCCCGCCTTCATGCTGCAGGGCGGTGACTTCACCAACCACAACGGCACCGGTGGCAAGAGCATCTACGGCGAGAAGTTCGCGGACGAGAACTTCCAGCTCAAGCACACCAAGCCCGGCCTGCTGTCGATGGCCAACGCGGGCAAGAACACCAACGGCTCGCAGTTCTTCATCACCACCATCGTCACCGACTGGCTGGACGGCAAGCACGTCGTCTTCGGCGAGGTCGTCGAGGGCATGGACGTCGTGAAGAAGATCGAGGGCCTCGGCTCGCAGAGCGGCCGCACCTCGGCCGTCATCAAGATCGCCAAGTCCGGCGAGGTCGCCTGATCACCGTCCTCCGGGACCACTGACGCGCCACCGCCCCGGAGTGGGGAGTCGGACCTTTCCGACCTCCCCACTCCGGGGCGGTGGTGTTTTCCGCAGCCCGCAGCCCGCAGCCCGCAGCCCGCAGCCCGCAGCCCGATGCCCTAGGTCGAAGGACCGATGGCCGAACGCCCGTCGCCCGGGTGGAATGGGCGGGTGGATCACGAGAAGGCGTACGAGGGGCTGGCACCGGCGGTACGGGCGGCGTACCTGGAGCGGATCGGGGTGACGGAGCCCGGGCCGCCCTCGGCCGAGGGCCTGGCGCGGCTGCAGGAGGCGCACCTGCGCGCCGTTCCGTTCGAGAACCTGAGCATCCACCTCGGCGAGCCCGTGGTGCTGGAGCCGGCGGCGCTGGTGGCGAAGGTGGTGGACCGGCGGCGCGGTGGTTTCTGCTACGAACTCAACGGCGCCTTCGCCGAGTTGCTGCGTTCGCTGGGGTACCGGGTGAGCCTGCTGGCCGCCCGGGTCTTCGACGGGGAGCGGCTCGGTCCGCCGTTCGACCACCTGGCGCTGCGGGTCGACCTGGACGAACCCTGGCTGGTGGACGTGGGGTTCGGCCGCTTCACCCGGCTCCCGCTGCGGCTGGACGGGCGCGGCGAGCAGCCCGACCCGCACGGCACGGCGGTGATCCGCCCGTTCGGCGAGCACGGCGTCCTGGACGTCGTCCTGGACGGGACGCCCCAGTACCGGATCGACCACGGCACCCACCCGCTGGCCGACTTCGGGCCGACCTGCTGGTGGCAGGCCACCTCGCCGCAGTCCCCGTTCACCCGTGCGGACACCTGCTCGATGCTCACCGCGGACGGCGGCCGGACCACCCTCAGCGGCACCCGGCTGATCCGGACCGCCGCCGACGGCAGCCGCACCGAGGAGCAACTCACCGACGCCGGCGCGCTGTCCGCGTACCGCGAGTACTTCGGCATCGTGCTCGACCGGCTGCCGGCCGCGGCGACCCGGGCACCGGCTGTCGCGGCTACTTGAAGTCCGGCACCGTGGTGTCGTTCTTGAAGGCCTCGAAGACCTGCTTGGACTTGGCGGCGTCCCACTGCACCGCGGACTCGCCGGTCTTGGTGTGGTAGTCGGCGTTGCCGATCGGGACGGTCATGGTCTTGCCGCCGCCGCCGTTGACGTCCTTCATGGCGAGGAAGAGCGAGCCCAGGTCGGTCAGTCCGCAGTCGTCGTCGACGATCAGGGTGCCGAGCGCCGAGTCGACCAGCGGGTAGAAGGTGAACGGGTTGAGCATGGTGCCCGGGGAGGCGGCCTGGTGGGCGAGGGCGCCGAGGAACTTCTGCTGGTTGCGCATCCGGCCGAGGTCCTGGTCGGCCATCTGGTGGCGCTGGCGGACGAAGGCCAGGGCCTGGACGCCGGTGAGGGTCTGGTCGCCGGCCTTGAGGTCGAGGCCGGAGTCCCTGTCCTTGATGTCCTGGTCGATGTGCATCTCGACGCCGCCGATGGAGTCGACGATGCCGGCGAACCCGGCGAACCCGATCTCGGCGTAGTGGTCGATGCGGATGCCGGTGTTCTGTTCGACGGTCTGCACCAGGAGCCGGCCGTTGCCGGTGGCGAAGGCCGAGTTGATCTTCGAGCTGGTGGCCTTGACGGTCTTGCCGGCGCTGGTCTTGAACTCGGGGATCGGCACCCAGGAGTCACGCGGGATGCTCATCAGGGTGTTCCCGTGGTCCCCGATGTGCAGGATCATCATCGAGTCGCTGCGCTTGCCCTCGACGTCGTGGCCGGTGTGCATGGTGTCCATCTGGGACTCGCTGAGGCCGTCGCGGCTGTCGGAGCCGACGATCAGCCAGTTGGTGCCCTTGCCGGCGGCCGGACGGCCCGGGTAGTCGGCCAGCACGTTCTCGTGGTTGAGCTTGGAGTCCGCCCAGAACCAGGTGGACACCGAGGTCACCAGGACGGCGATCAGCAGGCCGAAGACCGTCCACTTCACGATCCGCCGCCGCGGCCAGCGCCGGGCCTGGGCGCCGGCCGGCCGCGCACCGCCGGGGCCGCCCGG
>NZ_MECK01000294.1 GCF_014596465.1 Streptomyces sp. CBMA123 | reverse complement strand
TTGGGACCGTTGGCAGTCTGAAAATCACCCGTCACGCCCCTCTCCGCAGCCACCCCCTGCGCCGCCCCCTTCCGCAGCGCGTCCCTCTCGCCTGGTGGGGAGGGGGTGGGTGGGTGGGGGAGGTGGGTGGAGGGGTGCGGGGGGTGGGTGGGTGCGGGTGGGGGTTTGGGGGTGTTGTGGGCGCGCGGGCTTTCGCCCTGCGCGCCCGCTGGGTGGGTGGTGTGGGGTGGGGATCGGGAGCGGGGTGGTGGTGTGGGGGTCCGGGATACTGGGGGTAT
The DNA here is from genome assembly GCF_014596465.1 of Streptomyces sp. CBMA123. Lineage (GTDB taxonomy): Bacteria > Actinomycetota > Actinomycetes > Streptomycetales > Streptomycetaceae > Kitasatospora. Next base: position 5,914 of record NZ_MECK01000294.1, on the reverse strand, counting down.
GAGGCTGACGGAGTTCTGGCGACGGATGTACGCGCACTTCGGGGAGGTGTATGCGGAGTCCTTCGCGTCCGACCATGTGATGAGTGAGCTGGGTGGGCGGACGGTGCGCCAGGCGTTGGAGGCGGGTTGGGAGGCCAAGGACGTCTGGCGGGTGGTCTGCGAGACCCAGGGGGTCTCCGGGCAGTTGCGCTGAGCGTCTGCCGCGGGGGGTGGTGGGACAGACTGTCCGGGTGACTACGAGCGGAGAGCGGAAGGGCCCGGACGAGGCGGTGCGGGTCGTGGGGCGGGAGCGGACGGGTGGCGGGGTGTTGTGGGGCGGGATGCCGCCCTGGTTGCCCCGGGCGATGGTGCTGTTCCTGGTGTTGGTGGGGGTGTTCCAGCTCGCGGACTGGGCCTTCCGGCAGTTGATCGATCTGTTCGTGATGCTGCTGGTGGCCTTCTTCCTCTCGCTGGCGCTGGAGCCGGCGGTGGACCGGATGGCGGCGCGCGGGGTGCGCCGGGGGGTGGGCACCTTCCTGGTGTTCGTCGCGGTCGGGGTCGCGGTGGTGGGGTTCCTGGCGGCGCTCGGCACGCTGTTGGTGGATCAGGTGGCGAAGATCGCCGGGGATCTGCCGCACCTGGTCGACAATCTGATCGGCTGGGTCAACCGGACCTTCCATCAGGACCTTTCGCTGGGTGAGCTGCAGAAGCGGCTGCTGAAGGACTCCGGGACGCTCGAGGGCTACGCCCAGCAGGCCGCGGACAACGTGTGGGGCGTGTCGTCCACGCTGATCGGGGGGCTGTTCCAGGCCTTCACGGTCGGGCTGTTCACCTTCTACTTCACCGCCGAGGGCCCGCGGGTGCGCCGGACGGTGTGTTCGCTGCTGCCGCCCGCCAAGCAGGCCGAGGTGCTGCGGGCCTGGGAGATCGCGCTGGCCAAGACCGGCGGTTACCTGTACTCCCGGGCGGTGCTGGCGGTGGTGTCGGCGGCCGGGCACTGGGTGATGTTCGCGCTGATCGACCTGCCGTACTCGGCCGCGCTGGCGATCTGGGTCGGCGTCATGTCGCAGTTCGTGCCGACCATCGGGACGTACCTGGCGGGTGCGCTGCCGGTGCTGGTGGCGCTCACCGTGCAGCCGGTGGACGCGTTGTGGGTGCTGATCTTCACGGTGGTCTACCAGCAGGTCGAGAACTACGTGCTGCACCCGAGGATCACCGCCAGGACGGTCGACGTGCACCCGGCGGTGGCCTTCGGCGCGGTGATCGCGGGCGCGGCGCTGCTGGGGGCCGTGGGCGCGCTGATCGCGATCCCGGCGGCGGCGACGCTGCAGGGCTTCGTCGGGACGTACGTGCGGCGGTACGAGGTGGCCACCGACCCGCGGATCGACCGGGGCGAGCAGCGGCGGGCCCGCCGGGAGCTGCGCCGGGAGGCGGCGCGGCGGCTGCGCCGGATGGTCGGCGGCGACGGGGAGTGACGGTCGGCGGGGAGTGACGGACGGCGGGGCGGGTGGTGGGGGAGTGACCCCCGCCACCCGCCCCGCGGCGTGTTCGGGACCTGCGAGGCTTGAATCGAACAGATGTTCTTTTGTACTCTCCGGCGTGGAGTTTTCCACAGGGCGAGCCGGGTGGGGCTCGTTTGTCAGTGGGACGCGCTAGCGTCGAGGACGATGAAGCGCACAGCACAGAACCCGAGGGAAAAAGCCATGGCAGGTACGGACAAGGAGAAGGCCCTCGAGGCCGCGCTCGCCCAGATCGAGCGACAGTTCGGCAAGGGCTCGGTGATGCGCCTCGGCGAGAAGGCGAACGAGCCGATCGAGGTGATCTCCACCGGGTCGACGGCCCTGGACGTCGCCCTCGGGGTAGGCGGCATCCCGCGTGGCCGAGTGGTCGAGATCTACGGTCCCGAGTCCTCGGGTAAGACCACCCTGACCCTGCACCTGGCCGCCAACGCCCAGCGGGCCGGCGGCACGGTCGCCTTCGTCGACGCGGAGCACGCGCTCGACCCCGAGTACGCCAAGAAGCTCGGCGTGGACACCGACGCCCTGCTGGTCAGCCAGCCGGACACCGGTGAGCAGGCCCTGGAGATCACCGACATGCTGATCCGCTCCGGCGCGGTCGACCTGGTGATCATCGACTCGGTCGCGGCCCTCGTCCCGCGCGCCGAGATCGAGGGTGAGATGGGCGACTCGCACGTCGGTCTGCAGGCCCGTCTGATGAGCCAGGCGCTGCGCAAGATCGCCGGTGCGCTGAACCAGTCGAACACCACCGCGGTCTTCATCAACCAGCTGCGCGAGAAGATCGGTGTGATGTTCGGTTCGCCGGAGACCACGACCGGTGGCCGGGCGCTGAAGTTCTACGCCTCGGTGCGCCTGGACATCCGCCGGATCGAGACCCTGAAGGACGGCACCGAGGCGGTCGGCAACCGCACCCGCGTCAAGGTCGTCAAGAACAAGGTCGCCGCGCCGTTCAAGCAGGCCGAGTTCGACATCCTCTACGGCATCGGCATCAGCCGCGAGGGCGGCCTGATCGACATGGGCGTCGAGCACGGCTTCATCCGCAAGTCCGGCGCCTGGTACACCTACGAGGGCGATCAGCTCGGCCAGGGCAAGGAGAACGCCCGTAACTTCCTGCGGGACAACCCGCAGCTCGCCGACGAGATCGAGCGGAAGATCAAGGGCAAGCTCGGCATCGGCCCCAAGGTCGAGGAGCCGGCCGAGGGCGAGCCGGAGGCCGCTGGTGCCGACGGCGCCGCCAAGCCGATCGCCGCGACCGCCGCCAAGACGGCCGCGGCGAAGAAGACGGCGGCGGCCGCCAAGGCCTGAGTCGCTGATGCGGTACGAGATGGTGGGTGGCGGCCCGGCGGGCCCAGAGGACGACGACTACGGGCCGCCGGACTGGTTCGCCGCGGTAGCGGAGGAGCCCGAGGCGGGGCCGGGGCCTGCGGGGGAGCAGGTGGCGGGGGCCTCGATCGAGGCGCTGGGGCTGGTCCCGGCCTCCGAGCTGCCCACCGGGCGCCGTCGGCGCCGTTCGGCGTTGGTGGGCGGGGAGCCGGAGGCCGAGGGCTGGGATCCGGGTGGGGCCGGGGCGGCCGGGCACGGGGGTGCGGCCGCCCAGCCCGACCGTCCGCGCCGCAGCCGTCGGGGTGGGCGTTCCGGCGAGGGACCGCCGGGTGAGGCGGCCGCCGGAACGCGGAAGCGGGCCGAGGAGGACGTGGATCCGGAGAGCCGCGCCCGGGACATCTGCCTGCGGCTGCTCACCGGCGCCGCCAAGAGCCGTCAGCAGCTCGGCGACGCCCTGCGCAAGCGGGAGATTCCGGAGGACGTCGCCGAGGGGGTGCTCAGCCGACTGGAAGAGGTCGGGCTGATCGACGACGCGGCCTTCGCCGCGGCCTGGGTGGAGTCCCGGCACGCCGTTCGGGGCTTGTCCCGGCGGGCGCTGGCGCAGGAGCTGCGGACCAAGGGCGTGGCCGCCGAGCTGGTCGAGCAGGCCCTGATGCAGGTCGATCACGACGATGAGACGGATGCGGCCCGGGCGCTGGTCGAGCGCAAGCTGCGGTCCACCCGGGGGCTGGATCCGCAGGTCCGGACCCGGCGGCTGGTCGGCATGCTGGCCCGGCGCGGCTACTCCGAGGGTCTCGCCTTCCGGGTGGTGCGCGGCGCGCTGGATGAGGAGGCGACCGGAGAACCGTCGGGAACCGCGTGGGAGTAGGGGAGGGAGGGGCGGTACGGCGTGTTTCTTGGTCTGAACCAGGCCGAGTCTTGACCCTTTCGTGACCCCCACCTAGCCTCGCACTCAGTGCGGGGCCGCTTCCGGACGGCGCCCAGCGCAAGGACTGGGAGTGGGGCGCATGGGGATCTCGGCGGGTACCGGTCCGGGTGGCGCCCTGCTGCCGATCCTCGGGTCGGCCGTCGCCGTCCTGTCGGTGCTCGCGGTGCTCGCCGTCCTGGCGGTCCGGCGGCTGCGGACCGCGCAGCGGCAGGCCCTGGCCGAGGCCGAGCAGGCCCGCCGATGGGCCGAGGAGCAGGCCGATCGGCAGCGGGCCGAACTCGCCCGGCGCGAGGAGATCCTGGCCGAGGAGCTGCGCAGGCTGCGCCGACAGGAGGACGAACTGGCAGAACGATCGGCCGAGTTGGCGCGCTCCCGGGGCGAGGTCGAGGCGTTGGCGGTCCGTCGGGCGGCGGCGCTGGAGCGCGCCGCCGGGCTCTCCGCCGAGCAGGCGCACGCCCAACTCCTGAGCGAGGCCGAGGAGTCGGCCCGTCGGGAGGCGGCCGTCACGGTCCGGGAGATCGAGCGCGGGGCCAAGGAGGAGGGCGAGCGCCGGGCCCGGGAGATCCTGGCCGGGGCGATCCAGCGGCTGGCCTCAGAGCAGACCGCGGAGACCGCCGTCACCGTCTTCCGGCTGCCGGGCGAGGAGATGAAGGGCCGGATCATCGGTCGGGAGGGCCGCAACATCCGCGCCTTCGAGGCCGTCACCGGCGTCAACCTGATCGTCGACGACACCCCCGCCTCGGTGCAGCTCTCCTGCTTCGACCCGGTCCGCCGGGAGGCCGCCCGGCTCACCCTGGAGCAGCTGGTCGAGGACGGCCGGATCCAGCCGAGCCGGATCGAGCACGTCCACGGGCGCAGCCGGGCGGAGGTCGAGCAGCGCTGCGTACGGGCCGGCGAGGACGCCCTGCTGGACGCCCGGATCGGTGGGATGCACCCCGAACTGGTCCGCACCCTGGGCTCCTTGCGCTACCGCGCCTCGTACGGGCAGAACGTGCTCGGGCACCTGCTGGAGTCCGCGCACCTGGCCGGGATGATGGCCGCCGAGCTCGGGGTGGACCCGGAGCCGGTGCGCCGGGCGGCGCTGCTGCACGACATCGGCAAGGCGCTCACCCACGAGGCCGAGGGCAGCCACGCGGCGGTCGGCGCGGACTTCGCCCGGCGGCACGGGGAGTCCCCCGAGGTGGTGCACGCGATCGCCGCGCACCACGGCGAGGTGGAGCCCCGTACGGTGACGGCCGTGCTGACCCAGGCCGCGGACGCCTGCTCGGGCGGGCGGCCGGGCGCGCGCAAGGAGTCGCTGGAGCTGTACGTGCGGCGGCTGGCGCGGCTGGAGGAGATCGCCCGCGCGCACACCGGGGTCGCCGAGGTGTACGCGATGCAGGCCGGGCGCGAGGTGCGGGTGATGGTGCGGCCGGACACGGTGGACGACCTCGGGGCGGAGCTGATCGCCCGCGAGGTGGCCCGGCAGGTCTCGGCGGAGCTGACCTACCCGGGCCAGATCCGGGTGACGGTGGTCCGGGAGAGCCGGGCCACCGCGGTGGCGGGCTAGGCCTGGCTGGCCGAGTCCACCTGCTGGGGTTCGGGTTCCGGTGCCGCCTCGGGTTCGGGCTCGGGCGGGCCGGTGATCGGGGCGGGGCCGCCGCGGGCGCGGTCGGCGAGGACCAGGAGGTCCTCCGCGGCGGCGCCCTGGGTGACGCCGACCAGGTGCCCGTCCGGCCGGATCAGCAGCACGGTGTGCGGTCCGGCACCCGGGTACTCCTCGGTGACCAGCACCTCGGCCGGTACCGGCAGGGCGGCGGCGACCTCGCCGAGCCGGGGCATGAGTCCGGCGCTCAGCCAGTGCTCGGCGGACCACACGGCGGTGCCGGGGGCGACCAGCAGCAGCAGGAAGGTGGCGCCGAGCCGGGCGTGCAGGTGGTCCGGGGTGCCGTCGGCGGTGAGCACCGGCAGGTCCGGGACGAGCACGCCGGGGGCGGTGGCGGGCAGCAGTTCGCTGAGCGAGGTGGCGCCGCGGGCGCCGCGCTGGACCGGCACCCGGCCGGGGACGCCGGAGGGTGCCGCCGGGTAGGCGGGCGCGCCGCCGAAGCGGCCGGTGCCCAGCTGGCCGTCGGCGAGCAGCGGGGCGTGCTTGCGGAAGCCGCCGACCAGCAGCGGGCGGCGGGTCTGC
>NZ_MECK01000293.1 GCF_014596465.1 Streptomyces sp. CBMA123 | reverse complement strand
GCGGCCCGCCCCGGTAGGGGGCGAGCACCGGCTGCAGGTGCAGCGGCAGGTCGTACACCTCGCCGGACAGCCGCACCCCGTACTCCTCGGCCACCGCCCGCTTGAAGGCGGGGCGGTCGACGCCGGGGCGGGCGCCGGATCGTCCGGCCCGCAGGCGGCGACGGCGGTCAGCCCGACGAACACGGCGACGGCGGCCGCGGCACGGCGCATGAGTGGTTCCCCCCGAGGTTGACGCAAGAGCGGTCAGCCTACGCCACCGAATCAGCACCGCTTGGGCCCGCATCCACAACATTCCGGACACAGAGAGGCACTGGGGGCGCGGGAGGGGCGGGAGCCGCGACCGAGACCCGCTCTCACCTGGCCCGCCCGTCCCGATCCCGGGCCCCACCCGGCCACCGCGTCCCTGGCGCCCCGGCCGGGCGGCGCGCAGCGTGGAGGTGAGGGCCCAGGCGGGACGGGCGGGCCGCACGCCCGCTCGCGCCTGGGCGGCGGAGGAGGTGCGTGATGGCCAGCAGCGGACCGGCCCCCGGTCGGAAGCGCCGGATCGTGGTCGGCATCGACGGGTCGGAGCCGTCGAAGGCGGCACTGCGCTGGGCGGTCGACCAGGCCGTCCTCACCGGGGCCGCCGTGCACGCGGTGGCCGCCTGGGAGTACCCCGCGCTGTACGGCTGGTTCGCGCCGATGGTGGACGAGGGGTTCGAACAGGCCGCCCACCGCACGCTGACCGCCGAGGTCGACGGGATCGTCGGGCCGGAGCGCCCGGTGGAGATCCGGGAGAGCCTGGTGCCCGGGCACGCCGCCGAGGTGCTGCTGGAGGCGGCCGAGAACGCGGACCTGCTGGTGCTCGGCAGCCGCGGCCGGGGCACCTTCGCCCGGACGCTGCTCGGCTCGGTGTCCACCCGCTGCGCGGTGCACGGGGTCTGCCCGGTGGTGATCGTCCGGGCGGACGGTACGGCCCGCGCCCCGGCCCCGCCGGCCGAGGACGCCGCGGCGGCGGAGCGGGCCCCGGAGACCGCCCGCACCAAGGACTGGCAGCTCAGCCTGCACCTGGTCGAGGACCGGGACACCACCCGGGTGCACGCCGTGCTGGACGCCGACGGCACCGTCCTGCACAGCGACGCCCTGGCCCGCCGCAACCCCCGCGACACCCCGGCCCCGGCGGTCGGCGACGAGTTCGCGGTCGGCCGCGCCCTGGTGGACCTCGGTCACCAGCTGCTGCGCGCCGGGGTCCACGGCGCCACCGGGCCGACGGAGGGCTGAGCCTCACGACAGGTGAGCCGGCGCCACGAACAGGCACCACGAACGAGCACCACGAACGGTCACGACGAGTGGGCGCCCGCCACGTGCGGTAGGACATGCTGGACCCGCCCCCCTCACCCCCCGCCGGAGCCACCCCGCCGATGAACACCCCCGACCCCGAAGCCCACGCCCCCGAAACCCCCGAACCCCCCGATGCCGCTGACGCCGCTGACCGCCGCACCGCCCCCGGCGGCGACACCGACTTCGCCCCCGCCGAGCGTGCCCGCGGCCGCGCGCTGCGCCGCGCCCAGCTGCCGTGGGCACTCGGCGGCCGGGTGGCGGGCCTGGCGCTGACCCTGGTACTCGGCCTGACCCCGGTCGGCGCCGCGCTGGTGACCGCCACCGGCCGCTGGCTCGGCGGTTCCCGGACGGCCGCGGTGCTGGCCGGCGCGACGGCCCTGGTGGTGCTGGGCCAGGTGCTGCAGCTGCCCTTCGGCGCCGGGGTGCGGGCCGTCCGGTCCCGATACGGGCTGGTGACCCAGGGCTGGGCGGGCTGGGCGACGGACACCCTGCGCTCGTTCGCGCTCACCCTGCTGCTGGTGCTGCCGCTCGTGCTCGGCCTGTTCGCGCTGACGGCCTGGTCGCCGCGGTACTGGTGGCTGCCGGCGGCGGGCGGGGCGGCGCTGCTGACGGTCGCGCTGTCCTTCCTCTACCCGCTGCTGATCGAGCCGGTGTTCAACCGGTTCGCCCCGATGCCGCCGGGCGAGCTGCGCACCGCCCTGCTGGCGCTGGCCGAGCGGGACGGGGTGCGGGTGCGGGACGTCCTGGTGGCGGACGCCTCCCGGCGGACCACCGCGCTGAACGCGTACGTGTCCGGCTTCGGCGCGACCCGCCGGATCGTCGCGTACGACACGCTGCTGTCGGCCGCGGAGCCGCGCGAGGTGGAGTTGGTGGTGGCGCACGAGCTGGGGCACGTCAAGCACCGGGACGTACCGGTCGGCACGGCGCGCGGGGCGGTGGGCGTCGCCGTGGCGGTGGCCGTGCTGGGCCTGCTGGCCGACTGGCGTCCGCTGGTGACGGCCGCCGGGGCGGTCGGCCCGGCCGACCCCCGGGCGCTGCCGCTGCTGGCCGCGCTCGCGGCGCTCATCAGCGCCCTGTCGGGGCCGGCCCAGTGCGCGGTGAGCCGCCGGATCGAGGCCAGGGCGGACCGGCACGCACTCGAACTGACCGGGGACGTCGAGCAGTTCGTGGCGATGCAGCGCAGACTGGCGGTGGTGAACGTCTCGGATGTCGACCCGCCGCGGCTGCTTGAGCTACTGTTCGCCACTCACCCGAGTGCGACCCGCCGGATCGCGGCCGCCCGTGCCTGGCAGGCCGCGCGAGGCCGGGCCGTGGCCGCTCCGGCCGACGGGCCGGCGACGGAGCAGCGCACGACCCCGGGCGAATCCGTTGTATAGTGCAACAAATTTCGAGGAGGTAGCAACGCCGTGCCCGGCCGCCAGTCGTCCATCGACACCATCCAGCGCGAGCTGACCGCCTTCGCCCGCCGTGCCCGGCACAAGGCCTCCCAGCTGCACCCCGACCTCTCCCTGGTCACCTACAGCATCCTCGACCTGATCACCGAGCGCGGCGGCTGCCGGGCCGCCGACGTGGCCGCGCACTTCATGCTCGACAAGTCCACCGTCAGCCGCCAGGTCACCGCCCTGGAGAAGCTCGGCCTGCTGCGCCGCGAGGCCGACCCGGACGACCAGCGCGGTCAGATCCTGCGCGCCACCGAGGCCGGACTCACCCTGCTGCGGGACGCCAACGAGCAGCGCCGGACGGCCTTCACCACCCGCTTCACCGACTGGTCCGACGAGGACGTCGCCCGCTTCGCCGACTACCTGGCCCGGTACGGCGAGGAAGGCTGACCTCCGACGCGAGGCTGACCTCCCGCCGGAACGGCTGATCACCGGCGCGGGGCTGATCACCGGCGCGTGGCTGCTGATCACCGGCGCGTGGCTGCTGACCTCGGGCGCGGGGCCGACCTCGGCCCCGGAGGACCGGCCTCGGGCCGGAAGGGCCGGCCCGGCACACCGGGCTCCACAGCCCGGGACCGCCGTCCCGGGGTGCGCCCCACCACTCCCACGGTGTACAGAGGAGAGGTGCCCCTCCGGCAGCGTCCCGACCAGTCCCGTCCACGCGCCCGCCGCCGCTCCTGGCGGCCCGACCGGCGCATGATGACGGCACTGCCGCTCGCACTGATCGTCGTGATCACCGTCGTCGACATCCTCTCGCCGCCGGAGATCCACCTCGGCCCGCTGCTGATCGTCGCCCCTGCCCTCACCGCCTCCTTGGCGGGCCCCCGGGCCACCGCCGCGGTCGCTCTGCTCGCCATCGCCGCGCTCACCGTCATCGGCGCCGTCCGGGACGGCCTGACCAGCGCCAACATCGAGACCCAGCTCAGCGCCCAGGTGATCGTCTCGGTGCTGATCGTCGGCCTGCGGGTGCTGCGCGCCCGGCACGAACGCGAACTGGCCAGGGTGCGCTCCGTCTCCGAGGCCGCCCAGCGGGTACTGCTGCGCCCGCTGCCGGAACGGATCGGGACGCTGCACCTGGCCTCCGTCTACCTGGCCGCCGAGGCCGAGGCGCAGGTCGGCGGCGACCTCTACGCGGCCGCCCGGACCACCGACGGCACCCGGCTGCTGGTCGGCGACGTCCGCGGCAAGGGGCTGGCCTCGCTCGGCGACGCGGCCCTGCTGCTCGGCGCCTTCCGGGCCGCCGCCCACCTGCACGCGGACCTGCCGGGCCTGGCCGAGTACCTGGACGGCAGCGTCTGCTGGGACCTCGCCCAGTTGGCCGAGGCCCGGCAGGCCGAACGGTCCCGGCACCCGCGGCCGCCCGAGGACGCACCGGACGAGGGCGGCGAGTCGTTCATCACCGCCGTCCTGCTCGACATCCCGGACGACGAGGCGCTCGTCCACCTGATCGACTGCGGCCACCCGCCCCCGCTGCTACTGCGCCCGGAGGGCGTCACCACGCTCACCACCCGGCACCCGGCACCGCCGCTCGGCCTCGGCGAGCTCGCCCCGGTCTCCTACGAGGTGCAGACCTACCCGTTCCGTCCCGGCGACCGGCTGCTGATCTACACCGACGGCGTGATCGAGGCCCGGGACGCCCAGCGCCGCTTCTACCCGCTCACCGAACGGGTCACCGCCTGGCAGGCCGAACGCCCGGGCGTCCTGCTGCACCACCTGCGCCGCGACCTACTCGCCCACGTCGGCCGCCGGCTGGACGACGACGCGGCGATGGTGGTGGTGGAGCGGCTCTGGTGAGGGCGGGATCGGCGGGTGCCGGGTTTCAGCTGACAGATAACAGATAACAGCTGACAGATGTCGACATCTGTCAGCCGTTGGTTGTCAGCTGCCTCCTGCCCTTTCCCTCCCCCGGGGCCGCTACGGCTGGTACACGTACGGCGTGGTGGTGCTCAACCGGGCGAAGCCGAGCCGCTCCAGGATCGGGCGGCTCTGGTCGCTCGCGTCGACCTGGAGATACTCGTAGCCCAGTTCGGCGGCCTGGCGGGCCCGGTGGGCGACCAGGGCCCGGTAGATGCCCCGGCCTCGCCAGCCCGGGACGGTGCCGCCGCCCCACAGGCCCGCGAACCCGGTGCCCGGGGTGAGTTCCATCCGGGCTGCGCTGACCGGCTGGTCGCCGACCATCGCGACGACCATGAGGAGCGTCTCCGAGTCGTGCCGCAGGTGGTCGAGCAGCCGCTCGCGCAGGGCGGGCGATTCGGTACCGAAGGACAGCTCGTGGGCGACGACCATGAGGTCGACCCCGGCCTCGTCGGTCACCGGCTCCAGCCGGACGCCCTCCGGCAGGGCCGCGTCGGTGGGCAGGTCGGCGATCCGGGCGATCATCAGCGCCTCGTCCGGTTCGGCGGTGAACCCGGCCGCGAGCAGCCGACGGCCGAGGTCGGCGGGCTGGTCGTGGGCGTAGGTCTTCCACTCGAACTCCAGGCCCAGCCCGGTGAAGTGGGCCACCTGCGCGGCGATCGCGGCGTCCGCCCCGGCCTCGTCCAGACCGGACCAGACGATGCCGTTCCAGGCGCGCTCCCCGCCGACCAGGCGCACCACGGCGCCGTCGCGCTCCACGCGGACGCCGGGGCCGTCCGGCTGCGCGTCGCGCCGGATCCGCTGGTCGAACAGGGCACGTACGTGATCACGATCCATCCGGTCACTCCAGCACGAGGCGTGGCCGTCCGCCACCCGTTTTCCCCGCGGCCTTCCGCCCCACGGCCTTCCGTTCTGGGGCCTTCCGTTCTGGGGCCTTCCGCCCCACGGACTTCCGCTCGGCGCCCTTCCGCTCGGCCGGCTCCGGCCGGGGGGTGCGGATCACCTCGCTGGGCGCCTCCGCGCCCATGACGGCGTCCAACAGGTCGCGCGCGGCCGCGAGTTCCTCCAGCTGCCGGGTGATCCGGGCCCGTTCCCGGGCCAGGCCGTCGAGCAGCTCCGGGCAGGTCGGGCCGGGACGGCGCTGCCCGGGCAGCGGCAGGCCCGGGAGGATCTCGGCGATCACGCTGCTGCTGAGGCCGGCCGCGAGCAGGGTGCGGATGCCGTGGACGGTGTCCACGTCCCGGTCGCCGTAATCCCGGTAGCCGCTGGGGCGGCGTTCGGGGGTGAGCAGCCCCTGCTCCTCGTAGTAGCGCAGGGCGCGCGGGGTGACCCCGGTCCGCCGGGCGAGTTCTCCGATCCGCATCGCGGCACCTCCCGTCGAGCTGCCTCCGGCTTGACCCTGCCGTCGGCGTGAAGGTCTAGCGTAACCGCCATGCCGAACGAACGATCTTCCTCAACCCCCTTTTCCGGCAACGCCGTTGCCGTGCTCGGACTCGGCCCGATGGGCCGGGCACTGGCCGGGGCGCTGCTGGCCGCCGGCCACCCCGTCACGGTCTGGAACCGCACCCCCGGCCGGGAGGGCGAGCTGCTCGCCCGGGGCGCGCGGGCGGCCGGGACCGTCGCCGCGGCCGTGGCCTCCGC
>NZ_MECK01000292.1 GCF_014596465.1 Streptomyces sp. CBMA123 | reverse complement strand
CCCCCCCCGCCCCCCGCCCCCCCCCCCCCCGCCCCGCCCCCCCCCCCCCCCCCCCCCCCCCCGCCCCCCCCCCCCGCCCCCCCCCCTATCCCGACACGACGCTCTTCCGATCTCGGCCAGAGCGGCCTCGGCGACCTCGCCGCGCCACTCGCCGAGATCCGCGACACCACCCGGCAGGTGATCGCCGAGTACGAGGCGATCGCCCAGCTCACCGCGCACGCCGCCGCCCGGACCTCGGAGACCGCCGAGCACGTCGAGGGCCTGCTGCGCACCGCCCGCGGCGAGACCCTCGCCGACGCCGCCGAATGGGTCGACCGGCTGGCCGCGCTGCGCCGCGCCCAGGGCCGGGTGGAGGCGCTGCGCGACCTGCCCCGGGCCGAACCGCAGCGCATCGACGCGCTCGCCGCACACCTCGCCGAGGGGCTGGCCGAGGCCGCCGGCCGGGCCGTCGGCCAGCTCGCCGAACCCTCCGCCTTCGAACCGCACCGGCGCCGGGCCGGCGAACTGGCCGAGCGCTGCGCGGGCATCACCACCGCGACCGAGGCCGAACCGCTCGGGATCGAACTCACCGAGCAGAGCGAGGCGTTGCAGACCGTCTCGGAGCTGGTCGGCACCCTCGACCTGGCCGACGCCACCACCCGCACCGCAATCCTGGACCGGCTCGCCGACGTGCTCGGGCTGCTCAACCGGGGCCGTTCCACGCTGACCGTCCGCCGCCGGGAACTGCGCACCCGCGAGGCCGCCGCCGAGTTCGCCGCCGAGACGGCGCTGCTCGCCCAGGCCGTCACCGCGGCCCTCGCCGCCGCCGACACCCCCGAGGCCTGCGACGACCTGCTCGGCCGGCTGCTGCTGCGGATCGAGCAGTTGGAGACCCGCTTCGCCGACGCCGACCCCTCGCTCGGCGAACAGCTCACCGAACGCCGCACCGCGGTCCACGACGCGCTCACCGCCCGCCGCCAGCACCTGCTGGAGGAGCGGGCCGGCCGCGCCGACCGGCTGGCCGCCTCCGCCGAGCGCATCCTCGACACCCTGCACCGGCGCCTCGCCGCCCTCGGCACCGCCGCCGAGATCGACGCCGCCCTGGCCGCCGACCCGACCGCCGTCAAACTCCGCGACCTCGCCGGCCAGTTGACCGGACTCGGCGACAAGGTCCGGGCCGAGGAGCTGACCGGACGGCTGCGCGCCGCCCGCGGCCGCGCCCACCGCGCCCTGCGCGACCGCGCCGAACTCGCCGGGGACGGCCCCGGCACCCTGCGACTGGGCCGCCACCTGTTCACCGTCACCACCCAGCGCCCCGAACTCACCCTGCTGCCCTGGCACGGCCGCCCCGCCTTCACCCTCACCGGCACCGGCTACCGCTCCCCCGTCACCGACCCGGCCTTCGCCGCCACCGAGCGCTACTGGGCCCGCCCGCTGCCCTCCGAGACGCCCGCGCTCTACCGCGCCGAGTACCTGGCCGCCAGCCTACTGCTGGCCGCCGAACCGGGGGGCCTCACCGCCGACACCGACCTCCTGGAGTACGTCCGCCGGGCCGTCGAACAGCGCCCGGACGAGGGCTACCAGCGCGGGGTGCACGACCACGACGCGGCGCTGGTGCTCCGCGCCCTGCTCGAACTCGACGCCGAGGCAGGCCTGTTGCGCCACCCGGCGGACGCCCGGGCGGCGGCCCAGCTGTACTGGGCGCACGGCACGGACGAACGGCAGCGGCTGGTCTGGCACACCCGGGCCCGCTCGCTCGGCCTCGCCCGCCAGGCGTACGGCGGCACCGTACCGGCGCTCGCCGCCCTGGCTGCCCTGGCCGCCGAACTGTCTGCCGCCGTGGCGGAGTTCACCCCGGGAGCGACCGGAGCCGGAGACTACCTGGCGGCCGAACTCGCCGCCGCCGCACCCAGCTTCGCCTACTCCGCCGGAGCCCGCGCCCTGCTGGAGAAGTTCCACGCCGCTCCCGAGTCGGCCGGGCTGACCCAGGCCCTGGCCGCCCTCCCCGAGGACCCTGCACTGCTCCCGGTACGACGCCAACTGGCCGACGCCTGGCTGGAGTCGGCCGCCGCCGACACCGACCCGGGCGACCGCGCCGAGGCCGCCGCCATCCTGCTCTGCCCGGCCCTGCCACGCCGCCCCGCCGAGGGCGCCGTCGGCACCCGGCTGACCGGGCTGCTCGGCGACCACCCCCGGCTGACCGGCGGTTCGCTCGACCTGCGACTGGACGAACTGCTCACCCGCGTCCGCGAGTTCGAGCAGACCGACGCCCCCGGCCAGCGCGCCTACCAGCGGCTGCGCGGCGAGCTGCTGACCGCCGAGCACGCCCGGCTGCGGCTCGACCAGTACCGGCCCGCGCCGCTCAACGGCTTCGTCCGCAACCGGCTGATCGACCAGGTGTACCTGCCGCTGATCGGCGACAACCTCGCCAAGCAGCTCGGCACCGCCGACTCCGGCGGGCCGGTGGACCGCAGCGGCCTGCTGCTGCTCGTCTCCCCGCCCGGCTACGGCAAGACCACCCTGGTCGAGTACCTCGCCGAACGGCTCGGCCTGCTGCTGGTCTCGGTCAGCGGCCCGGCCCTCGGCCACCACGTCACCTCGCTGGACCCGGCCGAGGCCCCCGATGCCACCTCCCGGCGCGAACTGGAGAAGCTCAACTTCGCCCTGCACGCGGGCGACAACGTGCTGCTCTACCTGGACGACGTCCAGCACACCTCGCCCGAGTTCCTCCAGCGCTTCATCCCGCTGTGCGACGCCCAGCGCCGGATCGACGGCGTTCAGGACGGCGAGGCCCGCGAGTGGGACCTGCGCGGCAGACGCTTCGCCGTGGTGATGGCCGCCAACCCGTACACCGAGTCCGGCCGGCTCTTCCGGCTGCCCGACATGCTCGCCAACCGCGCCGACGTCTGGAACCTCGGCGACGCCGTGGCCGGCCGGGAGGACCTCTTCGCGCTCAGCTTCGTCGAGAACGCCCTGCCCGCCAGCCCCCACCTGGCCCCGCTGGCCACCGCCGAACGCGCCGACCTGGACACCCTGCTCGCCCGCGCCGCCGGCACCCCGGGCGGCACCCTGTCCGGCGCCTGGCCGGCCGCCGAGGTCGAGCGGATGACCGCCGTCCTGGCCGGGCTGCTCCACCTGCGCGGCACCGTCCTCGCCGTCAACCGCGCCTACCTCGCCTCCGCCGCCCAGGACGACCGCGCCCGCACCGAGCCGCCGTTCCTGCTCCAGGGCTCCTACCGCAACATGGCCAAGCTCGCCCAGCGCCTGGACCCCGCCCTCACCCGGCCGGAACTCGACGCCCTGCTCACCGACCACTACCGGGCCGAGGCCCAGCCGCTCGGCGCCGACGCCGAGGCCCAGCTGCTGAAGCTGGCCGAGCTGCGCGGCGCCCTGACACCCGAGCAGGCGGCGCGCTGGGCGGAGCTCAAACGGGCCTGGCGCGACTGAGGAGGAGCGAGGGGGGTGTAGCCAGCTACACCCCCAGGAGTGAACCCCTGGTCATTGAGCCACCCCCGCCCCGGGCGATGGGATGGGGATCATGAACGCCACGGACTTTGCCGTCGAACTCCGCTCCGTCCGCCGGACCTACCGGCGCGGGCCCGAGCCCGTCATCGGCCTCGCCGATGTGACCATCGGGTTCCCCTTCGGCACCTTCACCGCCGTCATGGGCCCCTCCGGCTCCGGCAAGTCGACCCTGCTGCGGTCGGCGGCCGGGCTGGAGGCCATCGACGGCGGCGAGGTGCGGGTCGACGGCACCGTCCTCGGCGGGCTGCGCGACAAGGAGCTGACCGTCCTGCGCCGGGAGCGGATCGGCTTCGTCTTCCAGTCCTTCAACCTGCTGCCCGCGCTGACCGCGGCCCAGAACGTCGCGCTCCCGGCCCGGCTCTCCGGCCGCCGCCCCGGGCCGGCCGAGGTGACCGCCGCGCTGGCCGCCGTGGGCCTCGCCGACCGGGCCGGGCACCGGCCGGCCGAGCTGTCCGGCGGCCAGCAGCAGCGGGTCGCCATCGCCCGGGCGCTGATCACCCGCCCGGCCGTCCTGCTCGCCGACGAGCCCACCGGCGCGCTGGACTCCAGCAGCGGCCGCGAGGTGCTCGCCCTGCTACGCGGGATGGCGGACGACCCGGGCCGGGCGGTGGTGATGGTCACCCACGACCCGGTCGCCGCCGGGTACGCGGACCGGGTGCTCTTCCTCCGGGATGGCCGGCTGGCCGGCTCGCTGGAGCGGCCCACCGCCGAACAGGTCGCCGCCCGGATGACCGCGCTGGAGGCTCAGACCTCGGAGGCCCAGCCGTCGGAGGCCCAGCCGTCGGGCGTCCAGCCGGCGGGCACCCAGGTGTCGGACGCCCAGGCGCCGGAGGCCGTCGCATGCTGACCCTCGCCCTCGCCTCCGTCCGGCTCCGCTGGGCCTCGTTCGTCGGCAGCTTCATCGCGCTGGCCTGCGGCGTCGCCCTGATGGCCACCTCGCTGCTGGTCATCGCCGCCACCGCCGACGTCCCCGACCAGGGCCGCCAGCGCTTCTCCCAGGCCCCGGTGCTGGTGACCGCCGACCTGAACGTGGACTTCACCCCCGCCGGCGGCGACCCCCAGCCCACCCCGGTCCCCGCCCAGCCGGGCCTGCCCGCCGCCCTGATCGCCGCCGTCGCCGCGACCGGCCCGACCGTCGCGGACCACACCTTCTACGCCCAGCTCGCCGACGGCCCGCGCGGACAGGTCGGCCGCGCCTGGTCCGGCGCGGCCCTGGGCGGCTACCGGCTCACCGCCGGCACCGCACCCAGGGCCGACGACCAGGTCGTCATCGGCGGCGGCAGCCCGGAGCAGGTCGGCCGGCAGGTCCGGTACGTCACCGCCGACGGCCCGCACACCGCGACGGTCTCCGGCGTCACCGAGGCCGAAGCCTTCGAGCACGCCGTCTTCTTCACCGACGCCCAGGCCGCCCGCTACTGCCCCGCCGTCGGCGTGCTGGCCGCCTTCGGCCCCGCCGACGCGGTGCGCCGGGCCGTGGACGCGGCCGGCGGCGCGAGCGTCGCCCGGGTGCTCACCGGCGCCGAGCGCAGCCAGGCCGACCCGCACCACGCCGAGGTCAGCAGTCGGCTGGACGACGTGCAGACCCCGCTCGGCCTGTCCGCCGCGGTCTCCAGCGGCACCGCCGTGTTCGTGGTGGCCGGCACCTTCGCGCTGTCCATCGCGCAGCGCCGGCGCGAACTCGCGCTGCTGCGGCTGATCGGCGCCACCCGCCGGCAGCTGCGCGCCCTGGTCAACCGGGAGGCGCTGGTGGTCGGCGTCCTGGCCTCCGCCGCCGGGTGCGCGCTGGGCGCGGCCGGGGCGGCGCCGGCCGGCCGCTGGCTGGTCGACCACGCCATGGTGCCGGCCGAGTTCACCGTCCCGGTCACCTGGTGGGGGCTGCTCGTCGCGGGCGCCATCGGGCTGCTGACCGCGATCGGCGGCGTGCTGGTCTCCTCGCTGAAGGCCGGACTGATCAGCCCCGGCGAGGCGCTCGCGGACGCGGACGTGGAACGGCGCTCGCGCGGCGCGCTGGCGTTCCGCTGGCTGAGCGGCCTGGTGGTGCTGGGCGGCGGCATCGTGGCCCTGGTGCTGACGGCCCGCACCTGGCCGGACGCGGCGGCCAACGCCGCCGACTCGCTCGCCCTGCTGCTGGCCATCGTCGCGGGCTGCGTCCTGCTGGCGGCCGTGCTGGCCGGGCCGGCGATCCGGCTGCTGACCGCGCTGCCCGCGCTGGTGGGCCGGCTGCGCGGGCGCCCCGCCGAGGAGGCCGGCGGCATCGTCTGGGCCACCGCCCGGCAGAGCTCGCTGACCGCCTTCCGGCGCACCGCGGCGACCACCACCCCGGTGGTGCTGGTGATCGCCTTCGCCGGGTGCCTGCTCGGCAGCATCGACACCATCAACCGCTCGCAGGTCAGCGAGGTGCGCCACCAGCTGTCCGCCGCCGACCTGGTCGTCAGCCCGGCCGGCACCCCCGGGCTGAACCGGACCGTGGTGGACCGGGTCCGGGCCGTCCCCGGGGTGCGGGCGCTGGTCATCACCCCGACCTCGCTGATGGCCGTCGACCCGACCGGCCAGGCCCTGGTGCCGCTCAGCGCCGCCACGGCGGACCCTGCCGCGCTGGCCGAGGTCGACCGCCTGCCGGTGGTCGCGGGCTCGCTCGCCGACCTCGGCCCCGGCTCGGTGGCGCTCAGCCGTACCTGGCCGGGCTCGCCCCGGGTCGGCGGGCGGGTCTCGGTCCGGCTGGCCGACGGCACCCCGCGCGACGTGCGGGTCGTCGCCCTGCTCGGCAGCGGTGCCGAGACCGTCCAGGCCTGGGTGACCGGCGCCGACGCCGTCACCGCCGGGGTCAACGGCCCGGGCGGCGTCGGCGGCCCGG
>NZ_MECK01000291.1 GCF_014596465.1 Streptomyces sp. CBMA123 | reverse complement strand
AGTGGCGGACGGCCCGGGCGACGAAGTGGGCGACGGCGCGGCCGGCACCGCCCGGTCCACCGCCGCGGTGAGCGGGGCGACGTCCAGCCGCCCCTGCTCCAGCGCGTCCAGGCGCCGTTCCGGCGGCGCGTCCAGGAAGTCGATCCGCTCGGTCTTCGGCAGGTCCCCCCACCAGAGCGGGTTGCGCTCCACGGTGACCCGCCCGTCCTCGGCGTCGTACCGGGTAAGGGCGTACGGCCCGGCGCTCAGGTGCCCGGTGCCGGCCAGCGGCTGGTTGAAGGCCTCCGGCGTGGCCGTCTCGGCGGCCGGGTAGAGCGGCCCGAACAGCGCCCGCCACTCGGCGTAGGGCCGCCGGAAGGTCACCTTGACCTCGTACGGGTCACCGCCCTGGGTGACCGAGTCGATGGCGTCGTACCCGGCCGCCCGGCCGCTCCGGTAGGCCGGGTCCAGCCCGGACAGGGCGGCCCGCTGGGCGGTGAGGTCGGCGGCCGACAGCGGGGTGCCGTCGCTCCAGACGGCGTGCGGGTTGAGCCGGTAGGTGACCACCTGGGGCTGCTGCCCGGGCGGGGTGGACTCGGCGCCGACCAGGTAGTCCGGGTCGGGGGCGAGCCGGCCGTGCTCGTCGGGCCGGAACAGCGAGGGGTAGAGCGCGTGGGCGAGCAGCGCCGAGTCGGCGCCGGCCCCGCGCTGGTAGACGTTGAGCGTGGCCGGGACGCCGTCCAGCGCCCAGTGCAGTGTGCCGCCGTCCTGGACGGTGGCGCGGTCGGCGGGCCCGACGTCCCCGGTGGTGGCGGTGGGGTCGGCCGGGGCCGGTGCGGCCGAGGGGCCGCGGGCCGGGCCGTCGGAGCAGCCGCCGAGAGTGGCGGAGAGCAGCAGCGCGACGGCTGCGGCGGTGAGCTGGCGGACGCGCATGGCGGACATCGAACGCCGTCGGCCCGGCCGGGCCGGCGGCGACACGGCGGGCCGCCGGGCGACTGCACCCGGACGGCCCAGGGCCGGAGCCGCCTACAGTGCCAGCTCGAACCAGACGATCTTGCCCTTGGGCGTGCGCCGACTGCCCCAGCGCTCGGCCAGCAGGCTGACCAGCTGCAGGCCGCGCCCGCCCTCGTCGGTCTCCTGGGCGCGCCGCTGCCGGGGCTGGGCGTAGCCGTCGTCCCAGACCTCGCAGACCACGGTGCGCTCGCGCAGCAGCCGCAGCCGGATCTCGCCCCGCCCGTGCTTGAGCGCGTTCGTGACCAGCTCGCTGACCAGCAGCTCGGTGGTGTCGACCAGGTCCTCCATCCCCCGGGCGAGCAGCCAGCTGCAGGCCAGTTCGCGGGCCTTGGCGACGGAGGTGGGCTCGGGCGGCAGGAACCAGTTGCCGACGGCGTCCTCGGGGAAGGCGTGCACCTTCGCCATCAGCAGCGCGATGTCGTCCTCGCCGTGGTGCGGGTCGAGTTCGCCGAGGACGTGGTCGCAGAGGTCCTCCAGGCCCTTGCCCCGGTCGGCGATCGCGGCCCGGAAGGCGCGCAGCCCCTCGTCCAGCGGGTGCTTGCGGCTCTCCACCAGGCCGTCGGTGTAGAGGCCGAGCACGGCGCCGTCCGGGAGGGTCAGTTCGACCTCCTCGAAGAGCTCGCCGCCGACGCCGAGCGGCAGCCCGGGCGGCACGTCGAGCATCCGGGCGGGCTCGCCGGGGCTGAGCAGGACGGGCGGCAGGTGGCCGGCGTTGGCGAACACGCAGCGGCGGGTGACGGCGTCGTAGACGGCGTAGACGCAGGTGGCCAGGTAGACCTCGCGGGCCTCCTCGTCGGCCGTCGAGGTGAGCCGGCCGTACGGGGTGGGCGGGCCGGCCGGGACGGAGTCGTCGCCGAGGCCGCGGGCGATCTCGTCCAGCGCGCCGAGCACCTCGGCCGGGTCGAGGTCGAGCATGGCCAGGGTCCGTACCGCGGTGCGCAGCTGGCCCATGGCGACGGCGGCGCGCAGGCCGCGGCCCATCACGTCGCCGATGACCAGGGCGGTGCGGTTGCCGGGCAGCGGGATGACGTCGAACCAGTCGCCGCCGACCTCGGTGTTGTTGTTGCTGGGCAGGTAGCGGCAGGCGATCTCCAGGCCGCTGGCGGCCGGGTTGCCCGGGGGCAGCAGGCTGCGCTGGAGGATCAGGGCCCGCTCGTGCTCGCGGCGGTAGAGCCGGGCGTTGTCGATGCAGACGGCGGCGCGGGCGACGAGTTCCTCGGCGATCGCCACGTCGCGGGCGTCGAAGGGCTCGCTGCCGATCGCCCGGGAGAGCTGGACCAGGCCGAGCACCTGGTCGCGGGCGACCAGCGGGACGATCAGGGTGGAGCGCAGCAGCGGGTCGCGGCCGGGCTCGGGGACGACGCTGCGGCCGGTGCGCAGGGCCCGGGCGTGCGGGGAGCGGCGCGGGTAGCAGAGGGTGCCGCCGGCTTCGGCGATCGGCAGGCCGGTGACGGAGCCGAGCACCGAGGAGGCGCCGCCGATCACGCTGGAGACGGCGACGCGGCGCAGTTCGCCGCTGCCGTCGGTGAGCACGGTGTCGCCGAGCCGGCCGGCGCTGGGGACGGTCTCGCCGGAGAGCAGCGCGGTGTAGAGGTCGACGGTGGCGAGGTCGCAGAACGGCGGGACGACGACGTCGAGGAGTTCCTTGGCGGTGGTCTCCAGGTCGAGGGTGGAGCCGATGTGGGCGCTGGCCTCGTTGAGCAGGGCGAGGTTGCGGCGCACGCCGTCGGCCTCGCGCTCGGCGACGTGCCGGCTGGTGACGTCGGAGACCTGTCCGGCAACGCCCATCGGCTGCCCGGCCGAGCCGTTGAGCCGGTACAGCGAGACTGCCCAGAGCCGGTTGCCCTCGCGGGTCGGGACGGCGCTGTGGAAGCGCAGGTCGAAGACGGGTTCGCCGGTGGCGAGGACCTTGCGCAGGGCGGCGCTGAGCCGGTCGGCCTCGGACGACGGGAAGAGGTCGTGCGGGGTGAGGCCTTCGAGGTCGGTGGGGACGAGGCCCATCCCGGAGGCGAAGGCGTCGTTGACGCGCTGCAGCCGCAGCCGGTCGTCGAAGAGCACGAAGCCGGTGGGCGTCTGCCCGAAGACGGCCTCGGAGGCGGCGAGGTCGGTCTCGATCCGGCGCAGCCGGCCGAGGTCGACGGCCAGGCAGGTGGCGCCCGCGGTGGGCAGGGCGCTGTCGGGCATCAGGTACAGCTCGGCGAGGCCCTCGCCGCCGACGGCGTCCCGGTAGGGGGTGGTGCCGACCCACTCCTCGCCGGCCAGGGTGCGCTCCAGCCGGGCGCGACCGCGCCGCCAGAGTTCGCGGGGGACGAAGGTGGTGATCGGGTCCGAGCCGACGGCTTCGGCGGCGGTGATGCCGAAGAACTCGGCGGCGCGCTCGCTCCACTGGCTGATCCGCCCGTCGGGGCCGATCGCGAAGGTGGCGACCCGGATGTAGTCGTAGATCGAGCCCGGGCCCCCGGCGCCCCAGGGCCGGGGTTCGGCCGCGGGGTGGGCGCCCCGGCCCGGGCCTGCGGCGCCGGGGACCGGCGGAGCCGGCGGAGCCGCCGGTGCGGGCAGGTGCGGGGACCCGACCTGCCCGGGCACAGCGGCATGACCGCTGCTGCTCGGCGCGTTCCGCGCGGGAATGCTGTTCAACGGACCGACCCCTCCAACCCGCGACCGTCCGGATGTCGAGAAGACCGAGTATTCATCATCGAGGGGTGCGTTCA
Source organism: Streptomyces sp. CBMA123 (assembly GCF_014596465.1). Lineage (GTDB taxonomy): Bacteria > Actinomycetota > Actinomycetes > Streptomycetales > Streptomycetaceae > Kitasatospora. The sequence continues at coordinate 2,683 of NZ_MECK01000291.1, read as the reverse complement.
CACGCCCTCAACATCACAACATCAGATCGGGCGAAGGTTTTTGTCCTACCGCCCGCGCAACCACAATGCCACGCCCGCGCCCCCTTCCGGGGCGCGCGCTCCCCCTGGGCGCCCGATGGCATATGCAGCACGGTTCTCCTGCGGCTCTACTCGCGTCACTCGCCCGGGTCACTACCCGGCAGCGCGAGCTCGAACCAGACCACCTTGCCGATCCCCTCGGCCCGGGCGCCCCAGTGCAGCGCCAGCCGGTGGACCAGCTCCAGACCCCGGCCGCCCTCGTCGGCCTCGGCCGCGTGGCGCTCCCGGGGCGGGTCCGGCAGCGGGTCGGAGATCTCGACCAGCAGCGTCTCGCCGAGCGTCAGCCGCGCCCCGATCGGGGCGCTGGCGTACCGGACGGCGTTCGTGACCAGCTCGCTGACCAGCAGCTCGGCGGTGTCGGTGAGGTCCTCGACGCCCCACTCGGCGAGCGTGGCGCGGACCAGCCGGCGGGCCCGGGAGACGGCGGTGGGCTCGGCGGGCAGGGTCCAGCCGGCCGTCGGGGTGCCGGCCTGGCCGTGCCCGAGCCGGGCCAGCAGCAGGGCGACGTCGTCCGGCTCGCGGCCCTGCTCCATGGTGTCGAGCACCGCCTCGCAGGCGGCCTGGATGGAGGCGTGCGGATCCTGGAGCACGGTGACCAGCCGGCCGAGGCCGACGTCGAGGTCCTTGTCCCGGGACTCCACCAGGCCGTCGGTGCACAGAGCGAGCAGGCTGCCCTCGGGGATCTTCAGTTCGACCGATTCGAACGGGACTCCGCCCACGCCGAGCGGGGCGCCGGAGGGCAGGTCGAGGATCCGGCCGGCCCCGCCGGGCAGCGGACCGCCGGTGCGGGTCGGCTCGGTGGCCTCCTCGCCGGGCACCACCAGCACCGGCGGGATGTGCCCGGCCTTGGCCACCGTCAGCATCGCCGTGCCCGGGTCGAAGACGGCGTAGACGCAGGTGGCCAGCAGCGCCTCGTCCGGGCCCTGGGCGAGGTCGTCGGCCAGCTCGTGGACGTGCCGCAGCAGGACGTCCGGCGGCAGGTCGAGGGCGGCCAGCACCCGGACGGCGGTGCGCAGCCGGCCCATGGTGGCGGCGGCCCGCAGGCCGTGGCCCATCACGTCGCCGACCACCAGCGCGGTGCGGTCGCCGGGCAGCGGGATGACGTCGAACCAGTCGCCGCCGACCTCGGTGCCGCTGCTGCCGGGCACGTACCGGTAGGCGACCTCGACGCCGGTGGGCTGCGGGACCTGCTGCGGGAGCAGGGTGCGCTGGAGGGTGAGCGCGGCGGTGCGTTCACGGGCGTACAGCCGGGCGTTGTCCAGCGAGCTGCCGGCCCGGTCGGCGAGTTCGACGGTGAAGGCGAGGTCGTCGCGGTCGAAGCCCTCGCGGTAGCCGGCCCGGCTGACCAGCAGCAGGCCGATCACGATGCCGCGGGCGCGCAGCGGGACGACCAGCATCGAGTGCACGCCGAGGTCGTGGGCGGCCTGCATCTTGGGGTCGCCGGGGTAGGTGACGTCCTCCAGCTGGTCGGCGCCGGAGAGCAGCTCGGGCACGCCGGTGCGCAGCACCCGGCCGCAGGCGGAGTCCTCGGCGAAGGTGATCCGGGCGCCGCGTCGGAGCATCGCCTCGACCTCGGGGCCGTCCTGGACGGAGGCGGTGCCGAGTTGGAGCAGCGAGGTGCGCCGGTCGTGGCCGTGCCGGGGCAGGTCGTCGCCGTGGGCGACGGCCTGGAGCAGGATCACCGCGGAGTGGTCGGTGAGCCGGGGGACGACGGAGCTGGCGAGTTCCTGGGCGATCCGGGCGGCGTCGAGGAGGTCGCCGACCCGGGAGCCGAACTCGTTGAGCAGCGAGAGCCGGCGCCGGGCGTGCTCGACCTTGGCCACCGCGCGGTAGCGCTCGGTCACGTCCATCACGGTGCCGGAGATGCCGAGCACCCGGCCGGACCGGTCGGTCATCCGGCTGTAGGAGATCGAGCGGTAGCCGGCCCGGGTGGTGACCGGGGAGGCGAGGGTGACGTCGATGACCGGCTCGCCGGTGGCCAGCACCTGACGCTGGATCGCGGTGATCTCGTCGGCGGCCCGCTCGGGCAGGGTCTCCCCGGTGGTACGGCCGACGTGGTCCTCCAGGACGACGCCGTTCATCTCGGCCAGGGTCTGGTTGACGGCGGTGTAGCGCAGGTCGGTGTCCAGGATGGCGATGCCCAGCGGGGACTGCTCGAACAGCGCGTCGCGCACCGCGAGGTCCCGCTCGACGGCCCGTACGGCGGCCGCCTCGGCAAGGCTGACCTGCAGGAACGGGGTTCCGTCGCCGTCCACCAGCAGGGAGATCCGGGCGTCCACGGCGACCGGCGCGCCGGCCCGGTCGCGCAGCTCGGCGTTGCCCGCCCAGCGGCCGTGCCGCAGGGTGTCCTGGACGGCGGCCCGGATCCGGACGACCTGCTCCTGGTCCGGGATCAGCTCCTCGATCCGGCGGCCGACCAGCAGCTCGCTCGGCCAGCCGAGCAGCTCCTCGGCGGCCGGGCTCCACAGCACCACCCGGCCCGCGGTGTCCAGGATCGCGATGGCGACCTTGAGCATGTCCAGCAGGCTGCCGCCGGGCGGCGCGCCGAGGCCCTGCCGGGCGTCGGAGGGCCCGCCGGGGAACGGACGGCCGGGGCGGCTGCGCA
>NZ_MECK01000290.1 GCF_014596465.1 Streptomyces sp. CBMA123 | reverse complement strand
CCGCCGCTGGTCGCGGTGGCGCCGGCGGTGGCCTCGGCGACCGCGACCGTGCTGGAGGTCCGCGCGCACGACGCCCCCGGGCTGCTGCACCGGATCGGGCGGGCGCTGGACGGGGCGGGCGTCCGGGTGCGCACCGCGCACGTCTCCACGCTGGGAGCGGAGGCCGTCGACTCGTTCTACCTGACCGATCCGGCGGGGCGTCCGCTCACCGCGGGGCGGGCCGGGGAGGTGGTGGCGGCGGTCCGGGCGGCGCTGGGCTGAGGGGGCCGCCGTACGGGGGAGGGAGGTCTTCCGTACGGGGGTGGAGACCGTACCCGGGGCGGCCGGATACCCTGGGGGACGACGACCGTACTGATACCGATGCCGCAGAGGACCCGCGCCGACGTGTTCGACACTCTTTCCGATCGCCTCGCAGCGACGTTCAAGAACCTCCGGGGCAAGGGCCGCCTGAGCGAGGCGGACATCGACGCCACGGCCCGCGAGATCCGCATCGCGCTGCTGGAGGCGGACGTCGCGCTGCCGGTCGTCCGGGCCTTCATCAAGCAGGTCAAGGAGCGGGCGCTCGGCGTCGAGGTCTCCGGCGCGCTGAACCCGGCGCAGCAGATCATCAAGATCGTCAACGAGGAGCTCATCGCGATCCTCGGTGGCGAGACCCGCCGGGTGCGGTTCGCCAAGAGCGGCCCGACGGTCATCATGCTCGCCGGTCTGCAGGGTGCCGGTAAGACCACCCTCGCGGGCAAGCTCGGCCACTGGCTCAAGTCCCAGAAGCACACCCCGCTGCTGGTCGCCTGCGACCTCCAGCGGCCCAACGCGGTCAACCAGCTCCAGGTGGTCGCCGACCGCGCCGGCGTGGCCTTCTACGGCCCGCAGCCGGGCAACGGCGTCGGCGACCCGGTGCAGGTCGCCAAGGACTCGATCGAGTACGCCAAGCAGAAGCAGTACGACGTCGTCATCGTCGACACCGCCGGCCGCCTGGGCATCGACGCCGAGCTGATGCGGCAGGCCGCCGACATCCGCGCCGCGGTGAACCCGGACGAGGTCCTGTTCGTCGTCGACGCGATGATCGGCCAGGACGCGGTCACCACCGCGCAGGCCTTCCTCGACGGCGTCGACTTCACCGGTGTCGTGCTCTCCAAGCTCGACGGCGACGCCCGCGGTGGTGCCGCCCTGTCGGTCGCCCACGTCACCGGTCGGCAGATCATGTTCGCCTCCAACGGCGAGAAGGTCGACGACTTCGACGCCTTCCACCCGGACCGGATGGCCTCGCGCATCCTGGGCATGGGCGACGTCCTCTCGCTGATCGAGAAGGCCGAGCAGACCTTCTCGCAGGAGGAGGCCGAGAAGATCGCCGCCAAGCTGCGCGGCGGTCCGAAGGCCTTCACCCTGGACGACTTCCTGTCCCAGCTGGAGCAGGTCCAGAAGATGGGCTCGATCTCCAAGCTGCTCGGCATGCTGCCCGGCATGGGCCAGATCCGCGAGCAGATCAACAACATCGACGACAAGGACGTCAACCGGGTCGGCGCGATCATCAAGTCGATGACCCCGACCGAGCGCGCCGAGCCGGAGCTGATCAACGGCTCCCGCCGGGCCCGCATCGCCAAGGGCTCGGGCGTCCAGGTCGGCGAGGTCAAGAACCTGGTCGAGCGGTTCTTCGACGCCCGCAAGATGATGTCCGCGATGGCCTCCGGCAAGGGCATGCCCGGCATGCCGGGGATCCCGGGCATGGGCGGCGGCGCGAAGAAGTCCGGTAAGAAGGCCCCGCAGGCCAAGGGCAAGCGCAAGAGCGGCAACCCGCTGAAGCGGGCGCAGGAGGAGGCCGCGGCCGCCGAGCGCCGCGCGCTCGGTCCGGGCGGCGGCCAGGGCCCGGCCGACGGCGGTGCGTTCGGCCTCGGCGCGGGCAAGGGCCCGGCCGACTTCGAACTGCCCAAGGAGTTCAAGGACATGCTGTAGGCCTCGGCCCGGCCGTCCTGTTCGGCCCGCCGTCCGGTGCACTCCGGGCGGCGGGCCGTTCGCGTGTCCGTGGCCGTTCGCGTGGCCGGGCCCGGGGCGGTACCCGGGTGCCTTGCCGTGTTCGAGGACGGCGTGCCGCCGCCGTGTCCGATGATGTCGGCATGCGAGTGACGATCAGGGCCCCGAGGGCCGAGGACGAGGTTGCGTACGCGGAGGCGGTCCGACGGTCCGCCGAGCACATCGGGCGGTGGAACCCGGTCGAGCCGGACGGCCTGCCGGAACTGCTGGGGCGCCAGGGGGCGGGCCTGCGCACGTTCCTGGTCGTCGACCGGGACACCGGCGGGCTGGTCGGCAAGGTGAACGTCGCCAACATCGTGATGGGCCGGTTCTGCAACGCCTCGCTGGGTTACGACTCGTACCTGCCGTTCGCCGGCACCGGGCGGATGACCGAGGGCCTGCGGCTGGTCCTGGACCGCTGCTTCGCCCCGCAGTCGGCCGACGGACTGGGCCTGCACCGGCTGGAGATCAACGTGCAGCCGGAGAACGGGCGCTCGATCGCGCTGGCCAAGCGGCTGGGCTTCCGGCACGAGGGCTTCACCCCGCGGATGCTGTTCCTGCAGGGGGACTGGCGCGACCACGAGCGGTTCGCGCTGACCGCGGAGGAGTGGCCGGGCTCCGCCGGGTAGCTTCCGACGGGACGTCATCACCGCTGGTCGGAGGCCTGGTCGGGGACTTGGTCGCGGGCCCGCTCGGGGGGTCTGGTCGCGGGCCTGGTTGCGGGGCCTGGGCGCGGCCGTACGGCCGGTCGGGCGCGGCGTTGCGGTTGGCCCGTCCGAGCGCCCGTCCGTATTGTCCGGTGGGTGACCGAACCCGTGCCGCCGCGCCAGACCCCCGACCAGCCCTGGCGGTCCGAGGGCGCCCCGCCCCCGTCGCCGCCCCGCCGCCGGATGCCCGGCGGCTGGGCGGGCCTCGTCCTCACCGCACTCGTGGTGTTCCTGATCTCCGACCTGCTGCTGTCGTTCTTCGGCAACGAGGGCGCCACCACGATCTCCTACACCGAGTTCAACAACCAGCTGAACAAGGGCAACATCACCAAGATCTACTCCAAGGGCGACGCGATCGAGGGCACCCTCAAGAGCGCCCAGCCCAAACCCGACGGCGGCAAGGGCGACTACACGGAGTTCGACACCCAGCGCCCCTCCTTCGCGGGCGACAACCTGTGGGCCACCCTGCAGCAGCAGGGCGTCGAGGTCACCGCCACCTCGCCGGTCCAGCAGCGCAGCTTCCTCACCAACCTGCTGCTCTCGCTCGCCCCGATGCTGCTGCTGATCTTCATCTGGGTGCTGCTCGCCCGCCGGATGGCCGGCGGACTCGGCGGCGGGCCGCTCGGCCGCAAGGCCCCGCCCAAGCCGGTCACCGCCGACCAGGGCAAGCGCACCACCTTCGCCGACGTGGCCGGCATCGACGAGGTCGAGGCCGAACTCACCGAAGTGGTCGACTACTTGAAGAACCCCGAGCGCTACCGCAGGCTCGGCGCCAAGATGCCGCGCGGGGTACTGCTCAGCGGCCCGCCCGGGACGGGCAAGACCCTGCTGGCCCGGGCCGTGGCGGGCGAGGCCGACGTGCCGTTCTTCTCCGCCTCCGCCTCCGAGTTCATCGAGATGATCGTCGGCGTCGGCGCCAGCCGGGTCCGCGAACTCTTCGCCGAGGCCCGCAAGGTCGCCCCGGCGATCATCTTCATCGACGAGATCGACACCATCGGCCGCCAGCGCGGCGCCGGCGGCGGCATGGGCGGGCACGACGAGCGCGAGCAGACGCTCAACCAGATCCTCACCGAGATGGACGGCTTCACCGGCTCCGAGGGCGTCATCGTGATCGCCGCGACCAACCGGGCCGACGTGCTCGACCCGGCGCTGCTGCGCCCCGGCCGCTTCGACCGCCGGATCACCGTCAGCCCGCCGGACCGGGAGGGGCGCGCGGCGATCCTGCGCATCCACACCCGGACCGTCCCGCTGGCCGGCGACACCGACCTCACCCAACTGGCCAAGGTCACCCCCGGGATGACCGGCGCCGAACTCGCCAACCTGGTCAACGAGGCCGCCCTGCTGGCCGTCAAGCGGGAGCAGGACGCGGTCAACGAGCGGGACCTCTCGGACGCCCTGGAGAAGGTCCAACTGGGCGCCGTACGGCCGCTGGTGATGCCGCAGGAGGAGCGCGAGCGGACGGCGTACCACGAGAGCGGGCACGCGCTGCTGGGCATGCTCCAGCCGGGCGCGGACCCGGTCCGCAAGATCACCATCGTGCCGCGCGGCCGGGCCCTCGGCGTCACCCTCTCCACCCCGGAGAACGACCGCTACTCGTACACCGAGCCCTACCTGCGCGGCCGGATCATCGGCGCGCTCGGCGGGATGGCGGCCGAGCAGGTGGTCTACGGAGTGATCACCACCGGCGCGGAGAGCGACCTGGAGCAGGTCACCAACATCGCCCGCGGGATGGCCGGGCGCTGGGGGATGAGCGAGCGGGTCGGACGGCTCACCGCCGTGCCCGCGGACGCGCAGGGCGCGTACGGGCTCTCGGCGGCGCCCACCACGCTGGACGCGGTGGACGAGGAGGCCCGGCGGATCGTCGCCGAGTGCTACGAGGACGCGGTGCGCATCCTGACCGAGCAGCGGCCCCGGCTGGACGCGCTGGCGGCGGCACTGCTGGAGGCGGAGACGCTGGACGAGGAGGCGGCCTACCGGGCGGCGGGGGTGCCGCGGAAGACCTCCGACGAGGAGGCGTGAACCGGTAGCCGGGGGCGCTCGCCGTGATGGCGGGCGCCCCCGGTTTCGGTGTGCCGGCGGAGCCGTCCCGCGCGGGGTTCCCGTCGTGGATCAGCGGGGCCGCTCGGGGTTCCCGTCGTGGATCAGCGGGGCCGCTCGGGGTTCCCGTCGCGGCTCAGCGGGGCCGCTCGGCGACCAGGTAGCGGAAGAGGTTCTCCATCCGGACCGAGCCGTCCGGGCGCAGGTACGGCTGCAGCACCTCCTCCAGCTCCTTGGCCACCAGCGCGCCGCCGGAGAACTCCTCGGCCGCCTCGAACAGCCCGGTGGAGAGCAGCCCGCGCACCGCGCTGTCGAGGTCCGGGTAGGCGAACGGGCAGCTCACCCGGCCGCTGCCGGCCGGGCGCAGGCCGCCCGGGACGAGCAGATCCTCCAGCGCACCCGGCGCGCTCAGTTCGAACGGGTCGCGCGCGGTGGTCCGCCCAGCCATCCGGCGGGCCACGTCCAGCACCGGGGCGCTCTCGCAGCGCTCCGGCGGCCCCCAGGCGGCCAGCACCACGTGCCCGCCCGGGAGGGTCAGCCGGGCGGCCTCGGCGACCACCCGGCCGGGCTCGGCGGCGCCGGGCAGCTGGTCGAAGACCGTTACCAGCGAATGGGCCGAGCGGGGGACAGCGGCGGCCGGCCGGGCCCCCGCGCACACCCGCAGCCGGCGGTCCCGGGCCAGTTCGCGCAGCTCGTCCCGCGGCTCCTGCCCGGCGACCTGGGCGCCCCGCCCGGCGGCGAGCAGCAGGGCCAGTCCGGACCGGCAGCCCAGTCCCAGCACGCTGCTCGCCGGGCCGACCTCCAGACGGTCGTACACCGCCTCGTAGAGCGGTACCAGCATGCGTTCCTGGATCTCCGCCCAGTCGCGCGCCCGCGCGGGCCCGGCGGCCCCCTGCTGCGGGTGGTGCGGTCGTGCGCCCGTCGGTCGTGCGGTTGTGCCGGTCGTCCGAGCTGAAGCCATCGCGGCCTCCCATCCGGTCCTTCGGTGTGCTGCTATGGCTCCCCCAAAGTCCCGCCCCACTCCAGCGAACAGCGGGTCGGGCCCGGCGTCCAGAGGGGTGCAGGGTGGTGCGCGCGTGTCGCGGTCGTGCGCCCCCCTGCGGGCGGCGTCCCACGGCTGCGGGTGTCCTCCCCCTGCCGCGGGTGTGATGGCGATTCGAAGTGAGGGGGCCGATCCCCGTACCATTCCGCCCATGGCTAAGGCACCCGTTCTCACCCCTCAGGCGGAAGACTTCCCGCGCTGGTACCAGGACCTCATCAACAAGGCCGAGCTGGCCGACAACGGTCCGGTGCGCGGCACCATGGTCATCCGACCGTACGGCTACGGCCTGTGGGAGCGGATGCAGCAGGAGATGGACGCGCGCATCAAGAAGGCGGGCGCGCAGAACGCCTACTTCCCGATGTTCATCCCGCAGTCGTACCTGACCAAGGAAGCCGAGCACGTCGAGGGCTTCGCGCCCGAACTCGCGGTGGTCACCCACGGCGGCGGCAAGCAGCTGGAGGAGCCGGTCGTCGTCCGGCCCACCTCCGAGACCATCATCAACGAGTACTTCTCCAAGTGGGTGCAGAGCCACCGGGACCTGCCCCTGCTGATCAACCAGTGGGCCAACGTGGTCCGTTGGGAGCTCCGCCCGCGCGTCTTCCTGCGCACCACCGAGTTCCTCTGGCAGGAGGGCCACACCGCCCACGCCACCTACGAGGACGCCCGTGCGTACGCGTCGATGATCCACACCCAGGTCTACGGCGACTTCATGACCAACGTGCTCGGCATCGACGTCGTGCTCGGCCGCAAGACCGCCAAGGAGCGCTTCGCCGGCGCCATCAACACCCTCACCCTCGAGGGCATGATGGGCGACGGCAAGGCGCTGCAGCTGGGCACCAGCCACGAGCTGGGCCAGAACTTCGCCAAGGCGTTCAACACCACCTACCAGCTGCAGGGCGCCGAGCGCGAGTACGTCTGGCAGACCTCCTGGGGCGTCTCGACCCGTATGGTCGGCGGCCTGATCATGTCCCACGGCGACGACAACGGCCTGCGGGTGCCCCCGCGCCTGGCCGCCGTCCAGGCCGTGGTGCTGGCCATCAAGGGCGACGACGCGGTCATCGCCAAGGTCCGCGAGATCGGCGCCCAGCTGGAGGCCGCCGGCATCCGGATCGTGGTCGACGACCGCACCGACACCCCGTTCGGCCGCCGCGCCGTCGACTGGGAGCTCAAGGGCGTTCCGCTGCGCATCGAGGTCGGTCCGCGCGACCTGGAGAACGGCACCGCGATGCTGGCCCGCCGCATCCCCGGCGGCAAGGAGCCGGTCTCCATCGACGCCCTGGCCGCCCTGCTGCCGGGCATCCTGGAGGAGGACCAGGCGCTGCTGCTGCGCCAGTCCCGCGAGCGCCGCGAGGCCCGCACCGTCGACGTCAAGACCCTCGACGAGGCCGTCGAGGCCGCCGCGACCGGCTGGGGCCGGATCTCCTGGGCCGACCTCGGTCCGGAGGGCGAGGCCAAGCTGTCCGAGCAGGGCGTCACGGTGCGCTGCATCATCGCGGCCGACGGCTCGGTGCCGCAGACGGACGACCAGGACGGCAATATCGCGATCGTCTCGCGCGCGTACTGACCGTACTGATGTGCGGACCGGCACGCACTGCTACGCGTACTGTCGCGCATACTGATGCCCGTACTGATGACGGCCGTCGGCAGCTAATGACCGTTACCGGCGACATTTGCCCGGAATGCGGATGGGTAAGAATCCGGTAACTCTGCCGGAGGAGCCCGAGTGGGCTACATCCCTACTGGCCGGTCAACTGCCGGTATTAACGGAATAGCGGTACGGTGTACGGCCCGTGGCCCTGTCAACTTCGGCGGGTCCACGGGCCGTACGTCCTGGGGGCGACAGCCCGCCTCCTGGGTGGAATTCACGAGGCCCGCCGACGTTGCGACGGGCCGAAACCGGCAGGGGGTTGGTCTTGCGTCAGATCCGGAACGCGCAATTCGCGCGCAGTCGCGCATTCCTGGGAGTTCCCTGGGAATTCCCGGAGAACGGGAACATGCGGAACATCGGCCAACTCTGCATCGTTGGTCTAGCGTGAGCACGACACAGCCCCTCGTCCTCGCGGCCGAACTGGCCGCCGCCTGGAGTGACATCCAGGCCTACCACCAGGACCTTCCCGATCTGGCCTCTCCCGAGGCGCTGATCGGCGAGTCCTCCTCGGCCTGTGGCACGCGGCTCGGTTTCGAGCGGCTCCTCCACGAGGCTGCCCACGGTCTGGCCGCGGCCCGGGACATCCGGGACACCTCGCGCGCCGGCCGCTACCACAACCGGCGCTTCCTGATGCTCGCCTCCGAGCTGGGCCTGGCGCACCCGGTCGAACCGCACGCCAGTAGCGGCTTCTCCCAGGTGACCATGCTCAAGGAGACGCAGGAGCGGTACGCCGAGACCATCGAGCGCCTGGACCGCGCCCTCGGTGCGCACCAGGAAGCGGTGGCCGGCGACGGCACCAACCGCGCCTTCCGCGGCCCGGCCGCCCGGCACGGCTCCTCCGGGGGCGGCGTCCGGGTCAAGGCGGTCTGCGGCTGCGGTCGCAACGTCCGGGTGGTGCCGTCGGTGCTCGCCCAGGCGTCCATCGTCTGCGGTGCGTGCCAGCAACCGTTCAAGATCGCATAACCCGGAGCCGGGACCGGTCGGCGACTGTGCGGGCAGTCGGCGCGGCCGGGGTGATCGGCGACGGTGACATCGGTGACATCGGTGAGTCTGTGGGCTGACCGGGAGCGGGGGCTCCCGGTCGAGCCCTGAGCCGTCCACCCGCGGCGCCTGTCCTGGCGCCGTTCGCCGGGCGCTGTCTGCCGGGCGCTGTCCGCTGGATGCCGTTCGCGAGGCGCTCCGCCGGGTGCCGTTCGCCGGGCGCTGTCTGCCGGGCGTGGCCCTGTCCGCCGGGCATCGGCGGGTGCCGGCCGCGACGGCCGGGTGAAGACCCTTCGCGCCGGTATGGCAGAATGGACAGCTGAGTACTCGGCAGCCGAGCAGGACCCCTCTCTCCTACGGCTGGCGTGTCCCTTGAACGGCCCGCCCCGCAACCCCACGCGGACGGCAGGGCCGCTCACCCACGTCAACACCAGGAGAACCCACTCCCGTGGCAGTCAAGATCAAGCTCAAGCGTCTCGGCAAGATTCGCTCCCCGCACTACCGCATCGTCGTCGCCGACGCCCGCACCAAGCGTGACGGTCGCGCGATCGAGGAGATCGGCATCTACCAGCCGACCTACAACCCCTCGAAGATCGAGGTCGACGGCGACCGCGCCCAGTACTGGCTGTCCGTCGGCGCCCAGCCGACCGAGCCGGTCCTCGCCATCCTCAAGCTGACCGGCGACTGGCAGAAGTTCAAGGGCCTGCCGGCTCCGGAGCCGCTGAAGGTCGCCGAGCCCAAGGTCGAGGACTTCTCGCACCTGTTCGCGAAGGCCGTCGCCGGCTTCGAGGACGCCACCACCGGTGTCGCCATCACCCCGAAGGCCAAGAAGTCGGACAAGGCCGAGGCTGAGGCCGACGCCGCCGCCGAGGCCTGATCGTGATCGAGGACGCCCTCGACCATTTGGTGAAGGGCATCGTCGAGCACCCCGACGAGGTGCAGGTGCGCTCGCGCAACCTGCGTCGGGGTAACACCATCGAGGTGCGGGTGCACCCCGATGACCTCGGCAAGGTGATCGGCCGGGGCGGCCGCACGGCGCGCGCACTGCGCACCGTGGTCGGCGCCCTCGGCGGTCGCAACGTCCGGGTCGACCTGGTCGACGTGGACAGCATTCGCTGACGCTGCTGCTCGTTCAGCCGTCAGGCTTGAGGCCGACCGGGACGCATGTCGTCCCGGTCGGCCTTTTTCGCATCCGCGGCCCGGTCGGTAGGCCTGCACCCGTCGGCTCCGGCCGCGTGCGTCCCGTCCGTCCCCGCCCATCTGTCTTTGCCTTCTCGCTCAGCAACCCCAGGAGAACGATCACCGTGCAGCTCGTCGTCGGCAGGATCGGCCGCGCCCACGGCATCAGGGGGGACGTCAGTGTCGAGGTCCGCACCGACGAGCCGGAACTCCGGCTCGGCCCCGGTGCCGTCCTGCTCACCGACCCGGCCTCGGCCGGGCCCCTGACCATCGAGTCCGGCCGGGTGCACAGCGGCCGACTGCTGCTGCGCTTCGCCGGCGTCAAGGACCGCAACGCGGCCGAGGCGCTGCGGGGCACCCTGCTCATCTCCGAGGTCGACCCGGAGGAGCGCCCGGACGACCCGGAGGAGTACTACGACCACCAGCTGGTCGGCCTCGACGTGGTGCTGGTCGACGGCACCCGGGTCGGCGAGCTGACCGAGGTCCTCCACCTGCCGTACCAGGACCTGCTCATGGTGGAGAAGGCCGACGGCACGGAGGTGCTGGTGCCCTTCGTCAGCCAGATCGTGCCGACCATCGACCTGGAGAACCAGCGGGCCGTGATCACCCCGCCGCCCGGGCTGATCGACCTCGGGGAGGCCGACGTCGCCGGCGGCGCTTCGGAGGAGCCGGAGGAGTCGGAGTGAGTGTCGAGCAGACTCCCCGGGACGCCGTCCAGGATTCAGCCCAGGAGGCCGACCGGGACGCTGTTCGGGCTGCTCAGGGAGTTCAGGGCGCTCAGTCGGGGATGCGGATCGACGTCGTCTCGATCTTCCCCGAGTACCTGGAACCACTGAACATCTCGCTGGTCGGCAAGGCCCGGGCCCGCGGCCAGCTGGACGTGCACCTCCACGACCTGCGGGAATGGACCCACGACGTGCACCGCACGGTCGACGACAGCCCGTACGGCGGCGGCCCCGGCATGGTGATGAAGCCCGAGCCGTGGGGCGAGGCGCTGGACGCGGTGGTGGCTGGCGGGCCCGCGGGCGAGGTGCCCACGCTGGTCGTGCCGACCCCGAGCGGGCGCCCGTTCACCCAGGAGCTGGCCCAGGAACTGGCGGGCCGCCCCTGGCTGGCGTTCACCCCCGCGCGGTACGAGGGCATCGACCGCCGGGTCATCGAGGAAGCGGCCACCCGCATGCCGGTGGTCGAGGCCTCGATCGGCGACTACGTGCTGGCCGGCGGCGAGGTCGCGGTGCTGGTGATGGTCGAGGCCATCGCCCGGCTGCTGCCCGGCGTGCTCGGCAACGCCGAGTCCCACCGGGACGACTCCTTCGCCCCCGGTGCGATGGCCGACCTGCTGGAGGGCCCGGTCTACACCAAGCCCGCCGAGTGGCGCGGCCGGACCGTGCCGGACGTGCTGCTCAGCGGCAACCACGGCAAGATCGCCCGGTGGCGGCGGGAGCAGGCCTTCGCCCGCACCCTGGCCAACCGGCCCGACCTGGTCGGGCGCTGGCAGGCCGGCGCCTTCGACAAGAAGGACCGGGCCGCGCTCAGCGTCCTGGGCCTGGCCTGGGACGAGGAGCTGGGCCGATTTCGGTCCGCACCCGGTGATGTGGAAGAATAGGCCGCTGCTGTCTGTCGCTGGTTCCCTTCCGTAGGGAACACATGGACCGGCGCCCTCGCCACGGGGGGATCGCCGCCAGCCGATGCGGCCCGCAGCTCACCCCATTGTGACGAACTTCCGTAGGCGGCCCGTGGCGCCTGCGATGGAGAGCAACATGAGCAACAAGCTCGCTGCTGTCGACGCGGCCTCGCTGCGCACCGACATCCCGGCCTTCCGCGCCGGTGACACCCTGAAGGTTCACGTCCGGGTCATCGAGGGCAACCGCTCCCGTGTCCAGGTCTTCCAGGGCGTCGTCATCCGTCGCCACGGCGCCGGCGTCGGTGAGACCTTCACCGTCCGCAAGGTCAGCTTCAACGTCGGCGTGGAGCGCACCTTCCCGGTGCACACCCCGGTCGTCGAGAAGATCGAGGTCGTGACCCGCGGTGCGGTTCGCCGCGCCAAGCTGTACTACCTGCGTGACCTCCGCGGCAAGGCCGCGAAGATCAAGGAGAAGCGCGACCGCTGATCCACGGACCCCCGGCCGCGCCGGGGGACCGGATCGCTCCGAGGGGCCGGGCTGCCGCAAGGTAAGCTCAGCGCCCGATGAGCACGCACGAACCACCCGCGGACCGCGACAGCAGTCCCGCACCCACCGGTGCGGACTCGCTGTCGCGGTCCGCGGTCGTTTCTGTGCCGGGGGCGGGAACGGGGGCGGGGGCGGTGCCGGGGGCGGTGCCGGTTCCGGCCGGCGATGCGGGCCAGAGCCGGGGCTTCGACCAGGGCCGGGGCTTCGACCAGGGCTCGGGCAGTGGCCAGGGCGACGCCGAGAGCGGTGCCGACAGCAGCGGCCAGGACCCGGGCCAGGGCCGGGCCGAGACGGCGCATGCGGGCGAGGACGCGGCCGACGGCGAGGCCGACGAGGAGGCCGACGACGAGGAACCCGGGCGACCGCGTTCGTGGGACCTGCTGTTGTTGGTCGGCATCTGCCTGGCGGCCCTGCTCCTGGTGAACGCGTTCGTGGCCCGTCCGTTCACGGTGCCCTCCGGCTCGATGGAGAACACCCTGCGGCCCGGCGACCGGTTGATCGCCAACCAACTCGCCTACGCCTTCGGTAGCCACCCCCAGCGGGGCGACGTCGTGGTCTTCGACGGGACGGGCTCCTTCCTCCCCGAGTCGGCCGAGCCGCCGGGGTTCTGGGACAGTCTGCGCTCGGCCGGCCGGGACCTCGGGCTGGCCCCGGCCGGGGACACGGTCTACGTCAAACGCGTGATCGGCGTCGCCGGGGACCGGGTGCGGAGCACCGGTCCGGGTGCCCCGCTCACCGTCAACGGCGTGCCAGTGGAGGAGACCGCCTACCTGGACCCGGGCGACCAGCCGTCCGACGTGCCCTTCGACATCCTGGTGCCGCGCGGCAAGCTGTTCGTGCTGGGCGACCACCGCAGCGCCTCCCGGGACTCGCGCGACCACCTCGGCGAGCCCGGCGGGGGCTTCGTGCCCGAGGACAGAGTGATCGGCCGGGCCGACTGGGTGATCTACCCGTTCTCGCGCCTGACCAGCCTGGACCGGCCCGCGGCCTTCGCCGCGATCGGGGGGACGGACGGTCATGGGGAGCAGGGGTAGGGGGCGGGTCGCCGACCGCCCGGCCCCGGAGCCGGGCGGGGGCGAGGCTGCCCACGCCGGGGCCGACCCGGCCGTACCGGTCCGCGGCCGCGCCGATCGACGCCGTAGCGCCCGACGCGCGGCGCGTCGGCGCAAGCGTTCGCTGCTGCGCGAGTTCCCGCTGATCATCCTGGTGGCCCTGTTGGTGGCGCTGGTGATGAAGACCTTCCTGATCCAGGTGTTCGTGATCCCCTCGGGCTCGATGGAGCAGACCATCCAGGTCGGGGACCGGGTGCTGGTGGACAAGTTGACCCCCTGGTTCGGCAGTGAGCCGCAGCGCGGCGACGTGGTGGTGTTCAAGGACCCGGGCGGCTGGCTGGAGAACGATCGCAAGCCGTCCGACGACGGTCCGGTACTGGGCCCGGCCAAGCAGGTGCTGACCTTCGTCGGACTGCTGCCGTCCGACAACGAGCAGGACCTGATCAAGCGCGTGATCGGTGTCGGCGGGGACACCGTCGAGTGCTGTGACGCGCAGGGGCGGCTCAGCGTCAACGGCCACCCGGTGGAGGAGCCGTACCTCGCGGCGGGCAACCCGCCGTCGCGGCAGCCGTTCAAGGTGACGGTGCCGAAGGGGCGGCTGTGGGTGATGGGGGACCACCGCGACGTCTCCGCCGACTCCCGCTTCCACATGGGCAATCCGGGCCAGGGCACCGTCCCGCTGACCGATGTGGTCGGTCGCGCCTTCGTGATCGCCTGGCCACTGGGCCGCTTCCATCAACTCGATGAACCGGGTTCACTCTCCGCTCTTGCCGCGACCCCGGAGGTCGCCAGAACTGCGCCGGAATCGATGGGCGTTGGGCCGGTTCCCATGGAACCTCCGCTCGTTATGGGTGTGTTGGGCATCCTTCCGCTCGTCGTTCGCCGGTCGAGGCGGCCTCCGGAGTGAGCCGCCGCGGTCCCTGAACGGACGGACAGTGCGTGTGGAACCGCGAGCCGGATGCCTTGGAGTGATAGAGAAGTGCAGGTGCGGCCGGGAGCGGTTCCGGCCGTGTGCCGAGGTCGTGTTGGTGTCAGGGGAGTCCACTGTGGGCAACCCTGATGCGTTCATGGTCGTGGTGAGCGTGGTGCCCGCTGTGCGGCACTCTGAGCGCGGGCGCGCAGGCGTCCGCACAGCAGGGAGGAGACGTTGTGGGGGATTTGGTGATCGGTGCCCGCTCAGGTGCCGGGGAACCCGAGGGCCCGGGCGGACGGGTGAGCCGGTCCGCCGAGTCCTCGGCGCCCTCCGCCGCGGTCGAGGACACGGCGGCCCAGACCGCAGATGAGAACGGCACCGGGTCGGACGGCCCCGCGGAGCCCCCGCGGCCGGAGAGCGGGTCGGCGGACGAGTCGGAGTCGGAGGCGCCGGCCAAGCCGCGCAAGCAGCGCTCCTTCCTGAAGGAGTTGCCGATCCTGATCGGCATCGCGCTGATCCTCGCGCTGGTGATCAAGACCTTCTTCGTCCAGGCGTTCTCCATTCCGTCCGAGTCGATGCAGAACACGCTGCAGGTCGGCGACCGCGTCCTGGTGGACAAGCTGACCCCCTGGTTCGGATCCGAGCCCGAGCGCGGAGACGTGGTGGTGTTCCACGACCCGGGCGGCTGGCTCAACGACGAGCCGACCCAGCAGAGCAGCAACTCCTTCGTCCGCGGGGTGCAGGACGTGCTCAGCTTCGTCGGGCTGATGCCCTCCGCCAACGAGAAGGACCTGATCAAGCGGGTCATCGCGGTCGGCGGTGACACCGTCGAGTGCAAGGACGACGGGCCGGTCAAGGTCAACGGTGTCGCGCTCAACGAGCCGTACATCTACCCGGGCAACACCCCTTGCGGGACGCAGCCCTTCGGCCCGGTGAAGGTGCCCAACGGCCGGATCTGGGTGATGGGCGACCACCGCGCCGACTCGCTCGACTCCCGTTTCCACATGGACCAGCCGGGCGGTGGCACCGTGCCGGTGGACAACGTGATCGGGCGCGCCTTCGTGGTGGCCTGGCCGGTCAGCCACTGGTCCACGCTCCCGGTGCCGGACACCTTCGACCAGAAGGGTCTGGCGGCGGCCTTGCCGGTCGCGCCCCCCGTGGCCGGTGCGGTGGGGGCTGTCGTCCTGCTTCCGCTGGTGCGCCGGGTGCGGGCCCGGACGGAGCACCGGAAGGAGTCCTGAGCTCTACCAGCTCCTCCCCGACCCTTGCGCGGGCCGTGGTACCGACGAGTAATCTGCTCGGACGTGCCACGGCCCGTCGGCGTTCGCGTCCGAGCCACCGGCGTGCCAGTGGTGTTCTCCGGTCGGCCAGAGGTGGACGGTTTCGATGAGCAGTGTCGTGGAACAGTCGGCCGGCCAGCCGGACGCGCCCACCCGTCCCGGCCGTAGGCCCGCCGCGGTGCTGCAGGGCGTCGCGCTCGCGCTCGGGCTGCTGATGATGATCGGCGGTTTCGCCCTGATCGCGGTCGACTACCGGCCGTACAAGATCCCCACCGCCTCGATGCACCCGACGCTCCAGGTCGGCGACACCGTGCTCGCCCGCAAGGTCGACGGCGGCGCCATCGGCCGGGGCGACGTGGTGGTCTTCCGCGACCAGGCCTGGGGCGGGGAGCTCATGGTCAAGCGGGTCGTCGCGGTCGGCGGCGACACCGTCGCCACCACCGCGGACGACCACCGGCTGACGGTCAACGGACAACCGGTGGACGAGCCGTACCTCGCGACCCAGGGCCGCCAGGGCGAGTCGTTCAGCGTGACCGTGCCGCAGGGCCGGCTGTTCCTGCTCGGCGACAACCGGGTCGGCTCGCTCGACTCCCGCACCCATTTGGAGGTCGACGGCGGGACCGTCCCGGCCACCGCGGTCGAGGCCAGGGTCGAGGCCACTCTGCTGCCCTCCGGGCGGACCGGCCTGCTGCACCGGACCGCGGCCTTCGACGGTTTCGCGGGCCCGAGGGCCGCGGACCCGGGACCGCTGGAGCCGGCCGCCTACGCCAGCGTTGCGGGCGCGGCGCTGATCGTCGTGACCTCGGCGGTGGGCGGGGTCACGGGACTGGCGCGTCGGTTCCGCCGGGAGCGCAGCTCCTGAGCGCGGCCGTCGCGGGCCGGGCCGCTCTGCCGAACATCGCCCCGGACGGACGCGCCGGGTGGCAGGATCGGTAGCGCCATCGATGCGAACGGAAGGAGCGTGGAGCGCTGCCATGACTGCACAGCGTCGCAGGGCGGCGCGGATCCTGCTGCTGGACGGGCAGGACCGCATCCTCCTCTTCCGGGGGGCCGACCCCGCGGTCCCCGACGAGACGTGGTGGTTCACGCCCGGCGGCGGCTTGGAGCCGGGGGAGGACGTGCGGGAGGCCGCCGAGCGGGAGCTCGCGGAGGAGACCGGCTTGCGGGGTGTGGACCTGGGGCCCTTGGTGGCGTACGGCACGGTGTCGTTCTCCTTTCAGGGACAGCGCTACGAGCAGGAGCAGTGGTTCCACCTGGCCCGGACCGCGGAGACGGATCTGGACCACTCGGGCATGGGCGAGGACGAACACGCCCAGCTGCTCGCGGCGCGCTGGTGGACGGTCGAGGAACTGCGGGGGACCGCCGACACGGTCTATCCGGTCGGGCTGGCGGGCTTCCTGGGACGACTGCTGGCAGAGGGCCCGCCGGTCGATCCGGTACGGCTCTGAGCGTGGGTGCGGTGGTCCACAATGGGTGGACGTGACAAGTTGAGGGGACGCCTGGATGAGTGCCGAAGATCTCGAGAAGTACGAGACCGAGATGGAGCTCAAGCTCTACCGGGAGTACCGGGACGTCGTCGGCCTGTTCAAGTACGTGATCGAGACCGAGCGACGTTTCTACCTCACCAACGACTACGAGCTGCAGGTGCACTCGGTCCAGGGCGAGGTGTTCTTCGAGGTGTCGATGGCGGATGCGTGGGTCTGGGACATGTACCGGCCGGCCCGGTTCGTCCGTAAGGTCCGGGTGCTGACCTTCAAGGACGTGAACATCGAGGAACTCGCGAAGAGCGATCTGGAGCTGCCCTCGGACGAGTCCGGCTTCGGGAACTGACGTTGGACGACTCCGTCCCGCGTTGTCCAGCCGAATTTCGCGTGACGAGGGCTTCTCACTCCTGCGGGTGACAGGAGTTGTCCCCAGGCCCGGGTTATCCACAGGCAACCGGTAATTCCCGGCTTCGGCTTGCGCGGTGGTGCAGCCTCCTCGGCGGAGGTGGTCACCATGCAGAACACCATCGTGCAGGACCAGGCCGTACCGAACGCGGCCGAGAACGAGGCGGACGACCGGGCGGACCAGGACCGCACCACCAGGAGCGGGCTCGGCCGCTACGGGGAGCGGGTCGCCGCCCGTCACCTCGCGGAGGCCGGGCTCCGCATCCTCGACCGCAACTGGCGCTGCGTCGAGGGCGAGCTGGACATCGTCGCCCTGGACGGCGACACCGTCGCGGTCTGCGAGGTGAAGACCCGCTCCGAGCGGGGCTTCCAGCAGCCCAGCGAGGCCATCGACCGGGTCAAGGCCGCCCGGCTGCAGCGGCTGGCGGAGCGCTGGCTGGCCGAACGCTGGCCCGGGCACTTCGCCCGGCTGGCCGGGCCCGGGTACGACCCCGGGCCGTCCGATCCGCAGTGGCCGCCCGCCCCACCGGGCGGGGTGCGGATCGACCTGGTCGCCGTGGTCAACCGGGCGCGGGGTGCGGCCCTGGTCGACCACCTGCGGGGGGTGCTCTGAGATGGCCTTCGCCCGTACCTGTTCCGTCGCGCTGGTCGGGGTCGACGGGGTGATCGTCGAGGTCCAGGCCGATCTGGAGCCCGGGGTGGCCGCGTTCACCCTGGTCGGCCTGCCCGACAAGGCACTCACCGAGGCCCGCGACCGGGTCCGCGCCGCAGTCTGCAACAGCGGGGAGGCCTGGCCCCAGCGCAAGCTGACCGTCGGGCTCAGCCCCGCCTCGGTGCCCAAGAGCGGCAGCGGCTTCGACCTCGCGGTGGCCTGCGCCGTGCTGGCCGCCGCCGAACGGCTCGACCCGTCCTCCATCGCCGACCTGCTGCTCATCGGCGAGCTCGGGCTGGACGGCCGGGTGCGGCCAGTCCGCGGGGTGCTGCCGTCGGTACTGGCCGCCGCCGAAGCCGGGTACGAACGAGTGGTGGTCGCCGAGCAGACGGCGCCCGAGGCCTCGCTCGTCCCGGGGGTGACGGTGCTCGGGGTCCGCAGCCTGCGCCAGCTGGTCGCCGTCCTGACCGGGGCGACGCCACCGGAGGAGCCGCCCGAGCCGATCGGCGGTCGACCGGATCCGCTGATGGCCGGCCTGATGCTGCCGAGCGCGAGCGTCCGGGGCCTGTCCGACGACCGGGCCCTGCGGTTCGACATGGCCGACGTGGCCGGTCAGTACGAGGCCCGGCGAGCCCTGGAGATCGCCGCGGCCGGAGGACACCACCTCTACCTCAAGGGGCCGCCGGGCGCGGGCAAGACGATGCTGGCGGAGCGGCTGCCCTCACTGCTCCCGCCGCTGACCCAACAGGAGTCGCTGGAGGTCACCGCCGTCCACTCGGTGGCCGGCCTGCTCCCGGTCGGGCGTCCACTGATCGACACCGCGCCCTACTGCGCCCCGCACCACTCCACCACGATGCCCGCGATCGTCGGTGGCGGCAGCGGTCTGCCGAGACCGGGGGCGGTGTCCCTCGCCCACCGGGGAGTGCTCTTCCTCGATGAGGCGCCGGAGTTCCCGGTGCGGGTGCTCGACGCGCTGCGTCAGCCGCTGGAGTCGGGCGAGGTGGTGATCGCCCGCTCGGCCGGATCGCTCCGGCTCCCGGCCCGGTTCCTCCTCTGTCTGGCCGCCAACCCCTGTCCGTGCGGCCGGTACTCGCGGCGGGGCGAGGGCTGCGAGTGCACCCCGGCCATGGTCAGCCGGTACCAGGGGCGGCTCTCCGGGCCGCTGCTGGACCGGGTCGACCTCCAGGTCCAGGTCGCCCCGGTGACCAGGATCGAGCTGATGGAGCGGGACACCACCGCCGAGAGCACCGAGACCGTCGCGGCCCGGGTGCTGGCCGCGCGGGAGCGGGCCGCGGCCCGGCTGGCGCACACCCCGTGGCGGACCAACGCGGAGGTGCCCGGCCACGAACTGCGGACCCGGTGGCAGCTCGGGCCCGGTGCGCTCAACGACGTCGCCCGTCAGCTGGAGCGCGGTCTGCTGACCGCCCGCGGTCTGGACCGGGTGCTCCGGGTCGCCTGGACGGTCGCCGACCTCGCCGGCCGCGACCGGCCGGAGCAGCGGGACGTGCGCACCGCCCTGGTCCTGCGCACCGGGGTCGAGCAGGGGCTCCCGCTGCCCGAACGCGGCTACGGCCGGGCCGGGGTCATCCCGGCGCAGCGCAGGACCGGCCCGGAGGACGACTGGCCCGACACACCGAAGGAGCCCCCGGCGAACAAGGAGGAGGCGGTATGAACCAGCTGTTGGGACACCTCCAAGCACCCCGAGCACCCCAAGCACCTCAAGCACCCCAAGCACCCCGAGCACCGCGAACGGCCGAGGCCGGTCCGCCGGCCGGGCTCGAAGCGGAGCGCCACGCCCGGGCCCTGCTCAACCGGCTCAGCGAACCGGGCGACGCGGTGGTCGGTCGCTGGCTCGGCCAACTCCCCGCCGTGGAGGTGGTCCGGGCGATCCGGGAGGGCGATGTCCCCGACCATCCCGGGCTGGACGCCGCCCGGCTGGCCGCCTACCAGGCGCGACTCCCGGGCCTCGACCCGGCGAACGACCTGAAACGGGTACGGGACATCGGTGGGCGCTTCATCATTCCGGGGGACACGGAATGGCCCAGTCAACTGGACGACCTGGGCGACGGACGCCCGATCGGGCTGTGGACCACCGGCACCGGGTCACTGCGGCTGCTCGCCCTCCGCTCGGTGGCGGTGGTGGGCTCGCGGGCTTGCACGGCCTACGGCGCCCATGTCGCGGGTGAGCTCTCGGCCCAACTGGCCGAGCGCGGCTGGGTCGTGGTCTCCGGAGCCGCGTACGGGATCGACGCCGCGGCCCACCGAGGGGCGCTGGCCGTCGGCGGGATGACCGTCGCCGTGCTGGCCTGCGGAGTTGACGTGGCCTACCCGAAGGGGAACGCCGAACTGATCCGGCGGATCGGTGTCCAGGGCCTGCTGGTCAGTGAACTCCCGCCCGGAGAACACCCGAACCGCTTCCGCTTCGTGCTCCGCAACCGGGTCATCGCGGCGCTGACCCGGGGCACCGTGGTGGTCGAGGCGGCCGTGCGCAGCGGAGCCCTGAGCACGGCCAGGCGGGCGCGGGACCTCAATCGCCACACCATGGGCGTCGCCGGCCCCGTCACCTCGGAGCTCTCCGCCGGGGTGCACGCCCTGATCCGCAGCGGCGGCGCCACGCTGGTCACCGACGCGGCCGAGATCACCGAACTGGTCGGCGCGATCGGGGAGGACTTGGCCCCGCAGCGCAGCGGTCCGGTCCTGCCGAGGGACTTGCTGGAGCCGCCGGTGGCCCGGGTGCTGGAGGCCGTGCCGGCCACGGCGGAGGGCGCTCCGGTCGAGCGGCTGGCCCGCCAGTCCGGTCTCCCGCCGGACGAAGTCCTGCAGCGGCTCTACGAGTTGGTGTCGCTCGGCTTCGTGGAGCGGCACGGGGCGCACTGGCGAGCGGTGCGGAGGAGGTGAGCGGCGGAAGGACGAACACGGGTGCGCCCGGGGGAGGCGAGCGGGCACGGTCCGGCTGACCTGCTGATCCGGTTCTTCCGCTCGTGTGCCCGGATCCGGTGAGTGAACGCCACCGGATCGGGGGACGACCGAGTGGCGGTAGCGCTTTGCAGTGAGTCGGTCACGCTACGCTCCACATGCCTTCCCTATCAGCACATGACTCGGCAGAACGGCGCAGACCAACGTATGCCCACACACATTCCCGGACACAGAGTGACCGGTGGCGCTCGGTCCTCGGGAGGGCCGCGGACCGAGCGGCGCACCGTGACCGAGTTCCCGCCCAAAGCGGCGGGGACGATGGGGGGCCTGTCGCGTCAGGGCGGCCGGCCGACGGTGGTGCCGGGCCAGCCCGCGGACACGACCAGGGACGCTGACACGACCAAGGGTGCCGACACGGCCCACAGCACCGACACGCTCCACACCACCGAGCCGGCCCAGCCGGCCCACACCACCGGGGCGGTGGGCGAGGCGGACGCGCCGGGTGGCGCGGCCGTCGACCGCGCCCCCCGGTTGCCTTTGAGCGCCCCCGCGCCGGACGCCACGTCCCCACCCGTGTCCCGGCCCCGTCGCGAACGGATGGGTGCGGGGGAGGGCGCGGACG
Organism: Streptomyces sp. CBMA123; assembly: GCF_014596465.1. GTDB lineage: Bacteria > Actinomycetota > Actinomycetes > Streptomycetales > Streptomycetaceae > Kitasatospora. The sequence continues at coordinate 30,785 of NZ_MECK01000290.1, read as the reverse complement.
GGCGGGAGGGCGGCGCCCCGGGGCGCAGCGCGCTCGAAGAGCTCTGGCGCTCGTACAAGGAGACCGGCGACCAACGGCTGCGCGAGCAGCTGATCCTGCATTACTCACCGCTCGTCAAGTACGTGGCGGGTCGGGTCGGGGTCGGTCTGCCCTCCAACGTCGAGCAGGCCGACTTCGTCTCCTCCGGGGTCTTCGGGCTGATCGACGCGATCGAGAAGTTCGACATCGAGCGTGCCATCAAGTTCGAGACCTACGCGATCAGCCGCATCCGTGGCGCGATCATCGACGAGCTGCGCGCCCTGGACTGGATCCCCCGCTCGGTGCGCCAGAAGGCGAAGGCCGTCGAACGGACCTACGCGACGTTGGAGGCCCGGCTGCGCCGGACGCCGCACGACCCCGAGGTCGCGGCCGAGATGGGCATCGCGATCGAGGACCTGCACGCGATCTTCAGCCAGCTGTCACTCGCCAACGTGGTGGCGCTGGACGAACTGCTGCACCCGGTGGGGGAGGGCGGCGACCGGCTGAGCCTGGTGGACACCCTGGAGGACCACGGCGCGGACGACCCGGTCGAGGTGGCCGAGGACCGCGAGCTGCGCAGACTGCTGGCCCAGGCGGTCAACACCCTCCCCGAGCGGGAGAAGACCGTGGTGACGCTCTACTACTACGAGGGGCTCACCCTCGCCGAGATCGGACAGGTGCTGGGGGTCACGGAGAGCCGGGTGAGCCAAATCCACACCAAGTCCGTCCTCCAGTTGCGCGCCAAGCTCTCGGACGTCCGGTAGCGAACGCCGGAGCCGCCCGCCGGGCCCGCCCCCCGCGCCCGGATGCGCGGCGCTGTACCGGCCGTAGGTAGGGCTCCGTACAGTGGGAGCGTGCCGAAGATCCGAGCGGCCACGGTGGCCGAGCATCGCCAGCTGCAGCGGGCAGCCCTCCTGGATGCTGCCCGCATCCTGTTCACCGAGGGTGGCATGGAGGCCCTGACCTTTTCCGCGCTCGCGGCCCGCACCGGGCTGGCGCGTTCCTCCGTCTATGAGTACTTCCGCTCCCGCGCCGCCGTGGTGGAGGCGCTGTGCGAGGCGGACTTCCCGCTCTGGGCGGCCGAGATCGAAGCCGGGATGGCGAACTGCGACACCGCCGCCGGGCGGATCGAGGCGTACGTCCGCGGTCAGCTGGTGCTGGCCGGCGACCCCAGGCACCGCGCGGTCATGGCCATCTCGGCACTGGAACTGGACGAGGCCGCGCGTGAGCGCATCCGTGCGGCGCACAGCCGGCTCGCCGGTCTGGTCGTCCGGGCCCTGGAGGACCTCGGCCACGAACAGCCCCGGCTCGCCGCGGCGCTGCTGCAGGGGATCGTGGAGGCGGCCGTCCGCCGGGCCGAGCAGTTCGCTGCCGGGGACCGGGCCGGCTGCCCGGTCGAGTCCCCCGAGGCGGTCGCCGATGCCGCCGTCGCCCTGGCGCTGCGCGGTCTCGACCGCACCTGAGCCACCGCAACCACCGCCCGAACCGCCGTCGAACTCCCGCCCGGTCCGCTGCCCTGCCCCCGGGTCGTTCCGTCCGCCCCGTCCGCGCGCCCCGTCCTGGTCAGCGGCAGCAGGCGTGCCCGGCCCGTGCCGAGCAGGGCCAGCGGATCGAGGTAGCGGCCGCCACGCAGCAGCCCCCAGTGCAGGCAGTCCCGAGTGCCGCAGTGCCGCCCGTCCGGGGCGAGCTGCCCGATCACCTGCCCGGCGGCCACCGCGGTGCCGACCGGGAGGTTGCCGAGGACGGGCAGGTAGGTGGTCCGCAGCGGGGGAGTCCCGGATCCCGGATGGCTGACGGTCACCACCGGGCGCCCCGCGACCAGCCCGGAGAAGGCGATCACGCCGGCGGCAACCGCCCGCACATCCGTCCCGGGTGCGGCGGCGAGGTCCACTCCCCGGTGCCCGGCCGCCCACGGTTTCGCCGGTGGCTCGAACCGCCCAAGCAACCCGCCCGGCCCGCCCACCGGCCAGGCCCGCGCCACACCCCAACCGGAATCACCGCCGGCGCCACCTCCACCCGGTACGCCGCCCGCCGGAGCCCCCGTCAGGGCCTCCGCTGCCCCCACCGCACCAGCCGCCCACCCGACCCCCGGCACTTCCCGCGCACCCGCAACCCCCACCAGGGCGAGCAGCGCCGCCAGCGCCACCCCCGTGACCATCCCTCGAACCCCACGGCGTCCAGTCATGCCCCGAGGCTGGCCGTGCCCCCACTCCCGCACCACCCACATCCGGATGCCTGTGGACAAACCACCCCTCACTCCGACCGCCATCCCCCGGACGGGTGTACGGGCGCCGCCATCCGGTGTACAAACGGCATACGAGGACCGTTCGGCGGGCAATGGGCCGAGCAGTCGGCACCCGTCCTCCGTCCGCAGCGGCCCCGTCCGCCGAAGCCGTTCCCCAGGGCTCCTGCCCGCCGGCCTCCCAGACCGTCCACGGACCGTCGGCCGCTCGTGGCCTGCTCCTCCGCAGCCCGTCCGCAGGCCCTCGCGCGCCCGCGAAGTGGCTCGCTGCTCGACGCTTCCCGTACACTTCACACGCGACCCGGTCCACCGGGTCGACTTCGCACGCCCCGCCACCGGCGGTCGGACGCGGTTCTTCCGCGGCCCCGCCAGGTGCGAGTGCCGCTCGGTCCGCCGAGCCCGACCGGTCCCCGGACCGAACGGGTGGAAGCGGCTCGGCACGATCGGGGCGTCAGGCGTGGCTGTCACCTGGCCGCCACGGACAACCGAGACTGACCCGGCCGTAGGCACTTCACCCGAGGGGAACCCCCGAGGGACCGCCACAGTCGGGCCGTAACACCTGAGGAGCACGGCAATGGCCGTCGTCACGATGCGGGAGCTGCTGGAGAGCGGCGTCCACTTCGGTCACCAGACCCGCCGCTGGAACCCGAAGATGAAGCGCTTCATCATCACCGAGCGCAACGGCATCTACATCATCGACCTGCTGCAGTCGCTGAACTACATCGACCGCGCCTTCGAGTTCATCAAGGAGACCGTTGCCCACGGCGGCAGCGTCCTCTTCGTCGGCACGAAGAAGCAGGCCCAGGAGGCCATCGCCGAGCAGGCCACCCGCGTGGGCATGCCCTACGTGAACCAGCGCTGGCTCGGCGGCATGCTGACCAACTTCTCGACCGTCTACAAGCGTCTGCAGCGCCTGAAGGAGCTCGGCGAGCTGGACTTCTCGGACGTGGCCGGCTCCGGCCTCACCAAGAAGGAGCTCCTGGTCCTCCAGCGCGAGCACGACAAGCTGGAGAAGACCCTCGGCGGTATCCGCGACATGCAGCGCGTTCCCAGCGCCGTCTGGATCGTGGACACCAAGAAGGAGCACATCGCGGTCGGCGAGGCCCGGAAGCTCAACATCCCGGTCGTCGCCATCCTCGACACCAACTGTGACCCGGACGAGGTCGACTACAAGATCCCGGGCAACGACGACGCGATCCGCTCCGTCACCCTGCTGACCCGCGTGATCGCCGACGCCGTCGCCGAGGGCCTGAAGTCCCGCGCCGGTGTCGCCAAGGGCGACACCAAGGCCGAGCCGGGCGCCGACCAGCCGCTGGCCGACTGGGAGAAGGACCTCATCGAGGGCGAGAAGAAGGCCGAGGAGGCCCCCGCCGCCGCTGAGGCCCCGGCCGCTGAGGCCCCCGCCGTCGAGGCCCCCGCCGTCGAGGCTCCGGCCGAGGAGGCCCCCGCCGCCGACGCTCCGGCCGAGCAGGCCTGACGTACCAAGGGTGAGGGGCACCCGCCGGTACGACACCGGCAGGTGCCCCTCTCTCCCGCGCCGGGACCGAACCATCGGTCCCGGCGCATCCCCACGCAGACACGCGAGACGCGAGAAGAGATTCACACCATGGCGAACTTCACCGCCGCGGACGTCAAGAAGCTCCGTGAGCTCACCGGCGCCGGCATGATGGACTGCAAGAAGGCCCTGGACGAGGCCGAGGGCAACGTCGAGAAGGCCGTCGAGCTCCTTCGCATCAAGGGCCAGAAGGGTGTTGCCAAGCGCGAGGGCCGTGACGCCTCCAACGGCGCCGTCGCCGCGCTGATCGCCGAGGACAAGAAGTCCGGCGTTCTGGTCGAGCTGAACTGCGAGACCGACTTCGTCGCCAAGGGCGAGAAGTTCGTCGAGGTCGCCGACGCGATCGCCGCCCACGTCGCCAAGACCGCCCCGGCCGACCTGGACGCCGCCCTGGCTTCCGAGATCGAGGCCGGCAAGACCGTTCAGCAGTTCGTCGACGAGGCCAACGCGACCCTGGGCGAGAAGATCGTCTTCCGTCGCTTCGCCCAGTTCGACGGTGACGGCTTCGTCGCGGTCTACCTGCACAAGACCAGCCCCGACCTGCCGCCGGCCGTCGGCGTCCTGGTCGAGCTGGACAAGGAGAACGCCGAGGTCGCCAAGGACGTCGCGCAGCACATCGCCGCTTTCGCGCCGAAGTTCCTGTCCCGCGAGGACATCCCGGCCGAGGACCTCGAGAACGAGCGCCGCGTCGCCGAGGCCACCGCTCGCGAGGAGGGCAAGCCGGAGGCCGCCCTGCCGAAGATCGTCGAGGGCCGCGTCACCGGCTTCGTGAAGGAGAACTCCGTCCTGGAGCAGGCCTTCGCGAAGGACAACAAGAAGACCGTCGCCAAGGTCCTCGAGGAGAACGGCGTCGCCCTCAAGCGCTTCGCCCGCTTCCGCGTCGGCGCCTGAGCCACGTTCCACCTGGTCCCCGGCCCCTTTAGGCTGGGAACCGCCCCCGCCCGCTGACCAGGGCGGGCGGAACGCCGAACGGGCTCACCCAGCGCCAACCGTCCATGGGCGGGCCGTGTCGGCACCATGAACGACGAGGAGGCCATTGCCGTGCAGGACACCGAACCGGTTCCCGCGGCAGTGGCCTCCTCTCGTGTACACGCAGACCGGGCACCCGCACGCCCAGGCCTGTGAGCCAGCAGGTGCAATAAAGGAGAAGTCCATGCAGGAGACGCAGGAGACCGCGCAGGACCCCAAGGCGGGCTCGCGCCGCCGGGTGCTGCTCAAGCTGTCCGGTGAAGCCTTCGCCGGTGGTGGCGGGCTCGGCGTCGACCCGGACGTCGTGCACGCGATCGCCCGTGAGATCGCCACGGTCGTCCGCGCCGGTACCGAGGTCGCGGTGGTCATCGGCGGCGGCAACTTCTTCCGGGGCGCCGAGCTGCAGGTCCGCGGCATGGACCGGGCCCGTTCCGACTACATGGGCATGCTCGGCACCGTCATGAACTGCCTGGCGCTGCAGGACTTCCTGGTCAAGGAGGGCATCGAGACCCGGGTCCAGACCGCCATCACCATGGGCCAGGTCGCCGAGCCGTACCTGCCGCTGCGGGCCGTCCGGCACCTGGAGAAGGGCCGGGTGGTGATCTTCGGGGCCGGTATGGGCATGCCGTACTTCTCCACCGACACCACGGCCGTCCAGCGCGCCCTGGAGATCCACGCCGACGTCCTGCTGATGGGCAAGAACGGCGTGGACGGCGTCTACGACTCCGACCCCCGGACCAACCCGGACGCGGTGAAGTTCGACGCGCTGGAGTACTCCGAGGTCATCGCGCGCGACCTCAAGGTCGCCGACCTCACCGCGATCACGCTGTGCAAGGACAACAACCTCCCGATGCTGGTCTTCGAACTGCTGGCGGAGGGCAATATCGCGCGTGCGGTGAAGAGTGAGAAGATCGGCACACTCATCAGCCAGGATTCTGTCCGGGCCTGAGCAGCAACCAGCCGTGCGGGGCGGCGTCCGCCGCGACCGGCCCCGATGCCGACGCCGGTCGGGACAACAGCAGATGAACCGGACAGGGAGACCACAGTGATCGAAGAGACCCTCCTCGAGGCCGAGGAGAAGATGGAGAAGGCCGTCGTCGTCGCCAAGGACGACCTCGCGGCCATCCGCACCGGCCGGGCCCACCCGGCGATGTTTGCCAAGATCGTCGCCGAGTACTACGGCGCCGTGACGCCGATCAACCAGCTGGCCTCGTTCTCGGTGCCGGAGCCCCGGATGGCGGTCGTCTCGCCGTTCGACAAGACCGCTCTGAAGGCCATCGAGCAGGCGATCCGCGACTCCGACCTGGGTGTCAACCCGTCGAACGACGGCTCCATCATCCGGGTGGTGCTGCCGGAGCTGACCGAGGAGCGCCGGCGCGAGTTCATCAAGATCGCCCGCACCAAGGGCGAGGACGCCAAGGTCTCGATCCGTTCGGTGCGCCGCAAGGCCAAGGACGCCATCGACAAGCTGGTCAAGGACGGTGAGGTCGGCGAGGACGACGGCCGCCGCGCCGAGAAGGAGCTCGACGACACCACGGCCAAGTACGTGACCCAGGTCGACGAGCTGCTGAAGCACAAGGAAGCCGAGCTGCTCGAGGTCTGATGAACGACGCCCCTGACGCCCCTGGCTACTGGGGCCCGTCCGACCAGCAGTTCCAGCCCTATCGTCCGGCGCCGCAGCCGCAGGCGCAGGCACCCCGGCCGCCGGCCAGTCCGGCGCCGGGGTACGGCGAGCACCCGGCGCCGGAGCAGGGCCGGCCGGCTCCCGGTCGGCCCGTTCCCGGCGCGCCGGACCAGGCGCAGCCCATCCCCGGGCGCCCCGGCGACCGGGCCGCCCACCAGGACGTGCCGGGCGACCGGGCCCTCCGTTCGGATCACTCGCAGCAGCCTCCGGTGTACTGGGGCGGCGACGCGGAGGAGACTCAGGTCATGCCTCCCGTACCGGCCGATCCCGGCCCGCACCCCGGCGCGCCCGACCACGGCCCGGCCCAGGGCGCGTCGGCGGCGCCCGGCGGGTACCCGGCCCCCGGCCAGTACCCGGGCCCGGGTCAGCACCCGGCCCCCGGCCGGCACCCGGCGCACGGTCGGCCGACCGCCCCCGGCGCGCCCGCCGACCCCGGTACGGATCAGGCCCGGGAGCCCGGTCGGATGGGCGGCCCGCTGTTCCGGGACGAGCAGCCCGAGACGGCGCCGCCCGGAGTGACGGAGACGGTCGTGCTGCGCGCGATATCCGACGACGTCACCCCCGCCCCCGGCCACGGCGCCCGGCCGTACCCGGGGGCTCCGGTGCATCCCGCGCCGCCGCAGAGCCACTGGGCGGCCGGGCAGCCCCCCTTCGTGCCGTCGTCCCATCCAGGGCAGGAGACACCCGTGGCCGCCCAGCCCGCCCCGCAGCCGGAGCCGCGCAAGCAGCGCGGTGGCCGTAACCTCCAAGCCGCCATAGGCGTGGGGGTGGGCCTCGGCGTGGTGATCGTCGCCACGCTGTTCGTGGTCAAGGCGCTGTTCCTGTTCGTCGTGATGGCCGCGGTCGCGGTCGGCAGCTGGGAGCTGACCAGCCGGCTCGCCGAGCGCAAGCAGATCAAGGTGCCGCTGATCCCGCTGGTGGTGGGCGGCATCGCGATGGTCGCCACCGGCTACTGGGCCGGCGTCCAGTGGGCTGCGGCCTCGCTCGCGCTGACCGGGCTGGCGGTGATGGTCTGGCGGATGGCCGCGCCACCGGAGAACTACCTGCGCGACATAACGGCGGGTGTGTTCACCGCCTTCTACGTGCCGTTCCTGGCGACCTTCGTGGCGATGATGCTGGCGGCCGACGACGGCCCCCAACGGATCGTGCTCTTCCTGATCGTCACGATCTGCAGCGACACCGGTGCCTACGCGGTGGGCTACAAGTTCGGCAGGACCAAGCTGGCCCCGACGATCAGCCCCGGCAAGACCCGCGAGGGCCTGGCCGGCGGTATCGGCCTGTCGATGCTGGCGGGCGCCCTGCTGATGCAGCTGATCATCGACGGCGGCAGCTGGTGGCAGGGCCTGATCCTGGGCGGCTGTGCCGCGGTCACCGCGACTCTGGGCGACCTGGGCGAGTCGATGATCAAGCGCGACCTCGGGATCAAGGACATGGGCACCCTGCTGCCCGGCCACGGCGGGATCATGGACCGGCTGGACTCGCTGCTGCCGACCGCTCCGGTGGTCTGGCTGCTGCTGGCGGCCTTCGTCGGAAGCTGACCCGCGGATCCGAGCACGGGCCCCGGACGCCAGGCGTCCGGGGCCCTCGCGCGTCTGCGACACTGGAACAACCATGCCTAAGCCCGGAGAACTCACCTTTGTCGCGCCGCGCGGCGCCAAGCCCCCGCGACACCTCGCCGACCTGAGCCCCGCCGAGCGCAAGGAGGCCGTCGCCGAGCTGGGCGAGCAGCCGTTCCGCGCCAAGCAGCTCTCCAACCACTACTTCGGCCGGATGTCGAACGACCCGGCGAGCTGGACGGACATCCCCGCCGCCAGCCGGGAGAAGCTCACCGAGAGCCTGCTGCCCGAGCTGATGTCGGTGGTGCGGCACGTGTCCTGTGACGACGACGCCACCCGCAAGACGCTGTGGAAGCTGTTCGACGGCACGCTCGTCGAGTCGGTGCTGATGCGCTACCCGGACCGGGTCACCATGTGCATCAGTTCGCAGGCCGGCTGCGGCATGAACTGCCCGTTCTGCGCCACCGGCCAGGCGGGGCTGACCCGCAACCTGTCCACCGGCGAGATCGTCGAGCAGATCGCCGCCGGGATGCGCGCGCTCAAGGCCGGTGAGATCCCGGGCGGCGAGGCGCGGCTGTCCAACGTGGTCTTCATGGGCATGGGCGAGCCGCTGGCCAACTACAACCGGGTGCTGGCCGCGATCCGCCGGCTGACCGACCCGGCGCCGGACGGCTTCGGTCTGTCCCAGCGCGGCGTCACCGTTTCCACGGTCGGTCTCGTTCCGGCGATGAACCGGCTGGCCGACGAGGGTCTCAGCTGCCGGCTGGCGCTGTCGCTGCACGCTCCGGACGACGAGCTGCGCGACGAACTGGTCCCGGTGAACACCCGGTGGAAGGTCGCCGAGGTGCTGGACGCGGCCTGGAACTACGCGGAGAAGTCCGGTCGCCGGATCTCCATCGAGTACGCGTTGATCAAGGACATCAACGACCAGGCGTGGCGCGCCGACCTGCTCGGCCGACTGATCAAGAACCACCGGGTGCACGTCAACCTGATCCCGCTGAACCCGACCCCTGGTTCCAAGTGGACCGCCTCCCGGCCCGAGGACGAGCGCGAGTTCGTCCGCCGGCTGCAGTCGCACGGCGTGCCGACGACCGTCCGGGACACCCGCGGCCAGGAGATCGACGGCGCCTGCGGCCAGCTCGCCGCGGCGGGCTGAGGAAGCGGCGGGCTGAGGGACCGGCGGGCTGAGGAACCGAGCGGGAGCTAGCGCAGCCCGGCGGCCGCCAGTGCGGCGGTCGCCCCGCCGGTCAGCAGTAGGGTGGTGCCCACCGCGAGGGTGCGCAGCGCGACCGCGCCGAACAGCAGCCGGGGGGAGGCACCGAGGCGCAGCAGCGCGTCGGTGATCTCCCGTCGGTCGGTGCGGACCTCGGCGAGCCGGGCGATCACCGCGGCGGCCGCGCAGCCGAGCACCAGGCAGGCCTCGACGGCGGGCAGCGCGTCGGCGCTGTCGGGGGTGCCGATCCAGTAGCGGACGGTGGTCAGCACCAGGGCGACGACCAGGGTGAGGACGGCCAGTGGCGGGCCGAGCCGGCGGGCCTGGGCGGTGAGGCCGCGTCCGGCCAGCAGTCGCAGTGGGGTGGGCCGGCCGAGGGCGAGCAGCCGCCCGGTCCAGGCGAGCAGCGGGCCGGTGAGCAGGGCGAGGCCGAGCGCACTGGCGGTCCAGCCGCCGAGGGCGGCGGTGCTGGTGCTGCCGAGTCCGGCCGGCAGGTGGATCGGACGGCCGTCGGCGGGGGCGCCGGGGCGCAGCGCGATGAGTTCGAGTGCGGCGCCGATGACGACCAGTCCGACCGGTACGGCGATCCGCAGCGGGCCGAAGTCGGTCCGGCCGTGGGTGCGGCCGCCGGGCAGGGTTTCGGCGACGGGCACCGCGCAGCCGGCGGCGAGGCCCGCGGTGAGCGGGACCAGGGTGAGCAGGGTGACCGGCGCGGCGGCCGGCAGCGGCACGCCCATGCCGAGGTCGGGGGCGAGCGAGGGCCCGGCGATGTCGTTGCGCAGCACCAGGAAGACCAGCAGGGTGAGCACGCTGCCGAGGGTGCAGGCGAGGGCGACCTCGCCGGCGATCAGGGTGCGGATCCGGCGGGAGCCGGCCCCGGCGGCGGTGAGGCCGGCCATCCGCTCGGGGCGCCGGGCGGGCACCGAGCGGGCGGCGACGGCGGCGAACCAGGCGACGGCGGCGAGCGGGGGCAGGCACCAGAGCAGTCGCACCAGGGCGTCGGCGCCGCCGAGCGGGTCGCTCAGCGCCCGGCCGAGGGAGCGCAGCAGGAAGGCGGCGACGACGGCGGCCGCCAGTGCGGTGAGCAGCCAGCGGCCGAGGTCGGGCACCCGGTAGCCCCGGGCCAGACGGAGGTAGAACACGTCGACTCTTTCAGCGGCGAGGACCCACAGGACACGCTCCCGGCTTCGTCAGCGGCGGGTGGCCGTGACGGCGGAGGCACCGGCCGTGCCGGGGGCGGCGGTGCCGCGCGGGACGGGGGCGGCGGGTGCGGTGAGCCGTCCGTCGACGAGGGCGACGGCGCGGTCCGCGAACCGGACGAGCTCGGGGTCGTGGGTGGCCAGGACGAGGGTGAGCTGGTGCGAGCGGGCCGCGCTGGTCAGTATCCGCAGGACCTGGTCGGCGGCCTCGCGGTGCAGCGGGGCGGTGGGGTCGTCGGCGAAGACGACGGGTGGCAGCGGGGCGAGGGCGCGGGCCACGGCGATCCGCTGGCGCTGGCTCTGGACCAGCCGGTCGGGGCGCTGCCGGGCGATCTCGCCGACGTCGAGGCGTTCCAGCCATTCGTCGGCGGCGGTGTAGGCGGCCTTGTTGCCGGCGCCGGCGAGCAGCAGCGGCAGGGCGACGTTCTCGCGGGCGGTCAGTTCGGGCACCAGGTGCGGCTCGGAGCCGACGAAGCCGAAGCGGTCGCGGCGGAGGCGTTCGCGGCCGGCCCGGCCGAGGGTGTGGACGGGGGCGCTGTTGAACCAGACCTCGCCCTCGTCGACCGGGAGCTGGGCGGAGAGGCAGCCGAGCAGGGTGCTCTTGCCGCAGCCGCGGGGGCCGGTGACGGCGAGCACCTCGCCCTCGCGGACGCCGATGGAGATGCCGCGCAGGGCGGGGGTGCCGGAGTGGGACTTGACGATCCCTCGGGCCCACAGCACGTCGTTGTCAGGCGGTGCCGCTGACATGAGGTTCCATCCTGGGTGGCCGCAGGGATATGACAGTCGTCAGATTAGAACGACCGGGGCCGGTCGCGGTTGCGGCGCTCTGGGCCATCACGGGCAAATCACCCGCATTCAGGCATGTTTGGTCGTACGACTGTGATGTTCCGTGCCGGTGGTGTGAACGCCGAAGGGCGGCCCCGCGGGAGCGGGACCGCCCTTCGGCGGAGGGTGGGGAAGAAGGCTCAGGAGGTCAGATCTTCGCCCACGCGTCGGTGAGGCTGGTCCGCAGGATCTGCTCGATCTCGTCGAAGGTCGACTGGTCGGAGATCAGCGGCGGGGCCAGCTGGACGACCGGGTCGCCACGGTCGTCGGCGCGGCAGTACAGGCCGTTGTCGAAGAGGGCCTTCGACAGGAAGCCGTAGAGCACGCGCTCGACCTCGTCGTCGTTGAACGACTCCTTGGTGACCTTGTCCTTCACGAGCTCGATGCCGTAGAAGTACCCGTTGCCGCGGACATCGCCGACGATCGGCAGGTCGCGCAGCTTGTTCAGGGTGCCCAGGAACGCGGCCTCGTTGTCGAGCACGTGCTGGTTGAGGCCCTCGCGCTCGAAGATGTCGAGGTTGGCCAGCGCCACCGCGGAGGAGACCGGGTGCCCACCGAAGGTGTAGCCGTGCAGGAAGGTGTTGTCACCCTTGTAGAACGGCTCGGCGAGGCGGTCCGAGATGATGGTGGCGCCGATCGGGGAGTAGCCCGAGGTCATGCCCTTGGCGCAGGTGATCATGTCGGGCTGGTAGCCGAACTTGTCGGCGCCGAACATGGTGCCGAGGCGGCCGAAGGCGCAGATGACCTCGTCCGAGACCAGCAGCACGTCGTGGCGGTCGCAGATCTCGCGCAGGCGCTGGAAGTACCCGGGCGGCGGCGGGAAGCAGCCGCCGGCGTTCTGCACCGGCTCGACGAAGACGGCGGCGACGGTCTCGGCGCCCTCGTTGAGGATGGCCACCTCGATCTCGTCGGCGCACCAGCGGCCGTAGGCCTCGGGGTCGACCGTGCCGTCGGGGCCGGCCAGGAAGGCCGGGGCGCGGTAGATGTTGGTGTTCGGGGCCTTGTGGGTGCCCGGCACCAGCGGCTCGAACGGGGCCTTCAGGCCCGGCAGGCCGGTGATGGACAGCGCGCCCTGCGGCGTGCCGTGGTAGGCGACGGCACGCGAGATGACCTTGTACTTGGTCGGCTTGCCGGTCAGCTTGAAGTACTGCTTGGCGAGCTTCCAGGCGGTCTCGACGGCCTCGCCGCCACCGGTGGAGAAGAAGACCTTGTTCAGGTCGCCCGGGGCGTAGTGGGCCAGCCGCTCGGCCAGCTCGACGGCCTTCGGGTGGGCGTAGCTCCACACCGGGAAGAAGGCGAGCTCCTTGGCCTGCTTGGCGGCGGCCTCGGCGAGCTCCTCGCGGCCGTGACCGGCCTGGACGACGAACAGGCCGGCCAGGCCGTCGAGGTACTTGCGGCCCTTGTCGTCCCAGACGTAGGTGCCCTCGCCCTTGACGATGGTCGGCACGGGGGAGTTCTCGTACGACGACATGCGGGTGAAGTGCATCCACAGGTGGTCGTAGGCGGTCTTGGAAAGGTCCTTCTGCGCCGGGTCGGCTGTCATCGGGTGCCCCAGGTGTAGGTCTGTTTCCGGAGCTTCAGGTAAACGAAGCTCTCGGTGCTCCGCACGCCGGGAAGCGCGCGGATGCGCTTGTTGATCATTTCGAGCAGGTGTTCGTCGTCCTCGCAGACCAGTTCGGCCAGCAGATCGAACGAGCCTGCGGTGCAGACGACGTAGTCGACCTCGTCGAGGGCGGCCAGCGCGTCGGCGACGGGCTCGATGTCGCCCTCGACCCGGATGCCGACCATCGCCTGGCGGGTGAAGCCGACGGTGAGCGGGTCCGTGACGGCGACGATCTGCATCACGCCTTGGTCGAGCAGCTTCTGCACGCGCTGACGTACGGCTGCCTCGGACAGGCCGACGGCCTTGCCGATGGCGGCGTACGGGCGGCGCCCGTCCTCCTGGAGCTGCTCGATGATCGCCTTGGAGGCGGCGTCGAGGGGAACGCTGGCGTTCCGGTCGCGGTTGGCCACGCGGCCACTGTGCCTGATCGTTCCTCTGTTCGCAAGCGTGGAAACTGCTGATTTCGTCGCGCTCCGGGAAAACGCATGCGGATTTCATCGCGTGAGCGGGCAGCACCTGTCGATCCCGGCAGTGTTGCGGCTACCCTGGCACGGTACGCGCGAGCCCCCGCAGGGCGGCGCGCATTCCGCCACCAGTGGACGGTGCCGCTCCGGGCCCGGCCACTCGGCACCCTTCGTAGGCCGGATCCGCCGACGTACCATGGCGCCGGAATCTGCAATGCCGCAGGCCCAGACCGAGGAGAGACCCGTGAGCGACCTTCGCACGCTGCGCAACTACATCAACGGTGAGTTCGTCGACGCGGCCGACGGCCGCACGCTCGACATCGTCGACCCGACCACCGGCGAGGTGTACGCGACGTCGCCGCTGTCCGGTGCCGCTGACGTGGACGCCGCCATGGCCTCGGCGGCCGCCGCGTTCCCGATCTGGCGCGATGCCACCCCGAGCACCCGGCAGAAGCTGCTGCTCAAGATCGCCGACGCGATCGAGACCCGGGCCGACGAGATCGTCGACGCCGAGGTGCGCAACACCGGCAAGCCGCGCGCGCTGACCCTCTCCGAGGAGATCGGCCCGATGGTGGACCAGATCCGCTTCTTCGCCGGTGCCGCCCGCCTGCTGGAGGGCAAGGCCGCCGGTGAGTACATGGACGGGATGACCTCGATCATCCGCCGCGAGCCGGTCGGCGTCTGTGCCCAGGTCGCGCCGTGGAACTACCCGATGATGATGGCGGTCTGGAAGTTCGCCCCGGCCATCGCGGCCGGCAACGCCGTCGTGCTGAAGCCCTCGGACACCACCCCGGCCTCCACCGTGCTGCTGGCCGAGATCATCGGCGGCGTGCTCAAGGAGCTGGACCTGCCGGCCGGCGTCTTCAACGTCATCTGCGGCGACCGCGAGACCGGCAAGCTGATGGTCGAGCACAGGACCCCGGCGATGGCCTCCATCACCGGTTCGGTCCGGGCCGGCATCCAGGTCGCCGAGTCGGCCTCCAAGGACGTCAAGCGCGTCCACCTGGAGCTGGGCGGCAAGGCCCCGGTCGTGGTCTTCGAGGACGCCGACATCGCCGAGGCCGTCGAGGGCATCTCGGTGGCGGGCTACTTCAACGCCGGCCAGGACTGCACCGCCGCCACCCGCGTGCTGGTGCACGAGTCGATCCACGACGCCTTCGTCGAGGCGCTGGCCAAGGCCGCGGCCGAGACCAAGACCGGCGGCGTGGACGACGAGGACGTGCTCTACGGCCCGCTGAACAACGCCAACCAGCTGAAGCAGGTGGCCGGCTTCATCGAGCGGCTGCCCGCCCACGCCAAGGTCGAGGCCGGCGGCCACCAGGTCGGCGACAAGGGCTACTTCTACGCCCCGACCGTCGTCTCCGGCCTGCTCCAGGACGACGAGATCATCCAGAACGAGGTCTTCGGCCCGGTCATCACCGTGCAGAAGTTCACCGACGAGGACCAGGCCGTCGAGTACGCCAACGGCGTCGAGTTCGCGCTGGCCTCCTCGGTGTGGACCAAGGACCACGCCCGCGCCATGCGGATGTCCCGCCGCCTGGACTTCGGCTGCGTCTGGATCAACACCCACATCCCGCTGGTCGCCGAGATGCCGCACGGCGGCTTCAAGAAGTCCGGCTACGGCAAGGACCTGTCGTCGTACGGCTTCGAGGACTACACCCGGGTGAAGCACGTCATGACCGCGATCTAGTCGGGAATCGTCCGAACTGACGAGGGGCCCGGGTCTTTTCGACCCGGGCCCTGTCGCTTTGCACCCTGTCGGCGGGTCGTGCGTCCGGCTGACAGGATGAAACTGCACTTCGGGGGCGGGCGGCCCTAGCCTTACCGGCATGAGCATCCCCACCGCTGACTCAGCCGCCGGCCAGGCCGTCAAGGCCGCCGACCGCGCGCACGTCTTCCACTCGTGGTCCGCCCAGGCGCTGATCGACCCCCTCGCGGTGGCCGGCGCCGAGGGCTCGTACTTCTGGGACTACGACGGCAACCGCTACCTGGACTTCTCCTCGCAGCTGGTCAACACCAACATCGGCCACCAGCACCCGAAGGTGGTCGCCGCGATCCAGGAGCAGGCGGCGAAGCTCTGCACCATCGCCCCCGGCTTCGCGGTCGAGTCGCGCAGTGAGGCGGCCCGGCTGATCGCCGAGCGCACCCCGGGCGACCTGGACAAGATCTTCTTCACCAACGGCGGGGCGGAGGCGGTCGAGAACGCCATCCGGCTGGCCCGGCTGCACACCGGCCGGCAGAAGGTGCTGTCCACCTACCGCTCGTACCACGGCGCCACCGCCAACGCGATCGCCCTGACCGGCGACCCGCGGCGCTGGGCCAACGAGACCGGCGTCTCCGGCGTGGTGCACTTCTGGGGCCCGTACGCCTACCGCTCCAACTTCCACGCCGAGAACGAGGCGCAGGAGTGCGAGCGCGCGCTGGAGCACCTGGAGCAGGTGATCGCGTTCGAGGGGCCGGGCACGGTCGCGGCGGTGATCCTGGAGACGGTGGTCGGCACCGCCGGCATCCTGATCCCGCCGCCGGGCTACCTGGCCGGGGTGCGGGAGATCTGTGACCGGTACGGGATCGTGTTCATCCTGGACGAGGTGATGGCCGGCTTCGGCCGCACCGGTGAGTGGTTCGCCGCCGACCACTGGGGCGTCGTGCCGGACCTGATGACCTTCGCCAAGGGCGTCAACTCGGGCTACGTCCCGCTGGGCGGCGTGGCGATCAACGCGGAGATCGCCGCCACCTTCGCCGAGCGGCCGTTCCCCGGCGGGCTCACCTACTCCGGGCACCCGCTGGCCTGCGCCTCGGCGGTGGCCACCCTCAACGCCATGGCGGAGGAGGGCATCGTCGAGAACGCCAGGCACATCGGCGAGACGGTGCTCGGCCCCGGCCTGCGCGAGCTGGCCGAGCGGCACCCCTCGATCGGCGAGGTGCGCGGCCTCGGTGTGTTCTGGGCGCTGGACCTGGTGAAGGACCGGGAGACCCGGGAGCCGCTCGTCCCCTACAACGCCGCGGGCGCCGACAACGCGCCGATGGCCGAGCTGGCCGCTGCCTGCAAGCGGCGCGGGCTCTGGCCGTTCGTCAACATGAACCGCTTCCACGTCGTCCCGCCGTGCACCGTCACCGAGGAGGAGGCCAAGACCGGCCTCGCGGTGCTGGACGAGGTGCTGTCGCTGACCGACGCGCACACCGTCTGACGTACCTACCAGGACGGCCCCGGGCGCACCCGCGTGTTCCCGGGGCCGTTCCACGCTCCGGAAGGCCCCACATGTCCCGCAGCTCCACCCTGACCCGACCCTCCGACTTCCGTGTCATGCGCCGACGTTCGGTGCTCGGCGGGGCCGCGCTGCTCGGCGCCGGCACGCTGACCGGTTGCGGCATCCCGTCCGCGTACGTCGCCGAGGACCGCCGCTCGGCGCCGGACCGCTCGGAGCGCGACAAGCGGCTGAACTTCTCCAACTGGACGCAGTACATCGACACCGACGACCAGGGTCGGCGCCCGACTTTGGACGCCTTCAGCGAGAAGACCGGGATCGCGGTCACCTACACCGAGGACATCAACGACAACGACGAGTTCTTCGGCAAGATCAGCCCGGTGCTCACCCAGGGCGCCGACCCGGGCCGGGACCTGATGGTGATCAGCGACTGGATGGCCGGGCGGTACGTCTCGCTCGGCTGGGTGCAGGCGATGGACCGGGACAACCTGCCCAACGTCACCGCCAACCTGGACCCGCAGCTGGCGAACCCGGTCTTCGACCCGGGGCGCCGGCGCAGCGTGCCCTGGCAGTCCGGGATCACCGGCATCGCGTACAACCGCAAGGCGCTCGGCCGGGAGCTGAAGTCCACCGCCGACCTGTGGGCGCCCGACCTCAAGGGCCGGATCACGCTGTTCGCCGGGCTGGACGAGGCGCTCGGGCTGCTGATGCTCTCCCAGGGCGCGGACATCGCGCGCTTCGACGACGACGACGCCCACAAGGCGATGGACCTGGTGCAGCGGATGGTCGACACCGGCCACGTCCGCCGCTTCACCGGCAACGACTACACCAGCGACCTCGCCTCCGGTGCCGCGATCGCCTGCCAGGCCTACTCCGGCGACGCCGTCCAACTCACCGCCGGGAACCCGGACATCGCCTTCGTGGTGCCGGAAGAGGGCGGCGAGCTGTGGGCGGAGAGCCTGATGATCCCCAACCGGGCCGTGCACAAGCGCAACGCCGAGCTGCTGATCGACTACTACTACCAGCCCGAGGTGGCCGCCGAACTCGCCGCGGCCGTCGAGTACATCTGCCCGGTGCCGGCCGCCCGCGAGGTGCTGGCGGACAGCGGGGACAAGGACAAGGCCGAACTCGCCGAGAACCCGCTGGTGTTCCCGACCGAGGAGATGCGGGCCCGGCTGCACGGCATGCGCGACGTCACCTCGGCCGAGCGGCCGGAGCTGCACAAGGTGTGGGGGCGCATCACGGGGGTGTGACGCTCAGCGGCGGACGGCGTCCAGCGCGAGCAGCGCCACGTGCAGGGACAGGCAGGACTCCACCTGGTCGAGGTCGACGCCGAGGATCCGCTCGACCTTGTGCAGCCGGTCGTAGAAGGACGGCCGGGACAGGTGGGCGGCGTCGGCCGCCGCCGACTTGTTCCGGCCCTGCTCCAGGTAGATCCGCAGCATCTGCACCAACTGGCCGTTGTGCTCGGCGTCGTGGGCCAGCAGCGGGCCCAACTCCCGCTCCACGTACGTCTGCAGGCGGGCGTCGTCGCGCAGCAGGTGGAGCAGGCCGCGCAGCCGGACGTCCGGCAGCCGGTAGTAGGAGGCGGTCCGGCCCCCGCCGGGCGCGTCGTGCAGGGCCGCGTCGGCGACCTGGGCGGCCTCCAGCAGGGTGCGCCGGGCGTCGCGGACCGAGCCGACCGAGGAGCCGACCGCGACCACCGGGCCGGGGGCGTCGGCGCCCTCCCGGCCGGCCTCGGCGGACATCCGGCGCAGGGTGGCGGAGAAGGAGTCCAGGGCGACGTGCTCGTCCTGCTGGGCGCCGAGCGCGATCAGCAGGCCGACGCCCTCGTCGTCCAGCGCGCCGACCAGGGCGGAGAGCCGGCAGGCCCGGACCGCGCCGGCGGCCAGCTCGGTGAAGTCGCGCAGCCGGGCCTGCGCCTCCAGCGCGGCCGGGATCGGCCCGCGGCGCTGGCGCAGCACCACGCCGACCAGCCGGCGGCCGTCCAGCGGGACGCCGAGCGCCTGGGCGCGCAGGGCCACCTCGGAGACGGTGAGCGCGTGGGTGAGGATGCCGGAGAGCAGGGTGCGGTGGGTCTGCCGCTCCAGGCTCTCCCGGTCGCGCACCACCAGCCGGTTGAGCGCCAGCGCGGAGGCACCGCGCTCCAGCAGCATGGCGTGCGGGTGCGCCTCGCCCTCCGGCAGCGGGCCCGGCTCCAGGGCCAGGACCAGCCGGCCCCAGTCCTGGCCGCGGGCGCCGACGGTGGTCACCAGCCAGCCGCTGCGCGGGTCGTGGCCGGTGCGGCCGGGCGGACGGACCCCGCGCGAGCGGCGCTCCCAGTCCTCCAGGAGTTCGGCCTCCGGGCGTCCGGCGGTGTCGTGGGCGAGCACCTGGTGGGCCAGGTTCTCCAGGACCACCGGCGCGCCCGCCATCCGGGCCACCTGGCGGATCACCTCGGGCGGCTCGGCGCCCTCCACCACCAGCTCGTTGAAGACCTGGTGGACCGATTCGGAGATCCGCAGCTGTTCCAGCTGGGCGTTCACCACCAGGGCGTGCACGGCCTCGGTGACGGCGACGAAGCGCACCTCGCGGCGGAGCACGATCAGCGGTAGTCCGCGCTGTTCGGCGGCGTGCACCAGGGCGCGCGGGAGCGAGTCGAAGTAGCGCCGGCCGAACTCGACCACCAGGCCGGCCACGCCGACCTCGTCGAGGTCGCGGACGTAGCGGGCCAGGCCCTCGCGGTCCTCGGGCAGGGCGATGCCGGTGGTCAGCACCAGCTCGCCGCCCTGCAGCATCCCGGCGACGTCGGGCAGTTCGCTGACGTGCACCCAGCGGACCGGCCGCTCCAGGCGGTCGGCGCCGGCCACCACCTGGGGCAGGCCGCGCCGCATCACCTCCAGGTCGAGGACTCGGGCGACGGTGGGGAGCATCGCGGGCCTCCTGGGGCCGGGGGGTGAGCGGAAGGGGAGGGGACAGGGTGTCAGGTGAATCATCCATCGGCCCGACGACCTGTTGCCCTGCGATGAGCCTTGCACTCTGTAAGGCCCTTCGTGTCGAGACTGTCGAAGTGACCCTTGTCACGTCAACCCCGCAGTTGGCAAGGTCAGCGGGACCGCAGACCCCCACCGCGGAAGCGTTTCGCCGCAGCGCGGTCGAACCGCGAGCACTTGGAGGAACCCAGATGGACCTGACCGACTTCGGCGCGGGCGCGCAGTACATCGCGGGCGGCCGGACCCGGGGGCGCGGCGAGCCCTTCCAGGTCGTCAACCCGGCCGACGGCAGCGTGGTCGAACAGGTCGCGCTGGCCACCGCCGGGGACGTGGACGCCGCCGTCGCCGCCGCGCGGGCCGCCCTGCCCGGCTGGTCCTCCGCCACCCCCGGGGCCCGGTCCGACGCGCTCACCCGGCTGGCGGCCGTGCTGGGCGCCGCCGGGGAGGACCTCGCCCGGGTGGAGACGGCGCAGACCGGCAAGCCGGTCAAGCTGGCCACCGAGTTCGACGTCCCCGGCACCGTCGACAACGCCGCGTTCTTCGCCGGCGCCGCCCGCAACCTGGAGGGCAAGGCGGCCGGGGAGTACTCCGGCGACCACACCTCCTACGTACGACGCGAGGCGATCGGCGTGGTCGGCTCGATCTCGCCGTGGAACTACCCGCTGCAGATGGCCGCCTGGAAGATCCTCCCGGCGATCGCGGCGGGCAACACCATCGTCCTCAAGCCGGCCGAACTGACCCCGCTGACCTCGCTGATGTTCGCCCGGGCCTGCACCGAGGCGGGCATCCCGGACGGCGTGGTCAACGTGGTCACCGGCGCCGGGCGTACGGCCGGCGAGCACCTCGTCTCCCACCCCGACGTCGCGATGGTCTCCTTCACCGGATCCACCGCCGTCGGCCGGCGGGTCGCCGAACTGGCCACCGCCGGCGTCAAGCGCACCCACCTGGAACTCGGCGGCAAGGCTCCCTTCGTGGTCTTCGACGACGCCGACCTGGACGCCGCGGTGCACGGCGCCGTCGCCGCCTCGCTGATCAACGGCGGCCAGGACTGCACCGCCGCGACCCGCGCCTACGTCCAACGCCCGCTCTACGACGCCTTCGTGGCCGGGGTCGCCGAGCTGTACGCGGCGATCCGGATCGGCGACCCGCTTAACCCCCACACCGACCTCGGCCCGCTGGTCTCCTACGCCCACCGGGACCGGGTGGCCGGCTTCGTGGAGCGCGCCCGCGGCTACGCCACCGTCGTCACCGGCGGCCCCGCGCCGGCTCGGGGCCACGACGGATTCGACCTCACCCGGGGCGCCTACTACGCGCCGACCCTGATCACCGGCGCGGCCCAGGACAGCGAGGTCGTCCAGGGCGAGGTCTTCGGCCCGGTGCTGGTGGTGCTGCCCTTCGACGGCGACGACGAGGGCCTGCGGCTGGCCAACGACACCCCGTACGGCCTGGCCGCCTCGGCCTGGACGGGCAACGTGCACCGCTCGCTGCGCGCCACCCGGGAGATCGCGGCCGGGTGCGTCTGGGTCAACGACCACATCCCGATCATCAGCGAGATGCCGCACGGCGGCTACAAGGCGTCCGGCTACGGCAAGGACATGTCGCAGTACTCGCTGGACGAGTACACCCAGGTCAAGCACGTCATGTTCGACACCACCGCGGTGGCCCGCAAGGACTGGCACCGCACCGTCTTCGGAGACAGATAACCCCCCAGACCGGGGTGCTCCCCCACGCACCCCTCTTCCCCAGGAGGCCCGTTCCATGGCGTTCAAGGCGTTCAAGGCGTTCGACGAGCTCACCGACGGTCTGCCCGAACCGGTCCGCAGGGCCTGGGAACGCAGTCTGACCAGCGGGCGGGCCGCGGTCGGCCGCCGCAGCCTGCTGCGCGCCGCCGCGCTGACCGCCGGAGCGGGAACCCTGGCCGCCTGCGGGATCCCGGCGGCCCCCAGGGCGACCGGCGACTCGACCGCCAACGCCGCCAAGGACCTCTCGGAGAGCGAGAAGGAGGTCGACTTCTCCAACTGGCCGCTGTACATCGACACCGACGAGAAGGACAAGCAGAAGCACGGCACCCTGGACGCCTTCACCGCGGCCACCGGCGTCAAGGTGAAGTACAACGAGGACGTCAACGACAACGTCGAGTTCTTCGGCAAGGTCAAGCCGCAGCTGGCGGCCGGCCAGGACACCGGCCGCGACCTGGTGGTGCTCACCGACTGGATGGCCGCCCGGTTGATCCGGCTCGGCTGGGCGCAGAAGCTCGACCCGGCGAACGTCACCACCGCGATCACCAACGTCGACGCCCGCTTCCGCGCCCCCGACTGGGACCCGGGCCGGCTCTACACCTACCCCTGGGCCGGCATCCAGACCGTCATCGCGTACAACCGCAAGGCGACCAGGGGCAAGGAGGTCACCAGCGTCTCCCAACTGCTGGACGACCCCGAACTCAAGGGCCGGGTCACCTTCCTCTCCGAGATGCGCGACAGCATCGGGATGGTCCTGCTGGACATGGGCAAGGACCCGGCGAAGTTCACCGCGGACGACTACGCCGGCGCGATCGCCCGGATGCAGAAGGCCGTCGACGACAAGCAGATCCGCCGCTTCACTGGCAACGACTACGGCCAGGAGCTGTCCTCCGGGGACATCGCCGCCTGCGTCGCCTGGGGCGGTGACCTGATCCAACTGCGCGCCGACAACCCGGACATCGAGTTCGTGATCCCGGAGAAGGGCTACCTCGCCTCGACCGACAACATGCTGGTCCCGGCCAAGGCACGGCACAAGACGAACGCGGAGAAGCTGATCGACTTCTACTATCAGCCGAAGATCGCGGCGCAGCTGGTCGCGGGCATCGGCTTCGTCTCCGCCGTCACCGGGATGAAGGACGAGCTCGCCACCATCGCCCCGGACAGCGCGGCCAACCCGCTGGTCGTACCCACCCCCGAGATGGCGGCCAAGGCGCACGTGTTCCGCACCCTCACCGAGGGCGAGGAGAGCGACTTCGAGCAGAAGTTCTCCAAGCTCATCGGCGCCTGACCCCACCCCCGGCCGACAGACCCAGGAAGACACCCCATGACAGACCAGCTGCGCGACGCGGCCGGCGGCGACGTCCGCCTCACCGGCATCGGCAAGACCTACGGCTCGTTCACCGCCGTCCACCCGCTCGACCTGACCGTCCCCCAGGGCTCCTTCTTCGCCCTGCTCGGCGCCTCCGGCTGCGGCAAGACCACCACCCTGCGCATGATCGCCGGCCTGGAGGAGCCCACCAGCGGCACCGTCCTGATCGGCGGCCAGGACGTCACCGCCCTGCCCCCGTACAAGCGGCCGGTGAACACCGTCTTCCAGAGCTACGCGCTCTTCCCGCACCTGGACATCTTCGAGAACGTCGCCTTCGGCCTGCGCCGACGCGGCAAGAAGGACGTCAAGAAGCAGGTGGAGTCCATGCTGGAGCTGGTCGAGCTCGGCCAGTACGCCCGGCGCAAGCCGCACCAGCTCTCCGGTGGCCAGCAGCAGCGCGTCGCGGTCGCCCGCGCGCTGATCAACCACCCCCAGGTGCTGCTGCTGGACGAGCCGCTCGGCGCCCTCGACCTCAAGCTGCGCCGCCAGATGCAGCTGGAGCTCAAGCGGATCCAGACCGAGGTCGGCATCACCTTCGTGCACGTCACCCACGACCAGGAGGAGGCCATGACCATGGCCGACACCATCGCGGTGATGAACGGCGGCCGGGTCGAGCAGCTGGGGGCGCCCGCCGACCTGTACGAGAACCCCGGCAGCACCTTCGTGGCCAACTTCCTCGGCCAGTCCAACCTGCTGCCCGCCGAGGTCACCGGCGGCGCGGGCGAGGACCTGCTGCTCAGCGTGGGCGGCGCCCGGCTCGCGGTGCCGAAGGCCCGCTGCGCCACCGAGGCCAAGCAGGTCCACCTGGGCGTGCGCCCGGAGAAGATCACCATCACCCACGCCGCCGAGGAGGTCGCCGAGGGCCGCAACAGGCTGGCCGGCACGGTGCTCGACTCCAGCTTCATCGGGGTCTCCACCCAGTACGTGGTGCGCACCGACGGCGGCCAGGAGGTCACCGTGTTCGAGCAGAACATGGAGCGCGACGCCCGGATCGTCCCCGGCGCCCCGGTGCTGCTGCACTGGAACCCGGCGCACTCCTTCGCCTTGGACGCCTCGCAGGCGATCGACGCGGGCACCGGGGAGGAGGCCGCGTGACCACCACCACCCCGGCGGCGCCGCCGCAGGCCGTACCTCCGAACAGCAGTCCGCTGGGCGACCGGACCCCGAAGCCCCGGCGCAAGCTCACGCCGTACTGGCTGCTGCTGCCCGGCATCGCCTGGCTGGTCGTCTTCTTCGCCGTCCCGATGGTCTACCAGGCGTCCACCTCGCTGCAGACCGGCTCGCTCGAAGCGGGCTTCAAGGTCACCTGGCACCTCGCGACCTACTGGGACGCCCTGGTCGAGTACAAGTGGCACTTCGTCCGCTCGTTCTCCTACGCGGCCATCGCCACCGTGCTCTGCCTGGCCATCGGCTACCCGCTGGCGTACACCATCGCCTTCAAGGCGAGCCGGCGCTGGCGCAACGTCATCCTGATCCTGGTCATCGCGCCGTTCTTCACCAGCTTCCTGATCCGCACGCTGGCCTGGAAGACCATCCTGTCCGACGGCGGCCCGGTGGTCGGCGCGCTCAACACCCTGCACGTCCTGGACGTGACCAACGCCGTCGGGCTCACCTCCGGCGACCGGGTGCTCGCCACCCCGCTCGCCGTGGTCTGCGGCCTGACGTACAACTTCCTGCCGTTCATGATCCTGCCGCTGTACACCTCGCTGGAGCGGATCGACCCCCGGCTGCACGAGGCGGCCGGCGACCTCTACGCCCGGCCCTTCACCACCTTCCGCAAGGTCACCTTCCCGATCTCGCTTCCGGGCGTGGTCGCGGGCACCCTGCTCACCTTCATCCCGGCCTCCGGCGACTACATCAACGCCCAGCTGCTGGGCTCGCCGAGCGAGCAGATGGTCGGCAACGGCATCCAGAAGCAGTTCCTGAACGTGCTCGACTACCCCACGGCGGCTGCGCTGAGCTTCATCCTGATGGCCCTGATCCTGGGCATGGTGACGGTCTACATGCGCAAGGCCGGGACGGAGGAACTGGTCTGATGTCCCGCATCCTGAAGTGGGTCCGCGCCCACCTGGTGGTGCTAGCCGGGCTGTTGGCCCTGGCCTACCTGGTGCTGCCCAACCTGGTCGTGCTGGCCTTCTCGTTCAACAAGCCGGTCGGCAAGTTCAACTACGAGTGGAACGAGTTCTCCACCGACGCCTGGACCAACCCCTGCGGCGTGGCCGACATGTGCCAGTCGCTCTCACTCAGCCTGCAGATCGCGGTGCTCGCCACCATCGGCGCCACCGTGCTCGGCACCATGGTCGCCTTCGCGCTGGCCCGCTACCGCTTCCGCGGCCGCTCGGCCACCACCGCGATGATCTTCCTGCCGATGGCCATGCCCGAGGTGGTCATGGCCGCCTCGCTGGGGACGCTGTTCCTCAACATGCGCATCCCCTTCGGCTTCACCACCATCCTCATCGCGCACATCATGTTCTGCCTCAGCTTCGTGGTGACGGCCGTCAAGGCGCGCGTGATGAGCATGGACCCGAGGCTCGAACAGGCCGCCCAGGACCTCTACGCGACCCCCGTCCAGACCTTCCTGCGGGTCACCCTCCCGCTGGCCGCCCCCGGCATCGCCGCCGGCGCGCTGCTCAGCTTCGCGCTCTCCTTCGACGACTTCATCATCACCCAGTTCAACTCGGGCCCGACCACGGTCACCTTCCCGATGTTCGTCTGGGGCGCCTCGCAGCGCGGCATCCCGGTGCAGGTGAACGTCATCGGCACCGCGATGTTCGTCGCCGCGGTCGCGCTGACCGTGGCCGGCCAGTGGCTCGGCAACCGCCGGAAGGCCACCGCCTGACGTACGGTCGGTCAGCGGTGGCCCGAACCATCACCTATCTGTGGAAAGTGGCTGATAATGCATGGACTCCGCCCGCGCGCTCAGTGACGCCAGGCCCACCCCCTTCTGGCTGGAGGACCCCGGCCGGCCGCAGGCGCTGCCCGCCCTGGTCGGCGACACCACCTGCGACCTGCTGGTCGTCGGCGGCGGCTACTCCGGCCTGTGGACCGCCCTCATCGCCAAGGAACGCGACCCCTCGCTGGACGTCGTCCTGGTCGAGGGCAACGAGGTCGGGTGGGCCGCGTCCGGGCGCAACGGCGGATTCTGCGCGGCCAGCCTCACCCACGGCTTCGGCAACGGCCTGGAGCGCTGGCCCGCCGAACTCGCCCAGCTGGAACGCCTCGGCGCCGCCAACCTGGACGCGATCGAGGCCACCCTCAAGCGCTACGGCATCGACGCCGAATGGGAGCGCACCGGCGAGATCGACGTCGCCACCCAGCCCCACCAGGTCGAGGAACTCCACGAGGTCGCCGAGGCCGTCGCCCGTTACGGCTTCGACCTCACCGTCCTGGACGCCGACCAGCTGCGCGCCGAGGTGAACTCGCCGACCTTCCTCGGCGGCCTCTGGGACAAGGACGGCGTGGCGATGGTCCACCCCGCCAAGCTCGCCTGGGGCCTGAAGGAGGCCTGCCTGGGCCAGGGCGTCCGGATCTTCGAGCACACCCGGGCCACCGAGCTGCGGGAGCACGGCAGCGGGATGGCGGCCCGCACCCCGTACGGCCGGGTCTTCGCCCGTCGGGTCGCGCTCGGCACCAACGTGTTCCCGTCCCTGCTCAAGCGCGTCCGTCCATACGTCGTGCCGGTGTACGACTACGCGCTGATGACCGAGCCGCTCGACGACGAGCAGCTCGCCGCGATCGGCTGGCGCGGCCGGCAGGGGCTCGGCGACAGCGCCAACAAGTTCCACTACTTCCGGCTCTCCGCCGACAACCGGATCCTCTGGGGCGGCTACGACGCCGTCTACCACTACGGCGGCCACGTCCGGCACGAGTACGACCAGCGGCCGGAGACCTTCCGCACGCTGGCCAACCACTTCTTCCGCTGCTTCCCACAGCTGGAGGGGCTGCGCTTCACCAACGCCTGGGGCGGCGCCATCGACACCTGCAGCCGGTTCTCGGCGTTCTTCGACACCGCGTACCGGGGCAAGGTCGCCTACGCCGTCGGCTACACCGGGCTCGGCGTCGGCGCCACCCGCTTCGGCGCCGAGGTGATGCTCGACCTGCTCGCCGGCGAGCGCACCGAACGCACCTCGCTGGACATGGTGCGCTCCAAGCCGCTGCCGTTCCCGCCCGAGCCGGTGCGCTGGGCCGGGATCGAGATCACCACCCGCTCGCTGGAGCGCGCCGACCGCAACGGCGGCCACCGCAACCTCTGGCTGCGCACCCTCGACCGGCTGGGGCTCGGCTTCGACAGCTGACCGCCGGCCCCCGCCCGGTAGGACCTGGTACGTCCCGGGACTCGCGCAAGAGCCCGGGGAGGAGCCCTGTGCAGGAGACCTGACCAAGAGACCTGTGTAAGAGACCTGTGTAAGAGGGACCCGCCGTCCGCCTCTCCTTGGTGGCGGCGGGTCTCGTTATCCCCGCCGCGCCCGACCAGCACGAACGGCGAGAAGCGGGGACACGACATGGAGAGCACCGGACTGCACTGGCTCGCCCAGGTGGCAGCGGACCCGGAGGACTTCCGGGAGCAGTGGGAACGCACCGGGCTGGGCCTGGTGCTGCTACCGGCCGGGCGCCGCTGGGACGTCCTCGCCGTCGCCGGGCCGCTCGGGCGCGCCGCCCTGGACGTCCTGGGCGGCCTGCACACCGGGTCCTGCGGCCCGGTCCTCGGTCCGGTCCTCGCCGACTTCGGCGAGGAGCACGTCAGCTTCCTGATGCCGGTCGGCACCGCCGCCCGCTGGGTCGGCACCGGTGTGCGCTGCGCGGGGGAGGGCACCTGGATCGTCGTCCCCCATCCCGGGCGCAGCAGCCGGGGCGTGCGCTGGCTGGTGCCGCCCGACGGCTCCGGGCGGCTCAACGACCCGGTACTGCTGGAGCTGGCCCTGCACGAGGCGGCGGCGGGGCTCGGGGGCTGGTAGCGCGGGGCTGGCACTGCGGGGACTGGTACTGCGCGGGGTGCCTCCGACGGCAGCGCGTGGTTCCCGACGGCAGCGCGCGGGCCGGTGGGCCGGGTCAGACTGGAGGCGTGACCACCGCCCCGCACGCCGTCGACGCGTCCCTCCGGCCGGGACCCGCCCAACTGCGCCTGGCCGCGCTCGCCGGGCCCGTCTGCGCCCGGTACGGCTTGGCGCTGGCCGGTGGGCACGCGCTGCGCGCCCACGGCGTCGCCGCCTGCCCGCAGGACGGACTCACCCTGGCCACCGGCGGGGCCGACCTGCCGGAGGTGGCCGCCGCGCTGGCCGAGGCGTACCGCGCGGCCGGCGGCGTGGCCGTCGAGCGGCCCGGCACGCCGCGACTGGAACAGCTGACCGTACGGCTGGCGCTGGGCGGGCGGTCGCACTCGGTGGAACTGCGGAAGGAGCCGCTCGGCCACCGGCCCGTGCGGCTGGACTTCGGCGTTCCGGAGGCAGGACCCGGCACTTCGGAGGCGGACGCCGGTGCTCCGGAGGCGGATGCCGGTGCTCCGGGGGCGGACCGCGATGTGACGGAGCCGGGCGAGCCACCGGTGGTGCTGCCGGTGGTCGCCCTGGAGGACGCGGCGGCACTCACCACCACGCTGCTGGTCGACCGGGGCATGCCGCGTGACCTGATCGATGTGCACGCCCTCACCCGCAACTACCGCGAGGGTGAACTACTCGCCCTGGCGGGGGAGTTGGACCCGGACTTCCAGCCGGGCGCGCTCGCCGACCGGCTGGAGACGCTGGCCGAGGCGGCGGACGGCCGGTTCCGCGCCCGGGGCGTCGAGGCCGGGGCGGTGGACGGGCTCAAGCGGTGGGCGCTCGCCTGGGCGCAGGACCTCCGGCTCGACCTGCTGGAGACCCAGGAGGCGGCGGACGGGCTGCACGACCCGTACCTGGAGGACGAGGAGTCCTGAGGCTGCTCCCGTCCTGCTTCACCCGTCCGGCGCAGTGACCGGACGACCTGTAAGGCTGAATCCGCGATCCCCGTCAGCCTGTTCGTTGAGCCGTGCCCCGGCGGCCACCAGACTGGAAGACGTAGCGCGGTAGCCCCGTGAATTTCCGTCGCCCGGCCCACTCGCGGGCGGCGCCAGACCGGACCGGTGGCAGGACGCCGCCCGGGACTTCGGAGGCAGACGGACTTGAGCAAGCACATCACTCACTGGATCGGCGGCCAGTCGGTCGCCACCGCCGGTGCGGCGCCCCGCCGCGGTGACATCTTCGACCCGGCCACCGGCCAGGTCGCCGGCCAGGTGGACTTCGCCGGGATCGCCGAGGTCGACCAGGCCGTGGCCGCCGCCGCCTCGGCCTTCGCCGGATGGCGCACCGCCTCGGTGGCCAAGCGGAGCACGGTGCTCTTCGCCTTCCGCGAGCTGCTGAACGCCCGCCGCGACGAGCTGGCCGCGATCATCGTGTCCGAGCACGGCAAGGTGCACTCGGACGCGCTGGGCGAGATCGCCCGCGGCCTGGAGGTCGTCGAGTACGCCTGCGGCATCCCGCAGCTGATCAAGGGCGGCTTCACCGAGCAGGCCTCCACCGGCGTCGACGTCTACTCGATCCGCCAGCCGCTCGGCCCGGTCGCGATCATCTCGCCGTTCAACTTCCCGGCCATGGTGCCGATGTGGTTCTTCCCGATCGCCATCGCGGCAGGCAACACCGTCGTGGTGAAGCCCTCGGAGAAGGACCCGTCCGCGGCCAACTTCCTGGCCGGGCTGTGGAAGGAAGCCGGCCTGCCGGACGGCGTCTTCAACGTCGTGCACGGCGACAAGGTGGCCGTCGACCGCCTGCTGGAGCACCCGGACATCAAGTCGGTCAGCTTCGTCGGCTCCACCCCGATCGCCCGCTACGTCTACGAGACCGGCACCCGCTACGGCAAGCGCGTGCAGGCCCTGGGCGGCGCCAAGAACCACATGCTGGTGCTGCCCGATGCCGACCTCGACCTCGCCGCCGACGCCGCCGTCAACGCCGGCTTCGGCGCGGCCGGCGAGCGTTGCATGGCCGTCTCCGTCCTGGTCGCCGTCGACCCGATCGGTGACGAGCTGGTCGACAAGATCAAGCAGCGGATCGCCACCCTGAAGGTCGGCCCCGGCTGCAACGGCGAATCCGAGATGGGCCCGCTGGTCACCGGCCAGCACCGCGACAAGGTCACCTCCTACGTCGAGTCCGGCGTCGCCGACGGTGCCGAGCTCGCCGTGGACGGCCGCAAGCACCCGGTCACCGCCGAGGACAAGAACGGCAGCCCGACCACCGACGGCTTCTGGCTCGGCCCCACGCTGTTCGACCACGTGAAGCCCGGCATGTCCGTCTACAACGACGAGATCTTCGGCCCGGTCCTCTCCGTCGTGCGCGTCGCCTCCTACGACGAGGGCCTGGCGCTCATCAACGCCAACCCGTACGGCAACGGGACCGCCCTCTTCACCAACGACGGCGGCGCGGCCCGGCGCTTCCAGTTCGAGGTGGAGGTCGGCATGGTCGGCATCAACGTGCCGATCCCGGTGCCGGTCGCCTACTACTCCTTCGGCGGCTGGAAGGCCTCGCTGTTCGGCGACGCCCACGCGTACGGCCCGGACGGCGTGCAGTTCTTCACCCGTGGCAAGGCCGTGACCCAGCGCTGGCTGGACCCGTCCCACGGCGGCATCAACCTCGGCTTCCCCACCAACAGCTGAGCCCTCCCGTCCAGCAGGCCGGACCCCTCTCTCCGGGGCCCGGCCTGCCCCTTTTGCAGGTCGTTTGCATCCGGACGCAGATGCGCGTACAGTTCTTCGAGCTGCCTGGCAGGGAGCACCGGACACGCGTCTGCGCGGACGGTCCCGAGGTAGCCAATCCCTTGAAACACCACTTCCGGTTCGTGCCGGTCGTTTCGCTTTTCGCGTGGCGGCTCGGTGCTTATTCGGCGTGCGCCTTTTATCGGATTGCAGCTGGATTCGCTTTTCGGAGCGGGGATCGGCTAGAGTTTGAAACGTCGGACAGGGCGTCAAGCCCCGGAAGACACCGGCGAGTTGGATGAACGAAGCCCCGGAAACGGAGCGGAAAACATCTGATAAGCTGGGAACACGAAAGAACGAAGCGCCCGGAGGGCCCGCTGGAAGGCGGCTCGAAGGAAGTGTCCGTTCCTTGAGAACTCAACAGCGTGCCAAAAGTCAACGCCAGATATGTTGACATCCCCGGCCTCGATCG
>NZ_MECK01000289.1 GCF_014596465.1 Streptomyces sp. CBMA123 | reverse complement strand
GCTTCGACCGGCGCCACGGCGACGGCGACGGGGACCGGCGCGGGCGCCGCACGGACCGCCACCGCCACGGCGGGTGTGACGGCCACAGCGGCCTCCGCGACGGCCTCCGCCGCGACCTCCACGGCAATCGCAGCACGCCCGCCCTCCGCGCGCCCCTCGTCGTCCTCGAGCGCCCCCGGAAGCACCCCCCAGGACACCCAGTGCGGTGCCCCACCCGTCTCGGTCAGTCCCCGCTGCGCCTGCGGATCGACCTGCCACCCGGACGCTTCGGCGGCCCCCGGCGCCCCGGGCACTTCCTCCCCCACCGGCTCGACGGCCCGGAAGACCGGCCCGCCGATCACCTCCGCCACCCTCGGCCCGACCACGAAGGACGCCCCGCCCGTGGTCTGGTCGAGGTAGACCGGCCCGGTGTCCCCCGAGCCCGTCGCCGCCCGCGCCTCCCGCGCCTCGAATGCGGCCACCGGCACCGGCGCTGACACCGGCACCGGCACCGGCGACTCCGAACGCGCGGGCGGCACCGGCACCACCGGCGGGGGCACCGTCCGCGCCGCCGCCACGTCGGGGGCGGACCGCCGGGTGACGAACCGGGGCGGCTGCAGCAGCTCGCCCTCGGCGGGCGCGGGCCGACTGGTACCGGGGACCCAGGCCGAGCCGCCCCAGTACCGGACGAAGCCGGGGATGGACGGGTCGGGGTAGTAGCCGGGCCCGGGTGCGACGGCCGGGTCGCCGTCGACGGCGAAGGGGCGGTCCGTCATGGGGGTCTTCTCCTGTCAGGTCCTGACGAGGGCCGGCGGGGGGCGGGCCCCAACAGGTCGAAAGGGTTGGAACGGGTCGAAGCGAGCTGGATCGGATCGAACGTCGGACTCACGGCGAGCCGCTACGGCACGCCCGCGCACGCCCCGGGGGCACTCGGCGCGCACGTGGGGGCACCACCGAAGGCGGACAGTCGTCGGACAGTCACAAAGGGTAGTGCCTCGCCGGAGTGCCGACGGAAAGTTGGCGATTCCCCGGACAGCGGAGGGCCGCCCGGGGTAAGGAACGGGGCGCGCGGCGGGCGGTCACGCGCCGTGGCCCCGGCCGTTCACCACCCCGCACGAAACTTCCGGGAGAAATCCCGGAAACGTGTGTAAGAACCGGCGTGGACCGCCCTCTCAAAGGTCATCGGGCTCGGAACCGGGCACGAACCGAAGGCAGAGAGGAAGACGATCATGGACCGCCCCGTCAGCGTCGTGGAGCACGAGCTGGAGCTCAACCTGGTGCTCTCGCCCGAGCACAGCGTCCCCGTCCCGGCCCGGCTGACCTACGGCAGCCACGACCCGTACGCCGTGTACATCACCTTCCACCTGGACACCGGCTCCCCGGTGACCTGGGTGTTCGCCCGCGAGCTGCTGGTCGAGGGCACCTTCCGCCCGTGCGGCCAGGGCGACGTGCGGATCTGGCCGACCCGCTCGGGCCGGCGCAGCGTGCTGTGCATGGCGCTGAGCTCGCCCGCCGGGGACGCGCTGCTGGAGGCGCCGCTGCCGGTGGTCGCGGCCTGGCTGGAGCGGGCGCACCGGCTGGTCCCGCCGGGCAGCGAGCTGGCCGCCCTGGACATGGACGGCTCGCTCGCCGAGCTGCTCGCGTAGGCGTGCGGGTCGTGCGCCGCAGCGTGCACTGGACCGTCCACCAGTACCGGGCCGACCAGCGGCACGAAGACGGACGGGAACACGGGCACCCACCCGAGGACGGGCCCGCGCGGGAGCGCGAGCGCGCCCGGGGCCAGGTGCCCCCGGGGAGCGGGAGCGACGGCGCCCCCGCCGGCTCAGCGGGCCGCGGGGGCCTGCTGACGACCGCGGGCGGCGTCGGGGCCGCCGCCGCCGCGCTGTCCGGGCAGCCGGACGAGCGGGGCGCCGGCGGAGCGCCGCCGGGCCCTTATCCGGATGGCGGCGGCGAGCAGGAAGCAGAGTCCGACCCACGGATAGATCGAGGTCGGCAGCTGGCGCAGTGCTGACATGTGGAGCACCGCCGCGCCGACCGGCTTCGCCGCCCACATCGCGAAGGACAGGAAGGCCAGCAGGGTGGCCCAGAAGGCGGCCCGCCAGCGCAGCCGGCGGACGCCCGCTGGGCGGGCGTGCTCGACGGAGGCCTCGGTGGCGAGCAGCACGAGCACCGGTACGCACCAGATCCAGTGGTGGGTCCAGCTGATCGGCGAGATCAGCACGGCCGTGACGGCCGTGACGCAGACGCCCCAGGCCTCGGCCCGGGGCAGCCAGCGGCCGCTGCGGGCGGCCCAGGCGGCGATGGCGAGGCCGACCAGTGCGGCCAGCCCGGCCCCGAGGGTGGCGAGGGTGCCGGGGTCGGCGCTGTGCAGCAGGCGGGCGAAGGCGCCGCGGAGCGACTGGTTGTCGACGATCTCGGTCTTGCCGACCCGGGAGGAGTCGTAGAGGTACTTGGTCCAGAAGCCCCAGGTGGCGTCGGGCAGGAAGAGCGTGCCGATCAGGAAGGTGGCGAGGAAGGTGAAGCCGGCCACGAAGGCGGCCCGGACCCTGCCGGTGATCAGCAGGTAGACGGCGAACAGGCCGGGGGTGAGCTTCATGCCGGCGGCGATGCCGATGGCGATGCCCTTGCCGCGGTGGCCGTCCGACCGGGTGAGGTCCCAGAGGATCAGGCAGCCGAGCGCGAGGTTGATCTGGCCGTACCGGAGCGTGGTGAAGACGGGTTCGAGCCAGACGCCGAGGCCGGTGATCAGCACCACGCCGATCGGCCGCAGCTCGCGGCGCGGCCAGCCGACCAGCTTGAAGGACAGGTGGGCCAGCAGGGCGAGCAGTCCGAGGTTGCCGAGAGTGATCGCCACCCGGAGGACGGGGATCGGGAACCAGGTGGTCGGCACGAACAGCATCGCCGCGAAGGGCGGGTAGGTCGCGGGCAGGTTCCACTCGGTGACGCGCAGCGCGTACAGGTCGGTGCCGTTGGCGACGGCGGCGCCCTCCGCCCGGTAGACGATCATGTCGACCATCGAGGTGTGGACGAAGTGGCGGACCACTGCGTACACGAGCAGTGACAGCAGTGCCACGGACGAGGCGACCAGCATCGGCCGACGGGGGGCCTCACGCAGTGCGCGCACCGGAGCACCGAGCGCGATCCGCAGCCGGTCCGACAGGGGGGCGGGCGAAGGCGCGGCGGGTACGGTCCCCACCGGGCTGCGCTCGTCTTGCACCGCTGTCACTGTCCACTCCGTCCACCGCTCGGCCAACCAGCGACGATACCGGATGCGGCCCGCCCTGGCCTGGGCAGGATCGACTACGCACGGTGACGAAGGTGCCCCGACCGACCGTGCTCGGCTGCGGGCTGAGCACGGGCGGTCGGGGCGGTCGGGGAGGTCAGGGAGGCTTGGAGTTCACCCCAGGCCCTGACCATCGGAGCAGGCCACCGGGGCAGGCCGGCGGAACCGGAGCGGCCTCAGCCGGTGTAGCCGCCGAGAGCCCGGGTGAAGTCCAGCGGCTGCTGGACGATGCTGCTGCAGCCGGCGTCCGCGGAGCCCTTGGCCCCGCCCTCGCAGGCCTTGTCCCGGGTGCCGGACCACATGGCCAGCCAGGCGAGGTGCCTGACCGCCGCGAAGTCGGCGAGCTGCTTGGCGTCGGCCACCGTGAAGACCTCGCTGGCGACGTCGTTGACGCCGATCATCGGGGTGACCGCGACCGTGCGCCAGGCGGCCGCGTCGTCCAGCCCCAGGACGCTCTTGACCTGGGCCTGGGTGGCGGTGGCCGCGGCGATCGCGTACGTGCCCATCCGGCCCTGCGGGTCGGGGGCGACGCCGTCGCCGAAGTCCATGGCCATGATGTTGACGGCGCCGATCGCGACCCCGTCGGCCTTGGCGCCGGTGACCAGGTCGACGCCGTCCTGGGTCAGGCCGGAGGGCAGTGCGGGCAGGGTGAAGGAGACATCGAGGGGCTTGCCCTTGGCGGCGGCGGTGCGCTGCAGCCGGGCGATGGCCTGGGCCCGCCGGGTGTTGGCGGCGGTGTTGGCCGTCGCGGCGCCCTCCACGTCGAAGTCGAGCCTGGTCACGCCGTACGCGTCGATGACCTTCTGGTACGCGGCGGCCAGCTCGGCGGTGGAGCCGCAGGCGAGGGCCAGCTCGCTGCCGTTGGCGCCGCCGAAGGAGACCCGGACGTCGCCGCCGATCGCCCGCAGCTCGCCGATCCGGGCGGCCACCGCGTCGGCGGAGAGGTCGCTGACCCCGCCCCACTTGGGCACGCAGCCGCCGCCGGAGACCACGAAGGCGAGGGTGAAGTTCTTCACGCCGGTGGCCTTGGCGGTGGCGACCAGGTCGTACGGCGGGTAGAGCGAGGTGTCCACGTACGGGGCGAAGCCGGCCCCGGCGCCGACCGGCGGTACGGGCACACCGGTCGCCGTGGGGGTGACGGTCGGGGTGGGGGTCGGCGCCGGGGTGGTCGGCTTCGCGGTGGCGGTCGGGCCGGGCGCCGCGGTCGCGGTGGACGTGGCGGTCGCGGTCGCGGTCGGCGAGGCGGTGTTGGTCGGAGCCGCCGTGGGGGTGCCGGTCGGCCGCCCGGAGGGGGTGGGCGCGGGGCCCTCGCCGGCCTTGCAGGAGGTGTTGTCGATCAGGCAGTTGCCCGGTTCGGCCTGCGCCGCGCCCGCGCCCTGGGCGACGAAGCCGACGACCACGCTCCGGCCCGGCTCCAGCCGCTTGTTCCAGGTCTCCGGCTTGACGGTGACGTGCTGCCCGTCGGCGGTGAAGGTGGCGTTCCAGAGCGAGTCGATCTTCGCGCCGGCCGGGAGGTCGAAGCTGAGCGTCCAGTCGTCGATCGGGTCGGCGGCCGGGTTGCTGACCAGGTACTGGCCGGTGTAGCCGGAGTCCCAGCTGCTGGTGCGGCTGTAGACGGCGCCGAGCGAGGCGGCGCTGGCCGAGGAGGCGAGCACCACGACCCCGCCCGCGACCAGGACGGCGGCGGCCGCCGAGGCCCCGATGATCGTCCCCTTGCGGCTGCGGCGGCGGTGGCCGGAACGGCGGGTGGGCTGGGTGGTCATGGCGCGTTACCTCCGCGGGTGCCTGCGGTCGGCACCGTGGCGGGTGCCGTCAGTCGGCCGCCGTCGGACGGGCTGCGTACGCGTGGGTACGGACGTCCCGGGCGGCCGGCCCGGCTCGGTCGGGTGACCGGCGCGACCGACGCTAGCGGCGCCCGGGGGGCCGGACGGGCGGGCTGAGCGAGGGGTGAAGCTCCCTTAGGCCGCCGTTAAGGAAGAGCCCTCCGCGCACGCGGCGCCGCCGCCGACCCGCCGTCACCTCGGGAACAGCGCGCCCCCCGACCGCCGCCGACCCGCCGTCACCTCGGAAACAGCGCGCCCCGCGACCGCCGCCGACCCGCGCGGGCGGGCGGGGCCTCCTCCGGGCGGGTGCGCAGCCGCAGCCGGGTCTCCGCGCCGCCGAGCACGGCGGAGCGGCCGAGCGCGAGGTCCCCGCCGGTGGACTCGGCGAGCTTGCGGACGATGTCCAGCCCGAGGCCGGTGGAGCCCTCCCCGCCGTGGCCCTCGCCGCGTCTGAGCGCGGCGGTCGGGTCGCTGTAGCCCGGTCCGGCGTCGCCGACCAGCACGATCACCGAGCTGTCGGTGGCCAGGACGTCCACCGAGAAGGCGGTGCCGACGGCGGTGTGCCGGAAGACGTTGCCGAGCAGCGTGTCGACGGCGGCGGCGAGGTCCCCGCGCTGGACGGGCACCGGTGCGGCGCACTCGGCGCCGGCCAGTTGCCAGCGGCGGCCCTCGTCCTCGGCCAGCGCGGACCAGAAGCCGACCCGTTCGCGGATCACCTCGGCGGCGTCGCAGCCGACCGTGACGGTGGGCGCGTCCTCGGGGGCGCGGCGGGCGGAGCGGATGATCTGGTCGACCTCGCGCTCGAGTTGGGCCACCGCGTGCCGGGTGGCGTCGGCCGCATCGCCGTCGCCGAGGGAGGCGGCGTTGAGGCGCAGCACGGTCAGCGGGGTGCGCAGCCGGTGCGACAGGTCTGCGGCCAACTCGCGCTCCGCTGCGAGGAGTTGGACGACCCGGTCGGCCATGGTGTTGAACGCGTGGCCGGCTTCGCGCAGTTCCTCGGGGCTGCCGTCGACCTGCTTGCCCTCCACCGGGACGCGCACCGCGAGGTTCCCGGCGCCGAGCGAGCGGGCGGCCGAGGCGAGCCGGCGGGCGGAGGCGACGATCCGGCCGCCCATCCGGTCGGCGACCAGCACCGAGATGGCGACCAGGCCGAGGGCGACCGCGGAGAGCACCAGCCAGGCGGTGGAGACGCCCCGGGTGAGGTCGCTCTCGGCGACGAACACCTCGACCACGGCGGTCCGCCCGGTGTCCACCGCGACCGGCTGGAGCAGCGCGTAGCCGCCGGGCACCGCCACGGTGAAGGCCCGGCCCTGGCCGCCGGCCGTGGCCACGTCGGCCGCGGTGGCGCGCGCCTCCCCGAGGGTCGGGCCGTC
>NZ_MECK01000288.1 GCF_014596465.1 Streptomyces sp. CBMA123 | reverse complement strand
ACGGCGTCCTCGCCGCCCTCGCCCAACAGGACCCGGACACCCCCGCACTCCCGCTGCTGCGCCGCGACCGGCCCGAGGAACACACCCTGGTCACCGCGCTCGCCCGGCTGCACGTCGCCGGAGTCCCGGTCGACTGGGCGCGGCTGTTCGACGGCACCGGCGCCCGGCGCGTCGACCTGCCCACCTACGCCTTCCAACACGAGCGCTACTGGCCGCGCCCGGCCCGTCGGATCGGGGACGTGACCGGCGCGGGCCTGTCGCCCGCCGAGCACCCGCTGCTGGGCGCGAGCGTCGCGCTCGCGAACGCCGAGGGCACGCTGCTGACCGGCCGGCTGTCGCTGAAGGCGCAGCCGTGGCTGGGCGACCACCGGGTGGGCGGTGTGGCCGTCTTCCCGCCGACCGGGTTCCTGGAACTGGCCGTCCGGGCCGGTGACCAGGTGGCCTGCGACCGGGTCGAGCGGCTGACCCTCGCCGAGCCGCTCGTCCTGCCCGAGGACGGCGCGGTCGTCGTGCAGATCCAGGTGGACGCGCCGGTGGCCTCCGGCGCCCGCCCGGTGCGGATCTTCTCCCGCCCGGACGCCGACGCCGACGGCGCGTGGACGGAGCACGCCTCGGGCGAGCTCGTCCGTGGCGAGCGCACGGCCGGGTTCGACGCCTCGGTGTGGCCGCCGAAGGGCGCGGTCGTCGCGGAGCTCACCGGGCTCCGGGAGGAGGCGGACCTGGGCCCGGTCTTCGACGGGCTGCGGTCGGTCTGGCGGCGCGGCGAGGAGATTTTCGTCGAGGCGGTCCTGCCGGGCGAGGCGGCCGGTGAGGCCGGGGGGTTCGGTGTGCACCCGGCCCTGCTGGCGGCCGTCCTGCGGGCGGACGGCCGGGGGCTGGTGCCGGTGGCGTGGTCCGGGGTGTCGCTGCACGCCTCGGGTGCGTCCGTGGTGCGGGCGCGGCTCGTGCGCATGGGCGCGGAGACGCTCGCGCTCGCCCTCGTGGACGCCGCCGGGGAGCCGGTGCTGTCGGCCGAGGCTCTGACGCTGGCCGAGCCGGCGGCGGTGGCCGTTCAAGGGACGGCCGGGTCGCTGCTGCGACTGGAGTGGGTGCCCGCGCCCTCGCGTGCGGGTGAGCCCGTGACGGCGGTGACGCTGGGGGAGGACCTGGCGTCGCTCGGCGAGGTGCCGGACGTCGTGATCGTGCCCGTGGCGGGCGGTTCGTCGCCCGAGGCGGTGCACGAGGTGACGGTGTGGGCGCTGGGCCTGGTGCAGGAGTGGCTGGCCGAGTCGCGGTTCGCCGACGCGCGCCTGGTGTTCGTCACCCGGGGAGCCATGGCGGGTGGCGAGGACCCCGTCGGCGCCGCCGTGTGGGGCCTGGTGCGGGCGGCCGAGTCGGAGAACCCGGGCCGGTTCGTCCTCGTGGACGCGGACGGTGAGCTCCCGCTGGACGCGGTGCTGGCCGTGGGCGAGCCGCAGGTGGTGGTGCGCGACGGCGTCGTCCGGGTGGGCCGACTGACCCGTGCCGCACTTGCCGACGAACCCTCGTCCGGCTGGGGCACGGGCACCGTGGTCGTCACCGGTGGCACCGGCGGCCTGGGCCGTCTCGTCGCACGCCATCTCGTCACCGAACACGGCGTTCGGGAGCTGCTGTTGCTGAGTCGGCGCGGGGGCGCCTCCGAGCTGGTGGACGCGCTGGCGGAGCTGGGCGCCCGCGCCGAGGTCGTGGCCTGTGACGCCGCCGACCGGGAGGCGCTCGCGCAGGCCCTGCACGGCCGGAGGATCACGGGCGTCGTGCACGCGGCGGGTGTGCTGGACGACGGCGTCGTCACCGCGCTGACGCCCGAGCGGCTGTCGACCGTCCTGCGCCCCAAGGTCGATGCCGCCTGGAACCTGCACGAGCTGACCAAGGACCAGGACCTCACGGCCTTCGTCCTGTTCTCCTCCATCTCGGGCGTCATGGGCAGCGCCGGTCAGGGCAACTACGCGGCGGCCAACGTCTACCTCGACGCGCTCGCGCACCGGCGCCGCCACCAGGGCCTGCCCGCCCAGTCGCTGGGCTGGGGCGCCTGGATGCCGACGGCCGGCATGACCGGGACCCTTTCGGAAGCCGACCTGCACCGCATCCGCGCCTCCGGCGTCCCGCCCCTCACCGAGGAGGACGGTCTCGCTCTGCTCGACGCCGCCATGGCCGTCGACGAGCCGTACCTGGTCGCGACCGGCCGCATGGCCGCCGGCACCCGCCCGCGCGGCGAGGTACCCACGATGTTCCGCGCCCTCCTGCCCGCAGGGCGCCGCACCGCCTCCGCCACCGGCACCGGCGCCGCCGCCGTGACGGCCCTCGCCGCCCGCCTCCACGAGCTGCGCGAGAGCGAGCGGCTGCGCCACGTCGTGGACCTCGTCCGTACCGAGGCCGCCGCCGTCCTCGGCCACGCCTCGCCGCAGGCCGTCGCCGCCGATCGCGACTTCCACGACCTCGGCATCGACTCCCTCACGGCACTCGAACTGCGCAACCGCCTGACCGCCGTCACCGGCCTGCGCCTCCCGGCAACGCTGGTCTTCGACCACCCGACGCCCGCTGCGATCGCCGAACTCGTCCTCGCGGAGGTGCTCGGGCGGCACGACGAGCCGCTCGCCCCGGCCGCGGCGGCCGCCGCCACCGCCGACGACCCGATCGCGATCGTCGGCATGGCCTGCCGCCTGCCCGGCGGGATCGGCACGCCCGAGGAGCTGTGGACACTGGTCGCCGAGGGCCGCGAGGGCATCTCCGACTTCCCGACCGACCGCGGCTGGGACCTCGACACCCTGCTCGGCGGCGGCCCCGACGACCGGGGGCGCAGCGCCACCGCGAAGGGCGGCTTCCTGTACGGGGTGGCCGACTTCGACGCGGCCTTCTTCGGCATCTCGCCGCGTGAGGCCCTCGCGATGGACCCGCAGCAGCGGCTCCTGCTGGAGACGTCCTGGGAGGCCGTCGAGCGCGCCGGGATCGACCCGACGACGCTGCGCGGCAGCCGGACCGGCGTCTTCGTCGGCACGGGCGGCCAGGACTACCTGACGCTCGTCATGAACGCCAGGGAGGACATCGAGGGCCACGCGAGCACCGGCCTGGCCGCGAGCGTGGTCTCCGGCCGGATCTCCTACACCTTCGGCCTGGAGGGCCCGGCGGTCACCGTCGACACGGCGTGCTCCTCCTCGCTCGTGGCGATGCACCTGGCCTCGCAGTCCCTGCGCAGCGGCGAGTGCACGCTGGCGCTGGCCGGCGGCGTCACCGTGATGTCGTCCTCGCTCGGCTTCCCCGGCTTCACCCGGCAGGGCGGACTGGCCCCGGACGGCCGCTGCAAGGCGTTCGCGGACGGTGCCGACGGCACCGGGTGGTCCGAGGGCGCGGGCGTCCTGGTGCTGGAGCGGCTCTCGGACGCGCGCCGCAACGGGCATCCGGTGCTCGCCGTCGTGCGCGGCTCGGCCGTCAACCAGGACGGCGCCTCGAACGGTCTGACGGCCCCCAACGGCCCGTCCCAGCAGCGCGTCATCCGCCAGGCCCTCGCCAACGCGCGCCTCTCGGCGGCGGAGGTCGACTTCGTCGAGGGCCACGGCACGGGCACCACCCTGGGCGACCCGATCGAGGCCCAGGCGCTCCTCGCCACCTACGGGCAGGAGCGCGAACGCCCGTTGCTGCTCGGCTCGTTGAAGTCCAACATCGGCCACACCCAGGCCGCCGCCGGTGCGGCCGGCGTGATCAAGGCCGTGCTGTCGATGCAGCACGGCGTGCTGCCCCGCACGCTGCACGTGGACGCGCCGTCCTCGCACGTCGACTGGACGGCCGGTGACATCCGGCTGCTCACGCGGGCCGAGGAGTGGCCGGAGACCGGCCGACCGCGCCGCGCGGGCGTCTCGGCCTTCGGGATCAGCGGCACCAACGCGCACGTGATCGTCGAGCAGGCTCCCATGATGGATCGGGTCGAGGAGGCGGGAGCGGCGCCGGACGTGGTGCCGGGCGTGGTGCCGTGGGTGCTGGCGGGCAAGTCGGAGGCGGCGCTGGACGCGCAGCTCGCACGGCTCGCCGGGCTGGACGCCTCGCCTGTCGACGTCGGCCTCTCACTGGCCGCCGGGCGGTCGCGGTTCGCGCACCGGGCGGTGCTGCTGGACGGCGCCGAGGTGGCCCGGGGCGTCGCCGACGGCGAGTGCAGGACAACGCTGCTCTTCTCCGGACAGGGATCCCAACGGCTCGGCATGGGACGGGAGTTGTATGCCCGCTTCGCGGTGTTCGCCGAGGCCTTCGATGCGGTCTGTGCGCAGTTCGACCCGGCCTTGCGCGAGGTGGTGTGGGGTTCGGACGCGGAGCTGCTGAACCGGACGGAGTACGCCCAGGCCGGGTTGTTCGCCGTCGAGGTGGCGCTGTACCGGCTGGTCGAATCGCTGGGCGTGCGGCCGGAGTTCGTCGCGGGCCATTCGATCGGTGAGGTCGCGGCGGCGCACGTCGCCGGGGTGTTCTCGCTGGAGGACGCCTGCGCGCTGGTCGCCGCCCGGGGCCGGCTGATGCAGGCGCTTCCGGCGGGTGGCGCGATGCTCGCCGTGCAGGCGACGGAGGACGAAGTCCTGCCGTTGCTGGACGAGTTCGTGTCGATCGCCGCCGTCAACGGTCCGAGTTCGGTCGTCGTCTCGGGGACGGAGGAGGCCGTCGCGGCGATCGAGGAGCACTTCGCCGACCGCCGGACGACGCGGCTGCGCGTGTCCCACGCCTTCCACTCGCCGCTGATGGACCCGATGCTGGCGGACTTCCGCGAGGTCCTGAACGGGCTGACCTACCAGGCGCCTTCGATTCCGCTGGTCTCCAACCTCAGCGGCGCCCTCGGCGAGGACTTCACCACCCCCGGCTACTGGGTGCGTCACGTCCGCGAGGCCGTCCGCTTCGCCGACGGCATCCGCGCCCTGCGCGAGGCCGGGGCCACCGCCTTCCTCGAACTCGGCCCCGACGGCGTCCTCACCGCCCTCGCCGAGCAGAGCCTCGGGGACGACGCGGCGGACTGCGTGCGGGCCGCCGCCCTGCGCAAGGACCGCGCCGAGGAGCGCTCCCTGCTGACCGCCCTCGCCGTGCTCCACACGGCCGGCGTTCCGGTCGACTGGGCGGCCCCGTTCGCCGGCACCGGCGCCCGCCGGGTCGACCTGCCCACCTACGCCTTCGACCACCGCCGCTACTGGCCGCGCCCGGCCGCCCTCACCGGCGACGTGACCTCCGTCGGCCTCGTCCCGGCCGAGCACCCGCTGCTCGGCGCCGCCGTCCCGCTCGCCGACGACACCGACGGCGTGCTGTTCACCAGCCGCCTCGCCCTGCGCGTCCACCCGTGGCTGCTCGACCACCGGATCGGCGGCCACCTGGCCTTCCCCGCCGCCGCCTTCGTCGAACTGGCCGTCCGGGCCGGCGACCAGGTCGGCTGCGGCCGGATCGCGGAGCTCACGCTCGGCGACCCGCTGCCGCTCGCCGAGGACGACGAACCCGTCGTGCAGGTGCGCGTCGGCGCCCCCGACGACACCGGCGCCCGCCCGGTGGCCTGCTACGCCCGCCCCGGCGACGCCGCTCCCGACGAGCCGTGGACGCACTGCGCCACCGGCACCCTCGTGCCCCAGGAGAGCGACCTGCCGGACCACGCCCAGGCGGCCTGGCCGCCGGCCGGCGCGCTCGCCGTCGATCTGGACGGCTTCTACCGCGAGCCCGGGCGCGGCCCGGCGTTCCGGGGCCTGCGCGCCGCCTGGCTGCGCGGCGAGGAGGTGTTCGCCGAGGTCGAACTGGACGGCGAACCCGGTGAGGACGCCCGCTACTTCGGCCTCCACCCGGCCCTGCTCGACGCCGCCCTGCACGCCGCCGTGCTGATCGGCGTCGGCACCGAGGAGCAGCTGCCGCAGCCCCAGGCCTGGCAGGGTGTCGCCCTGCACGCCGGGGGAGCGGCCGCCCTGCGGGTGCGCGTCGCCCGCCTCGGCGGGGGCGAGGACACCGTGTCCGTCACCGCCACCGACCCGGCGGGCGGCGCGGTGCTGACCGTCGGCTCGGTCGCCCTGCGCGCCCCGCAGACCGCCACTGCCGCCGCCCGCGCCGGCCGTGACCCGCTGTTCCGGATCGAGTGGGTGCCCGCCCCGGCCACGCCGCCCGCCGCCACGGCGCCGAGCTGCACGGCGCTCGGACGGGACGCCTACGGCACGGGCTCCTCGGCCGCCACGCTCGCGGACCTCGGGCGCCCGGTGCCGGACCTCGTCCTGGTCGCGCTGGACAGCCCGGCCGGTGACGTCCCGGAGGCCGTTCACGCCCACACCACGCGGGTGCTCGCGCTCATCCAGGACTGGCTGGCCGAGGACCGGGCCGCCGCCTCCCGGCTGGTGTTCGTGACCCGGGGCGGCGCCGGGGTGGGCACGGGGCCCAGCACCTCCCCGATCCACTCCGAGACGGCCTCCCGGGGGCAGCCCCGCTCCAACTCGGAAGCGGACGCGGCGGTCAGCGCCAGGTGGACGAGGAGCGATCCGAA
>NZ_MECK01000287.1 GCF_014596465.1 Streptomyces sp. CBMA123 | reverse complement strand
GAGCCGGGCCCGACCGCCGCCCGGAGCACGGCCGGCGCCCCGGGCACGGCTGCCGGGCAGACTGCGGACGCCACCCCGGACGCAGCCGCAACCCCGGACACGACCGCCCCGGACACAGCCGCCCCGGCCGATGGGTGGCTGCGCCGCCTGGGCGGCTACAGCTGGCGGTCCCGCCGCAGCCTGCTGCTCGCCTTCGGCGCCTCGCTGCTCGGCATGGCCGTCACCGCGCTGGTGCCGCTGGTCACCAAGCTGATCATCGATGACGTCATCGTCGCCCACACCCGTTCGCTGGCGCCATGGGCGGTGCTGCTGCTGCTCGCCGCTGTCGTGGTCTTCGGCTGCACCCAGGTCCGTCGCTACTACGGTGGCCAGCTGGCCCTCGACGTCCAGCACGACATGCGCAGCGACCTGTTCCGCTCGCTCGGCCGGCTCGACGGTCACCGCCAGGACCGCCTGGACACCGGCCAGGTGGTGGGCCGCGCGACCTCCGACCTCCAGTTGATCAACGGCCTGCTGTCGATGCTGCCGATGATGACCGGCTACCTGCTGATGTTCGTGATGTCGCTGGGCGTGATGGTCTGGCTGTCCCCGCCGCTGACCCTGGTCGCCCTGGTCATGGCCCCCGCGCTGTGGTGGGTCAGCGTGCGCAGCCGCAAGCGCCTGTTCCCGGCCACCTGGGCCGCCCAGCAGGAGGCGGCCGAGGTCGCGGGCGTGGTGGACGGCGCGATCGGTGGCGTCCGGGTGGTGAAGGGATTCGGTCAGGAGGCGCAGGAGCGGGACAAGCTGGA
This sequence comes from Streptomyces sp. CBMA123, assembly GCF_014596465.1. Classification (GTDB taxonomy): domain Bacteria; phylum Actinomycetota; class Actinomycetes; order Streptomycetales; family Streptomycetaceae; genus Kitasatospora. The sequence goes on along the minus strand of NZ_MECK01000287.1, from coordinate 5,729 downwards.
GCGGGTCTCCCGCAACCTGTTCGCCGCCCGGCTCCGGTCGATACGCCTCAACGCCCGCTACAACCCGGCGATGCAGGTGATCCCGGCCCTCGCCCAGGTCGCGGTGCTGGCCTTCGGCGGCTGGCTGGCCGTCGACGGGCGGGTGTCGCTCGGGACGTTCGTCGCCTTCTCGACCTATGTCGCGCAGATGACCGGTCCGGTGCGGATGCTGACCATGGTCATCACGGTCGGCCAGCAGGCCCGGGCGGGCGTCGAGCGCGTCCTGCAGCTGATCGACGAGCGCCCGCTGGTCCAGGAGCGCCCGGACGCGCTCACCCTGGACCTCACCCACGGGGACACGGCTGCGGACGGCGGCGCGGCCGGCCCCCGCACCCCCGACGTCGCCCTGGAGTTCGACCGGGTCGAGTTCCGCTACGACCCCGAGCACCCGGCTCCCGTGCTGCACGGCCTCAGCCTGAAGCTGGCCCCCGGCGAGACGCTGGCCCTGGTGGGGGCCTCCGGCTCCGGCAAGTCGACGGTGGCCCAGTTGGTGCCCCGCTTCTACGACCCGGCGGCCGGCGCCGTCCGCCTCTTCGGCCACGACCTGCGCGACCTCACTCTGGACTCGGTCCGCGCGACGGTCGGCATCGTGCCCGAGGAGAGCTTCCTGTTCTCGGAGTCGGTCCGCACCAACATCGCCTACGGCCGCCCGGACGCCACCGACGAGCAGATCGTCGCCGCCGCGCGCGCCGCCCAGGCCGACGAGTTCGTCCGCGCGCTGCCGGACGGCTACGAGACCAAGGTCGGCGAGCAGGGGCTGACCCTCTCCGGCGGTCAGCGCCAGCGCATCGCCCTGGCCCGGGCGATCCTCACCGACCCCCGGATCCTGCTGCTGGACGACGCCACTTCAGCCGTCGACCCGCAGGTCGAGGCGGAGATCCACGACGCGCTGCGCTCGGTGATGACCGGCCGCACCACCCTGCTGATCGCCCACCGCCGCTCGACCCTCCAACTCGCCGACCGGATCGCCGTGCTGGACCAGGGCCGGCTGCTGGACCTCGGCACACACGAGGAACTCGAAGCCCGATGTCCCCAGTACCGGGCCCTGATCACCGACCCCGAGGCGGGACCCACCCCCGGGCCCCGGCCCGCGTCCGAGCTCCTGGACGGCCAGGGCGAGCGGACCGAACAGCTCGAACAGCCCGAGCGGACCGAACACCCGGAACAGCCCGAGCGGACCGAAGGCCCGGAACAGCCGGACCAGGGCGAGCGGACCGAACACCCCGGCCGACCGGCCCCCGCACTCGCCACCCCCGCCCTCGCCAAGGCGGCCCGCACCGCCGACCCCGATCTGCTGGACAAGGTCGCCGCCCTTCCGCCGGCCACCGACGCCCCCGCCGTCCCCCGCGCCGAGGCCGAGGCCGGTGACCCCGACTTCAGCCTGGGCCGGCTGCTGCGCCCCTTCCGCGTCCCGCTGCTGATCGCCCTGCTGCTGGTCGCCCTCGACGCGGCGGCCGGGCTGGTGCTGCCGGTGCTGATCCGGCACGGCATCGACGAGGGCGTCCGCAAGGGCCTGATGTCCGGCGTCGCGGTGGCCTCGATCACCGCGCTGGTCGTGGTGTTGCTGGACTGGCTGGTGCAGAGCGCCGAGAACCGGGTCAGCGGCCGTACCGGCGAGCGGGTGCTCTACACCCTCCGGCTCAAGATCTTCGCCCACCTCAACCGGCTCGGCCTGGACTACTACGAGCGCGAGCTGACCGGCCGGATCATGACCCGGATGACCACCGACCTGGACTCGCTGACGTCCTTCCTGCAGACCGGCATGGTCACCGCCGTGGTCAGCCTGCTGACCTTCGCCGGGATCTTCGCGGCCCTGCTGATCATCGACGCCGGCCTGGCCCTGGTGGTCTTCGCCGTACTGCCGCTGCTGGTGATCGCCACCCTGGTGTTCCGGAAGAAGTCCAAGGACCAGTACGAGCGCTCCCGCGACCTGATCAGCACGGTCAACGCGGACCTGCAGGAGAACGTGGCCGGCATGCGGATCGTCCAGGCGTTCCGCCGGCTCGACACCAACACCGACCGCTTCGTGGCCCGCGGCATCGCCTACCGCGAGGCCCGGGTCCGGGCGCAGTTCTACATATCGCTGTACTTCCCGTTCGTCCAGTTCCTCTCCAGCGTGGCCGCCGCACTGGTGCTGATCGTGGGTGCCGCCCGGGTGGACGCGGGCACGCTGACGGTCGGCGCGCTGGTCGCGTACCTGCTGTACATCGACCTGTTCTTCGCCCCGGTCAACCAGCTGTCCCAGGTGTTCGACGGCTACCAGCAGGCCTCGGTGGGCCTCGGCCGGATCCGCGAGCTGCTGCGCACCCCGACCACCACCGCCGAGGCGGCCGACCCGGTCCCGGTGCCGGAGGGGCTGCGCGGGGAGATCAGCTTCGAGGGCGTCGGCTTCGCCTACAACGGCGGCGCGGACGGCGCGCCGGAGGTGCTGAGCGGCGTCGACCTGCACATCCCCGCCGGTCAGACGGTGGCGCTGGTCGGCGAGACGGGCGCGGGCAAGTCGACGCTGGTGAAGCTGGTCGCGCGGTTCTACGACGCGACCGCGGGCACCGTCCGGGTGGACGGGGTGGACCTCACCCGCTACGACCTGGCCGAGTACCGCCACCGCCTGGGCGTGGTGCCGCAGGAGGCGTACCTGTTCGCGGGCACGGTCCGCGAGGCGATCGCGTACGGCCGGCCGGACGCCTCGGCGGCCGAGGTGGAGGCGGCGGCCCGGGCGGTCGGCGCGCACGACATGATCGTCCGGCTGTCCGACGGCTACGACCACGAGGTCGCGGGCCGCGGCCGGAACCTCTCGGCGGGCCAGCGCCAGCTGATCGCGCTGGCCCGGGCCGAACTGGTCGACCCGGACATCCTGCTGCTGGACGAGGCCACCGCCGCGCTCGACCTGGCCACCGAGGCCGCGGTCAACCAGGCCGCGGACCGGCTCAGCGGCGGCCGCACCACCCTGGTCATCGCCCACCGGCTGACCACCGCCGAACGCGCGGACCGGGTGGTCGTGCTGGACCACGGCCGGGTGGTCGAGGACGGCACCCACACCGAACTGCTCGCCCTGGGCGGGACGTACGCCCGGCTCTGGCAGGCGTTCATCGCGGACGGCCACCCGGCACCGGCCGAGCCGGTCGCCGCCGGCTGATCCGACCGCCCGCGTGCCCGCCCGCCCCTTCGACCGGGGGCGGGCAGGCACGCCGTGCGTCAGGCCGCGATCAGCGAGGCCAGCAGGCCCGAGGCGTCCACCCCGCGCGGCAGGTCGCTCACCTGTCCGTCCCCGACCTCCACCACCCGCCAGCCGGAGCCGTCGGCCCGGCTGGCGAGGTCGGTGGTGACGAAGCGGCAGCCGAGTCTTCGCACCAGTGCGGGGACGTCGGTGAGGTCGGGCTCGACCCGCTGGTGCGGGGCGTCCGGATGCGGCCCGACCATGATCGGCCGGCCGTCCAGCCACCACACCCGGGCTTCCACGGCCCGTCCGTCGCCGCCCGCGACGGCTGCGGCCGGGGCGCCGTCCCGGTCCGGTCCGTCGGTGCGCTCGAACTCCTCGTACCGCCGCAGCACCACCCCGCCGGCCAGGAACTCACCCTGCAGCTCGACGAACCGCCCGACCACCCGGCCGACGGTCGCCAGGTCCGCCAACTCCGGTACGTAGCAGGCCTCGTGCCACTCGTGCTTGCGTGACTTCACGTAGTCCTTGACGATCGCCGGCCCGCTGCCGCCGAGCCGGGCCGCGGCGTCCGCCAGCTCCGCCGGGGTGGGCGCCGCCGTCCCGTCGGACGGGATCCACACGCTGGGCGGGGTCGCCCCCTCGAACACCCCGTACCAGCCGGGGAGTTCGTGCGCCGCCGCGTATCCGGGCGCACTGGTCAGCAGGTTGCCGCCGCGGGCGGCGAGCGCGGCGGCGAACTCGGCGTACCGGCCGGAGGGGAGCATCCAGCCCCGGTACCAGAGCGGCCCGCTGCCCCGGGGCACCCGCCGGACGGCCTCCTCGGCGTGTCCGGCGAGCAGCGCGTCGTGGTCGACCAGATGGTGCTCGCCGCCCAACTCCCTTGTCAGCCGGGCCTCCCAGGTGAAGTGCGGATCGGGCCGGCGCGGATTGAGCGGATCGGCGGGGAAGATGATCGAGGGTACGGGCATGGCGGTCAGGGTACGGCGGGCGGGCCGTCCCCGGCTGCCGCTCGGCGGCGGTCCGGTGCTGGGGGCGGGCTCAACTGGGCTTCCGGGGCGGTGAATCCGGTCGACGCCCGGTCCGGGCGCTGTCAGAGTGTCCCGATGCGAAGACTGCTGCGACCGCGTACCCGCGTTCCCCGCCAGGCCGCCCGCACGGTGGTCCTGGACGGGAACGGCTCGGTGTTCCTGCTCCGTTCGGACAACGACGAGGTCGGCGTCCACTGGACCATGCCCGGCGGCGGACTGGAACCGGGCGAGACCCCGCAGGCCGGCGCCCGGCGCGAGCTGTGGGAGGAGACCGGCTGGACCGACCTCGAACCGGGCCCGCTGCTCTGCACCTGGGAGCACGACTTCACCTGGCACGGCACCCCGGTCCGCCAGCACGAGCACATCTTCCTCACCACCGGACCGCACCGCGGCCCGGTCGGCGACGTCAGCGCGGTGCACGCCCAGGACCGGATCCTCGACTGGCGCTGGTGGACCGAGGCCGACCTCGCCGACGAGCACGCCGACGCCCTCTGGCCGCCCCGGCTGCCGGAGTTGCTGGAATCCGTCCGCGCGGGCTGGGCGGTCGACGGGCGCCCTCCGGTGCCCGTCGACCTCGGTTACCTCCCGAACGCCCGCTAGCCCGGGCCGCGCCCGCCGCGGCGGGGCGCCCGGCCGGTCGGCCCGGCCGGACCGGGTGCCCAGCCGTGCAGGTCCAGCTCCCGGTCGTGCAGCGCCCAGGGGTTCATCCGCACCGTCAGCCGGGCGTCGGCGAGTTGCTCGACGGTGAGCCCGGTCTCGGTGACCAGTTGTTCGGTCGACACCGAGACCGCGATGGCGGGACGCCAGGACGGCAGCACGACCAGGCTGGTGCCGCGCCCGACCCGGATCGGCTCCGCGGCCACCCGGACCGGCGTCCGCTCCTCCGGGCGGCCGACGGCCTCCGGCTGGACCGGGCTGCCGCCGATCAGGATGCCGAGCGGCGGTTCGGCCCGGGCCGCGCCGGTCCAGGACACGTCGGCCGGGGGTGCTTCGGTCCAGGACACGTCGGTCCGGGATGCGTGGCCCCCGAACGCCGGGGATCCGGCCCCGGCGACAGCGCGGGCGTCCGTCACGGCCCGGGCCTCCGTCACGGCCCGGGCCTCCGTCACGGCCCGGGCGTCCGCCGGGGGCGTGCGATCGGCGGACGCCCCCGTTGCACCGCCCGGTTCACTTACCCGTCCGGCACTCTGTGGCCCCGCTCCGGCCGGGTCGGTCGCGGCCGTCTCCCGTGCGGTCGCCTCCTGCCCGGTCGGGTCGGCCTGGGGGTGCATCCGGCGCAGTCGGCGGGAGGGCGACGGCCGTCGCGAGGCGAGGCTCCGGACCTCCTCGCGCGTCGAACGCGGCACCAGCGCGGGCCGGTTGGCCTCCGGCGACGGCGCCTGCTGGAGCCGGACGAACCCCGGCCCGGCCTCCTCGACGGGGGCGTCGGCGCCAGCGGTCCCGGCCGAGACCGGGGCCTCCTCCGCGGTCTCGCCGAGCAGCGTCCGCACCTGCGCGACCGA
>NZ_MECK01000286.1 GCF_014596465.1 Streptomyces sp. CBMA123 | reverse complement strand
CCGGGCCTGGCCGGGGGTGATGCCGTACGGCTCCAGCCGCCAGCCGGTCTGTCGGCGGATCCGCTTGATCGCCCTGGTCATCGCGTCTGCGAGTTCGGCGGCGGTGCCGGGGGCAGCGGGGCGGCGGGGGAGCCGATCACCGGGAGGTCCGGCAGGGTCGGGTCGTGGTCCTCGTCGTCCCCGGGGGCGCCGGCCGGAAATCCGGACGGAGCGCCTGTGGGGGCGCCCGCGCGGACGGCCTGGGCCTGCGCCGGGGTGATCACCTTCAGGTCCAGCGCGGTGGGAGTCTCCTCGATCTCCGCCAGCGCGGCGGCGGACGGCTCGATCGGCAACACCGCGACGGTGATGTTGTCGTGCCCGCCGGCGGCGACCGCGAACTTCACCAGGGTCTGCGCCGCGGCGAGCGGTTCGGTGCGGGCGTCCGGTCGGACGAAGTAGGCCAGGTCGGTGGCCGCCTCGGCGTAGTTCCACAGCCCGTCGGTGCAGATCAGCAGCACTCCGGGGACGTGCGGGGTGAAGTCGAGGGTGTGCGGCACGACCTCCTCGGCGTCGGCGCCGAGCCAGCCGGTGATCGCGTGGGCGCGCGGGTCGGCGTACGCCTCGGCCTCGCTCATCAGCCCGGCCTCGACCATCCGGGCCGCCCAGGAGTCGTCCTGGGTGAGCCGGAAGGGTTCGGCGCCGGAGCGGTCGTCCGGGATCCAGTACGCCCGGGTGTCGCCCACCCAGCCGATGGTGACCCGGCCGTTCGCCGCTATGGCGCTGACGTAGGTGCAGGCGGGGGCGTTGAGGTCCGGGCGGGTCGGGCCGGCGCCGTCGGTGGCGAGGTCGGCGACGGCCTTGGCGGCGTCGGCGATCGCGGCGCGCATCGCCTCGTCCGGGTCCCGGCCGGCCTCCAGGGAGGTCAGCAGGGACTCCGAGGCGGCGTCGACGGCGGTCTCGGAGGCCTCGTCGGGGCGGTCGGAGGAGGAGACGCCGTCGCACACCACGGCGACCACGACCGGCTCCCCGCCGGGCAGCGAGGTGGCGGCGACGGTGAAGGAGTCCTCGTTGCGGTGGTGGCGCACGCCGCGGTCGCTGACCCCGGCCACGCCCCCGAGGGCCTTCTCCATGTGGTCGCGCGGGCGCGGCTGGGCGCTGCCGCAGCCCTCGCAGTAGCCGTCCTCGGTGACCTGCGGCCGCCCGCAGTGCACGCAGACCGGCCCGCGCTGCGGCGGGACGGCCTCAGCACGGGCGGCGGCCCAGCTGGCGGGCATCGCGCCCGGGGCCGCCCGACCGTCCCGGCCGGCCCCGCAACGCCCGCAGTAGGCGTCCTCACGGTCCATCGGCTCGGAACAGCTCGGGCACTCGGTCTGCTGCGGCATCGGTTACACCCACGTCCTGGGGCGGGCCCGGTTGGCCCGTTCCACCATCTCGATCCTGGTCTCGGCCCGGTCGGCCAACCGGGCGAGTACCCGGTAGGACTGTTCCAGGGCGAAGCGCAGTTCCCGCTCGACGGCGGGACGTCCCAATACCACCAGGTCGGCGCCCTGCGGGGCGCCGGCCGAGCCGGCGTCGACCCAGCCGAGGGCCGCGCCGAGCACCTCGACGGAGAGCTCCTCGCGGCGGCGGTCGTCCAGTCGCAGCGCGGTCAGTTGGTCGGAGCCAGCGGCGAGGTCGGTGGCGAGCGGGTCGGTGGCGGCCCGTTCGCGCAGCCGGGCGCGGACGGCGGCGATCCGGGCGGCGGTGTACTGGCTGGAGGTGGTTGGGACGGACTCCAGCACCCGCACCGCCCCGGGCCGGTCGTTCTCGGCGAGGCGGACCCGGGCCAGGCCGAAGCCGGCGCTGAGGTAGGCGTGGTCGGTGGTCCAGACGAGCCGGTAGAACTCGGCCGCGTCGCCGCCGTTGCCGAGCAGTTCGGCGCAGATGGCGAGGGCGAGCTTGGGCGCGGCCTCGCCGGGGAAGGCGTCGTAGACGGCGTCGAAGGCTTCGGCGGCGGCCCGGAGATCGGCTGTTGCTCGCCCGCTCGCCTCCGGGCGCTCCTGACCCGACGCCGACGGTCGGCGCTCCGTCGCTCCTTCGTCGCTCCCCCGCTTCTCCCCTTCGGCGGCGGCGCCGACCAGGGCGACCAGGCCGCGGTACCAGACCACCCGCCAGTCGTCCGGGTGGTCCCGCTCCAGCTCGCCGAATTCCTTCACGGCCATGCCGTGGCGGCCGAGTTCGAGCAGGGCGCGCAGTTTGCGCAGCCGGCTCTCGACCGAGACGGCGGGGGCGCCGCCGAGGGCGGCGAGCGCCTCCTCGGGGTCGGTGGCGAGCAGGGTGGCGAGGAAGCCGGCGTTGGGGTCGCTCGGGTCGACCCGGGGGACGGGCAGGGCCAGGGCGGCGGCGGACGGGTCCAGGGCGGCCACCCGGAGCTGTCCGGGCCGGTCGGTGGGCAGTACCAACTCGGTGTCCACGACGCGCAGTTCGGGGCCGAACAGGGTGGACGGCGCAGGCCGGGGGCGCTCGTCCTGGAGGGCCAGGATCTCCCGCAGCACGCCGGTGAGCTGGTCGGCCATCTCCTCGGCGGAGGAGAACCGGCGGGCCGGGTCCGGGTCGGTGGCGCGGACCAGGAAGCGGTAGTACGACTCGTACTCCGCGAAGACCGCGACATCCTCGGGGCCGGGCAGCGAGTCCCGGTAGGTGCTGCTGTAGCCCTGGAAGTCGAAGGTGAGCACCGCGAGGGTGCGGGCCACCGTGTAGAGGTCGGAGGCGGGGGAGGGGCCGTCGGTGGCGATCTCCGGGGCCTGGTAGCCGATGGTGCCGTAGATCGCGCTGTCGTCGTCGAAGCGGCGGACCGCGCCCATGTCGATGATCTTGAGCGTGTCGCCGCTCTGGATCACGTTGTCGATCTTGAAGTCGCAGTAGATCAGGCCCCGGCTGTGCAGGTAGCCGAGCGCCGGCAGCGCCTCCAGCGCGTACGCGATCGCCTGCTCGACCGGCAGCGGCTCGCGCCGGCCGTCCGGGGTGCGGCGCTCGTTGGCGATGTCCTTGAGCGACTTGCCGCCGACGAACTCCATCACGATGTAGCCGTCGGTGGAGCCGGTGCGCAGGTCCGGGTGCTCGGCGAAGTTGATGATCCGGACGATGTTCGGGTGGTCCACCTCGGCCAGGAAGCGCCGCTCGGCGACGGCCGCGGCCAGCGCGTCCTCGTCCCCGGTGTCCAGCAGGCCCTTGAGCACCACCCACTTGTCGTTGACCCGCCGGTCCACCGCCAGGTAGATCCAGCCGAGCCCGCCGTGGGCGAGGCAGCCCACCACCTCGTACTGCCCGCCGACCAGGTCGCCGCGGCGCAGCTTGGGGGTGAAGGAGTACGGCGTGCCGCACTTGGTGCAGAAGCCGTCCGGGCGGCCCGGCTGGCCGTTCTTCTCCCGGCCCACCGGGGCCTCGCACTTGGAGCAGTACCGCTTGCGCTCGGGCACCTCGGGGTTGGCCAGCACCGCCTGCGCCGGGTCGGCCGTCTCCACGGTCGGCACGGTGACCAGCCCGGCGCCCAGCCGGTTGCGGGTGCCGGCGCTGACGCTGCCGCGGGTGGAGCGCACCGAGACCGAGCGGCTGCTGCCGGTGCGGGTCGAGCGGTGCGAGCGGGAGCGGCCGGACATCGAGCGGGCGGAGCCGGTGCGGGCCGACAGCGAGCGGATCGAGCCGCTGCGGGCGGAGTCCGGGGCGACCCGCGCGGACGGCACGTGGGGCTGGGTCATGCCGGTGTCCGCGCCGGGCGGGGTCAGTCCGCACTCGTCGCAGTAGCCGTCCGCGTCGATGCCGCCGGAGCAGTCCCGCGGGCACGGCGAGCCGGGCCCGGCGGCGGTCGGCGGCGCCGAGGCGGACCCGCCGGAGGCCGCCGGGGTGACCGTCGTGGTCCCCACCGGGGTCAGCCCGCACTCGTCGCAGTAGCCGTCGGCGTCGATCCGGCCGCTGCCGGAGCACTCCGGCCGTACGCACGTCTCGCCCATCAACCTCAGCCCCCCTGAACCTGTCCGTCGACCGGCGTCTGGCCGGCCGTCCCGTGTGCCTGTGCGCCCTCCGCGGCCTCGCTCTGGGCCGGGCGCAGCGACTGCTGGAAGCGGGCCACCGCGGCGGCCGCCGCCCGCAGGTCGCAGGGCGCGCTCCACAGCAGCCAGCGCGCCTTCTCGTACCGTTCGATCACTTCCGGGTCCTCGGCGACCCGCATCCGGGCCGCCATCGCCTTGTAGGCGTCCAGCCGGCCGCGCAGTTCGGCCCGGACGGCCAGCGGCTGGGTGACCTCGGTGAGCGAGTGCCGGGCCCGGGCCAGCTCCTTGGCGGCGGCGTCCTCCAGGGTGTCCAGCAGCGGCGCCAGGCGGCCCCACTGCCCGGCCTGGCGCAGGTCCAGGGCGGTGACGATCCGTTCGCGCAGCGCCGAGGCCGGGCCGGGAACCGCGGGGACGTCGCTGGCCGCTATCTTCGCCAGCACCTCGCCGCGGGCCCGGCGGGCCTCGGCGAGGGTGGCGTCGGCCCGCTGGAGCAGGTCGCCGACGCCCTGCAGCCGCTCCTCGGCGTCGTCGCGCAGCCGCAGCAGGTTCTCCAGCTCCAGCCGGACGCCGTCCAGCGCCCGCCCGGCCCGGTCGAAGCGCTCGGTGTCGACCACTCCGGCGGGGGACGCGAACGCCTCGCCGTCGGGCACGGTGCCGCGCTGGGCGGGCACCCTGGCGGGGCGCCACAGCGCCAGCGGGTCCTCGCGGACCTCGGTGCGCAGTTCGGTGAGGTCGTGTTCGAGGCCGGCCAGGTCGTCGCCCAGCGGGTGGCCGCCGGTGCGCACGCCGAGCGAGGCGGCCAGCGTCCGCACCCGGTGCAGTTCGGCGAGCAGCAGGTCGATCCGGGCGGGCAGCGCCGACCAGACCGCGTCGGCGGCGCTGACGACCTCCAGCACGGTGGCGTACCAGGAGTTCATCCGGGCCATCAGCGCGTCCAGGCTGATCCGCTCGACCAGCTTGGCGGGCGCGCCCAGCAGTTGCGGCCCGTCCGGCAGCGCGCCGCCGGGGACGGTCACCGCGTCGCCGGTCAGCAGCTCGCTCAGTTCGGCGAGTTCTGGGCCGCCGGGCTTGGCCTTGCGGGCCCGGACGGCGCGCGCCGAGGCGAGCGCCTCGGAGTAGCGGTCGAACAGCGCCCAGAGCAGCGGCAGGCCCTTGCCGGCGACCGACCAGCGCTCCAGGGTGCGACCGGACAGCTCGGCGCCGTCCAGCAGCCGCAGGCCCGGGTGGTCCTGCAGGGCGAGCAGCGCCGACTCGACCGCGTCCCGCTCCGCGCCGAGGCGCGCGAGCGCGCGGTCCACCTCCTCCCGGCTCAGTACCGGGCCAGCCGATGCCGCCACCGCGGTGTCCTTCCTTCCCTCGCGTGCGCCGCCATCGCGTACGACGTGCGGCCCACGACATCCCCCGTGCCCACCACCGGTCTCCCCGTGGTGATCGTCCCGAACCCTAGCCGGTGGCCGGTCGGGCGGTGCGGGCGCGGGGCGTCAAGACGGCGTCAACGCACCGTGTCCGCACCGCGCACGTTCCCGGGTCCGATCCCGCATCCGTTCCGCGTCCGCACCGCTCCGTACCCGATGCGCCGCCCGTCGTGCCGCCTGTGGTGCCGCCGGTGGTGCCCGTGCGGCGTCCGGCCGTTCAGTGCGGGACGGGCCAGTAGTGCTCGGCGTCGTTCAGCATGTACGGCTTCAGCCAGCGGTCGTAGCTGCGCCCCCAGTCGCCGTTGGCGTGGTAGTCGGCCAGCACCTGGTTGACCCGCGCGGTGAGGTCCGGGCTGGTCCTGAGCATGGCGACGCCGATCACCTCCGGCTGCACGTCGCCGTCCACGATCCGCACGGTCTGGTCCTGGGCGGCCTGGCCGGCCGCCAGGCCGTCGTCGGTCATGGTGGCGTCGACCTTGCCGAGCTGCATCAGGACCAGGCAGTCCAGCTGGTTCTCGACGACCGTCAGCTGCGCCTTGGCGTCCTTCTTGGCGCCCTTGGCCGGGTCCATGACGTCGGCGGCCGTCGACCCCTTGGCGACACAGACGTTCTTGCCGGCGATCGCCTCGTCCAGGTTCTTCGCCTGGGAGGTCTTCGGCACCAGCACCCGCTGGGAGATGCTGAAGTACGGCTTGGAGAAGGCGACGTCCTGCATCCGCTTGCAGTTGACGGTCATGGTGCGGACGATCAGGTCGACCCGGCCCTTCTGCACCGCGTCGACCCGGTCGGCGGTGGCCACCGGCTTGAGCACCACCTTGTCCGGGTCGCCCATGATGGCGGTGCCGATCGCCCGGGCGAGGTCGATGTCGAAGCCCTCGATCTGGCCGGTGTTGGGGTTGCGGGCGCCCCAGCGGTAGCTGTTCTGGTCCACGCCGATCACCAGGCTGCGCTTGGCCTTGATGGCCTTCACCGCCGGGCCGTCGGCCGAACTCGGCGGCACGCTGCTGTAGATGTCGCAGGTGTCGGACTGGTCCTGGGTCTGCTGGACGGCCTGCGGCGCGGTCCGCGGTGCGGCGGTCGCGGCGGCCGGCGCGGCGCCGGACGGGCCGCCCCCGCCGAGCAC
>NZ_MECK01000285.1 GCF_014596465.1 Streptomyces sp. CBMA123 | reverse complement strand
GCCGCCGCCGGGCCTGCCGCCACCACCCCGCCGCCGAGCAGCAGCACCCCGGCCACCGCCGCGCCCACCAGCCGTCCAGCCACCGCCGACCCCCGCTCCCCGATCCGCCCCCGTCACCTTCCCACCACCCCGCCCCGCCCCTGCACCCCGCCCGCCCGACCGCGACCCACCCGCGACGCCCCGGTCACCGAACCGGCACACATCACCGGCCCGAGACCCTCCGCCGGCCCCGACCCCGGCCTCGACCCGCACTCGACCCCGCTCCCGCTCCCGCCGAACCGGCACTCCTCACCAGCCGGCCCGCCCTCCGTCCCGCCTCACATCACCGGCGGCGAAGCCGCCCCCGCCAGCGCGACCGCCACCAAGGCCCGCATCGCGTAGGTGACCTGGCCGAGTGGCAGGGTGGCGTCGTCCGCGAAGAGTTCGACCAGCCACCCGCCCGCCGCGTTCTGCCCGCCCGCCGCGACCATGCCCCGGTAGCCGGAGACCACGAGCATCGCCTCCTCCGCCGGGTCGTTGCCCGCCGCGCCCGCGCGCAGCGAGAAGGCGCCGCCGCGGACGGCGCGGCGGGTCATCGGGTAGTGGCGGAGGTCGAAGACGGCGTCGGGGGCCTCGATCTGGGCGCGCTGGGTCTCGGCGCGGCTGCTGCTGGGGCCGCTGGTCATCCGGTAGACGGCGTGCTGGGCGGTGCGCATCAGCTGGGAGCCGGGCGGGACGTACGAGACCCACCAGCCGACCGCGTCGACCAGCCGGGCGGAGGTCTCGGCGACGACCACCAGCTTGCCGAGGGTGTCGGCCGGGTGGACGGCGCGGGCGGCCGCGGCCTGGTCGAGGGCGGCGAGGACGGCGGTGAGCAGCTGTCCCGGGTCGGCGCTGTGGGCGGCGCCGCGGAACCGCCGCCGGTCGCCGGTGCCGGCCCGGCCGGCGGGCCCGCGGCGCCCGTCGGCGCGGTGGTGCGGGTCGGCGGCGTCGGCGAGCAGCACGGTGGGGTCGGGTGAGAAGCCGGGGCCGTGGCTGCGTCCGGCGACGACGGGGTGGGCGGCGCGGGCGGCCTTGGCCCGGTACTGGGCGGCGTCGGCGAGCCGGAAGAGCCGGTCGGGGGTGGTGACCGGCCCGATGGAGTCCCCGGTGGAGGCGACACCGCAGGCGACCCCCTCGCCCTCGGCGAGCGCGAGGGCCCGCGCACACAGTTCCTCGGCGACGGCGACCACCTCGTCGGCCTTCTGGCCCTCCGCGAGCAGGCAGAACTCGTCGCCGCCGAGCCGGGCGGCGAGGCTGCCGGGCAGTTTGGCGGCGGCCAGTGAGAGCTGGTGGGCGAAGCGTTCGAGGAGCCGGTCGCCCATCTCGTGGCCGAGCTGGTCGTTGACCCGCTTGAGGCCGTTGACGTCGCAGACCACCAGCGAGACGACGGTGTTGTCCCGGTTGTGGGCCTCCAGCGCGCTCTCCAGCCGGGCGTCGACGGCGCGCCGGTTGGCGAGGCCGGTGAGCGGGTCGGAGAAGGCGAGTCTGCGCAGGTCGGCGAGGCGTTCGGTCTGGGCGAGGCCGGCCGAGATCTGGGCGGCGAGCAGGGTCGCGTAGTCGGCGTCGGCGTCGGTGAAGGCGGGCATGCCGGTGGACCGGGCGAGGTAGAGCTCGCCCCAGGCCTGTCCGTGCAGCACGATCGGCGCGACCACGCAGCAGGCCCGGCCGCGCCGGCGCAGCGCGGCGGCGCGTTCCTGGCAGTACGCGCCGGCGGTCGGGTGGTTGTGCCCGGTGTGCGGTTCGGCGTTCTCGGCGGTCTGCAGCCAGGCGCGGGGCAGGCGCCCGGTGGTCCAGCGCTCCTCCAGGTAGGTGACGATCTCCGGGAAGTCCGCGACGGGGTACGACTCGTTCTCCGGCAGTTCCTCCTCGCCGGGCGCGAGTTCGCCGTGGTTGACCAGTACCCGCAGCCGGCCGGATTCGCGGTCCCAGACCGAGACGGCGGCCATGGTGGCGCCGAGCGCCTCGGTGGCCCGGGTGGCGGCGGCCCGGACGGCCTCCAGCGGGGTGAGCGCCCCGGCCATGTCCTGGGCGAGTTCGACCACCGACTGCAGTCGCAGGTCGGGCAGCGGGTCGCAGTGGTGCGGTCCTTCGCAGTCGCAGCCGCGGTCCGTCATGATCGCCTCACTGCTCACCGGATCGCCTCGCTCCCTGTGCCCGGTCCTGCCGGACCCCCACCGGTCGGCCGCACCCGTCCGGCCGCTTGCACCAAGACTATGGCGAGTTCGTTCGGTTATGCCCCGTTTGCCCGGACGGACCCGCAGCCGACCGTACGGTCTTCAACCGTTCGGCACCCATCCGAGCGGCCCGGCGCCGAAGACCCGGCGCCCCCGGCGGCTACTCCGCCTTCATCCGCCGCGAGAGCAGCCACGGCTCCACCAGTCCCAGCCCGCGCACCGGCCGGCGCCACATCGGCTGCAGGTGGAACCGCGCACCCGCGTCCGGCCCCGGCACCGGCAGCCCGGAGGCCGGCATCCCGGCCGCCACCGACAGTGCCTCCGCCAGGCCAGGCCCCTCCGAGTCGGCGGGGGCGACGCTGCCGTTCTGCTCCAGCGCCGCGGCGAACTCGCCGTCGATCAGCACCGCGTCCTTGGGCGCGATCGAGGTGAGCCGGCTGGCCAGGTTGACCGTGGTGCCGAAGACGTCGCCCATCCGCTGGGTGACCGTCCCGAAGGCCATGCCGACCCGCAGCGCCGGGATGGTCTCGTCCTCGGCGAGCGCGTCGATCAGGCTGAGCGCGATCTCGGCGGCGGTGGCCGGATCCTCGGAGACGTAGAGGATCTCGTCGCCGAGGGTCTTGATCACCCGGCCGCCCTGTCCGGCGATCAGGTCGGAACAGGTGTTCTCGAAGGTCTCGACCAGCTCGCCGAGTTCCTCCTCCTCCAGCCGCCGGGACAGCCGGGTGAAGCCGACCAGGTCCGCGAAGCCGACCGCGAGCCGGCCACTGGTGATCTCGTTGTCCTCGGCGGCCTGCACCACCCGGCCGGTGACGGCGGCCAGCTGGCGCCGCCAGACGTACACCAGGAACTGCTCCAGTTCCGGCAGCAGCAGCTCGACCAGCGGGTAGGCGACGTCGGCGCGGGTGAGGCCGGGCTCGACGGCCTGGGTGAGGTTCTCCAGGAAGGTGTCCATCTGCCAGCCGGCCAGCCGGGCCGTGGTCTGACCGGTGGAGCGGGCCACCTGGATCGCCATCGACTCGCTGAGCAGCCCGGACTCGACCAGGCCGGCGAGGCGCCGCAGCGCGATCACGTCGCCGTCGGTGAGGGCCCGGGACTGGCCGATGTCGGGGAAGCCCATGGCCCGCCAGAAGCGGGTGGCCAGCTCCATCGGGACGTCGGCAGCGCGCGCGGCCTGGTACGGGGTGTAGCGGCGTGGCGCGTCCAGGATCAGGCGTTCCAGTTCGAGCGCGACCGTGGGGTCGTGGCTGCCCGTCGTCTCGCCGCTGCCGTCCTCTGCCACCGGTCCGTCCCCGTGCGGTTGCCGCACTTGCCTCGTTTCCTACCTGTCCGGGCGCACCGCCCGCCACCCGGGCGGACAGTGGCGCGCCTCACATCTGCCAGGTGGAATGTTCGCACGGAATCACGTGATCCGGAGCATCCGCCCGAGTCAAGGAGAGGTGAAGACTGCCGTTCAGCGCGGCTCGGGGCGGACGTGGACCACGTCCCCCGCGCCGACCGCCCGGCGTGCGCCGTCGGCGGTGCGCACCACCAGCCGGCCGTCCCCGTCGATCGCCACCGCCTCGCCGACCAGTTCGCGGTCGCCGGGCAGGTTCACCTTCACCCGGCGGCCGAGCGTGCTGCAGCGGTCCACGTACGCGCGCAGCAGGTCACTGGCGTGCGGGTCCCCGGCGGCGGCCGTCCACTCGCGGTACAGCTCGGCGAACTCGCGCAGCAGGGCGCGCAGCAGGACGGAGCGGTCGGTGGTGCCGGCGCCGGCCAGCGCGAGCGAGGCGGCGGTGGGGACGGGCAGCTCCGCGGTGCGCAGCGAGACGTTGAGGCCCATCCCGACCACCACCGCGCCGCCGCTCAGCTCGGTGAGAATGCCGCCGAGCTTGCGCTCCGCGCCGTCGATCTCCACCTGGAGGTCGTTGGGCCACTTCAGCCCGACCTCGACCCCGGCCACCCGGTCGAGGGTGCTGGCGACGGCCACCCCGACCAGGATCGGCAGCCAGCCGTACCGCTCGACCGGCACCTCCTCGGGGCGCAGCAGGAAGGACGTGAACAGTCCGGAGCGGGCCGGGGCGGTCCACTGCCGGTCCAGCCGGCCGCGGGCGGCGCTCTGCGCCTCGGCGACCAGCACCGCGCCCTGCGGGGCGCCGGAGCGGGCCCGTTCGGCGAGGTCGCTGTTGGTCGAGCCGGTCTCGGCGACGACGTCCAGCGAGGTCCAGAGCCCGCCCGGGACGACCAGTTCGCGGCGCAGCACCGTCTGGTCCAGCGGTGGCCGGTCCAGGTCGGTCCAGGGGGAGGGTCCGGTACGGCCGAAGCCGCGCAGTCCGCTGCGGCGGGGGGTCTCGGGTGCGGTCATGGTGGCCACCCTAGAACCAGCCCGGGCCCGTGGCAGGACGGACCGCAGAGGCGCATTCCGCCCCATCGTCCCGCAGAACGCTCGTTGACACACTGTGTCGATGGCCATAACGCCAGGACGTGCCACATCGCCCTTCGCGCTGGCTACGCTACGCAGCGGTAGTTCGCAGCGCCGCCCTGCCCTCGTGCGCGAGCCCCCGATCCCGGCCCGCGCGCACTCGAACAGGTCGCGGCCGATGATCAGGGAGAGCCACCGCATGACCGAGGCGCCGTACGACCCCCACACCACCGCCGGCAAGCTCGCCGACCTGCGGCGCAGGCTGGACGAGGCGGTGCACTCCGGCTCGTCCAAGGCCGTGGAGAAGCAACACGCCAAGGGCAAGCAGACCGCGCGCGAGCGGGTCGTGGAGCTGCTGGACGACGACTCCTTCGTCGAGTTCGACGAGTTCGCCCGGCACCGCTCGACCAACTTCGGGCAGGAGCGGAACCGCCCGTACGGCGACGGCGTGGTGACCGGCTACGGCACCGTCGACGGCCGTCAGGTCGCCGTCTTCGCCCAGGACTTCACCGTCTTCGGCGGCTCGCTCGGCGAGGTCTTCGGCGAGAAGATCGTCAAGGTGATGGACTTCGCGCTGAAGACCGGCTGCCCGGTCATCGGCATCAACGACTCCGGCGGCGCCCGGATCCAGGAGGGCGTGGTCTCGCTCGGCCTGTACGGCGAGATCTTCCGCCGCAACGTGCACGCCTCGGGCGTCATCCCGCAGATCTCGCTGATCATGGGCCCCTGCGCGGGCGGCGCGGTCTACTCCCCCGCGATCACCGACTTCGTGGTGATGGCCGACCAGACCTCGCACATGTTCATCACCGGCCCGGACGTGATCAAGACGGTGACCGGCGAGGACGTCGGCATGGAGGAGCTTGGCGGCGCCCGCACCCACAACACCAAGTCCGGCAACGCCCACTACCTCGCCACGGACGAGAAGGAGGCGATCGAGTACGTCAAGAGCCTGCTGTCGTACCTGCCCTCCAACAACCTGAGCGACCCGCCGTCCTACCCCGAGCAGGCGGACCTCACGGTCACCGACGAGGACCTCGAACTCGACGCCATCGTGCCGGACTCGGCGAACCAGCCGTACGACATGCACAAGGTCATCGAGCACATCGTCGACGACGGCGAGTTCCTGGAGACCCAGCCGCTGTACGCGGGCAACATCATCACCGGCTTCGGCCGGGTCGAGGGCCACGCGGTCGGCATCGTCGGCAACCAGCCGATGGACCTGGCCGGTTGCCTGGACATCAACGCCAGTGAGAAGGCCGCGCGCTTCATCCGCACCTGCGACTCCTTCAACATCCCGGTGCTGACCTTCGTGGACGTGCCCGGCTTCCTGCCCGGCACCGAGCAGGAGTGGGACGGCATCATCCGCCGCGGCGCCAAGCTGATCTACGCCTACGCCGAGGCGACCGTCCCGCTGATCACCGTGATCACCCGCAAGGCCTTCGGCGGCGCGTACGACGTGATGGGCTCCAAGCACCTGGGCGCCGACCTCAACCTGGCCTGGCCGACCGCGCAGATCGCGGTGATGGGCGCGCAGGGCGCGGTCAACATCCTGCACCGCCGGGAGATCGCCGAGGCCGAGGCGGCCGGCACCGTCGAGGAGAAGCGGGCCGAGCTGATCGCCTCGTACGAGGACACCCTGCTGAACCCGTACCTGGCCGCGGAGCGCGGCTACGTCGACGCGGTGATCGCCCCGAGCGAGACCCGCCGGCACATCGTCCGGGGCCTGCGGGCGCTGCGCGGCAAGCGCGAGGTGCTGCCGCCCAAGAAGCACGGCAACATCCCCCTGTAGGCACCACCCCTCTCGGGAGAGAACCAGCCATGTCCCCGATCCACGTGCTGCACGGGCAGCCGACCCCCGAGGAGCTCGCCACCGTCCTGGCGGTGGTCCAGGCCCGGGCCGCCGCCGCGCAGGCCGCCGCCGAGGCGGCGCGCCTGGCCGGTGCCGGCCCGGCCTCCCCCT
>NZ_MECK01000284.1 GCF_014596465.1 Streptomyces sp. CBMA123 | reverse complement strand
AGCGGACCCGGGCGTCGCGGCGAGGGCGGGCGTGCCCGCGCCGGCCGTCAGCGCGACCGCCAGGGCGCCGGCGGCGGCGACAACGGCCCAACGGGTGCGGTGGGTAGAGGCGTTCACGGCGCTGCGGCTCCAGACTGGTCGTCATCGGGCCGGAGACGTCCGGCCCGATGACGAGTCTGCCGACCAGCCGCGCCCCGATCATCAGGGCCGGCGCCCCGACGGTCCCTGATCTTCCCTCAGGGTGCACCCCGGAGAGCACCCCGGGTCACGGCGGTCCCGGGCGGCGGGACGACGGCCCGGCCGCCGAAGGCCGACAGGCCCAGCCCGTCCAGGTACGCCGTCACCCGCCCCGGTCCGCAGCCGAGGTCGGCGACCTCGCCGCCGCCCGACTCCCGGACCAGCTCCGCGAAGGCGGCGAGCATCGCGCGCGATACCGGGTCCATGCCCTCGGGCGGGACGACGAGGCGCAGGTAGTCGGCGGCGACGGTGTCGTAGGACTCACGGACGGCGGCGAGTTCAGCGGGCTCGGTCACCGCGTCACCCCCGGGAGCGTCTTCAAACCCCTTCCTGCGGAGCGGCGTTGGGGCACGCACCTAGCCGAGCTTCGCGGCCTTGGCGGCGCGCTCGGCGAACACCTTCTCCCGGCGGTCGGCGGTCTGCTTCATCATCCGCTTGCGGTCGCGGGCCGAGAGCCGGTCGAGGTAGAGCCCGCCGTTCAGGTGGTCGGTCTCGTGCTGGAGGCAGCGGGCGAAGTAGCCGGCGCCCTCGATGGTGACCGGCTCGCCGTACTGGTCGACACCGTGCACCACCGCGCGCGCGGGGCGGGCGAGTTGGGTGTTGGCGCCGGGTACGGACAGGCAGCCCTCGGCGTCCTCGGCCAGCCGGCGGCCGGGCTCCTGCTCCTCGACCACCGGGTTGAGCACGTGCCCGACGTGCCGGACGCCGTCCTCGTCGGTGCAGTCGTAGACGAACAGCCGCAGGTCCACGTCCACCTGGTTGGCGGCGAGGCCGCAGCCGTCGGCGACGTACATGGTGGCGAACATGTCGTCGATGAGCCGGGCCAGTCGCTCGCTGCCGAAGTCCTCCTCGGTCGCCGGGCGGCAGGTGCGGCGGAGGATCTCCTCCCCCACCTCGGTGATCCGCAGGACGGCCGGACGATCGCGCAGCTCGGACACGGGTGGTCCCCCTTCGATGGACTTGCTGTCGACTTTGCAAAGTAGCAGACTTTGCAAAGTGACCGAAGAGACCGAAGAGACCGAAGACCTCGTCAGATCCGGTGCCCTCCCCGAACACGCCGTCCGCACCGCACTGCTGGAGCTGCTCGCCGAACGCGGCACCCTCACCTCCACCGAGGCCGCCGCCCGACTCGGCCACAGTTCCGGGCTCTGCTCCTTCCACCTGCGCCAACTCGCCCGGTACGGCCTGATCGAGGAGGCCCCGGCTGTCGACGGGCGGGCCCGGCCGTGGCGTCTGCCCCGGGAGCGACCGGCCGCACCGAACGACGGGTTCGGCGAACTGGCGCGGGGCCTGGAGGACGAGAGCTACCAGCGCTGGCTCGCCAGGCGCGCCGAGGCCCCGGCCGCGTGGCAGCAGGACGAGGCGTTCAGCACCGTCGTCCACCTCACCCCCGAGGAACTGATTGCCGTCGGCGCCGCCGTACGGCAGTTGCTCGCCCGCTACCGCGACCGGGACACCGACCCGGGTGCCCGGCCCGCCGGGGCCCGTCCGGTCGCCGCCGTGGCCCGGCTGTTCCCGCTGCTCGACCGCTGAGACGTGTCTGACAAGGCCTGGGCCCCAGGGCGTTCCGACCAGCTGGGTCAGACCGCCGCGCGGGAACGCAGAGCCCGTACCGCCGGCCCGACCACCAGGCCCACCGCCGCCCCCAGCACGACGCCCTGCACGCCGTCCCAGACGTCCTGCACATCGCAGGCCCGCCCGATCACCGGCACCGCGTACTGCAGCGTCGACACCGCGAACGGCAGCACGGCCGTGCCCAGCAGCGCCACCGCCGCCCGCCGCCGGGTCCCGGCCAGGGCGGCCGCGAAGCCCACCGGTGCGTAGGTGGCCAGCTTGAGCTCGATGTGCCGCACGTGCAGCAGCTCGTACGGCGAGCGCGGCCGGGCACCCGCCACCGTGCAGTGCCGTACGGCGTCCCTCGACAGCTGGAACGCCTCCGGCAGCAGCGTCGCCACCACCACCCCGCCGAGCCCGAGCAGCAGCAGGAAGCCCACCACCCAGTGGGCCCGCAGCAGCCGCCCCACCGGCCGGTTCAGCAGCGCCGCCGGCACGAGGGAGAGCAGCAGCCCGGGCCAGAAGTTCGGCATCCCGCCGAGCACCCCACTGATCACGCCTCAACGGACGCCCCGAACACCCGCCCGGTTCTCCCCGCGGCCACTTCCCGGGCGACCCGCACGCAGTGCACGGCGAGGAGTACAGAGCAGAGGAGTACAACGGAGTGCACCCACGCGGAGTACAGCGGAGTACAGCGGAGTACAAAGGAGGCATGGCAGGCAAGACGATCGCCGTGGTCTACGTGCTCGCGATGGTGGCCGTCGTGGTCGGCGTGGACGTCCTGTGGTTCCGGCAGCACTTCTGGGGGCGACTGGCGGTGAACGTCGGGATCGTCCTGGTGTTCACGGCGTTCTACCTCCGGTTCCTCAAGCGTTCCTGAGCACCCGCGGTCCGGTCCGCGCTACTGCACGATCAGGTACCGTTGCTCGCTCCCCGCGCTGACGCAGACCCCGTTGGTGGTCGGCCCGCCGGTGCAGTTCCCGGGCCCCGAGCTGGAGACCATCCAGATGTAGATGCCGGGCGTCTTCGGCGTGTACGTCAGGCTCCGCCCGGTCTGCCAGGGCAGGGACTCCCAGTCCTTGTCGCCCGGGGCCAGGACGCTCACCTCGGAGCTGGTGCCGGAGGTCGCCCAGCTGAGCTCGACCGGCTGGCCCGCCCGGACCACCTGCTGGTCCTTCGGGAAGACCGGGAGCGGGGCCGAGGGCGCGGACTGGACCGGGTTCGGGCTCTGGTTCTGGGCCGTCCGCACGTTCAGGTAGCGCAGGGCGCTCCAGCCGCTGCCGATGCTGTCGGCGGAGGTGTTGGCGCCGACCACGGCCCAGCGGTAGAGCCCGGCCTCGGTGGGCCTGAAGGTGCATTCGGCGGTGGTGAGCCAACCGGATTCCTGCCAGGGCTGGTCAGCGCGCTTGGTGAAGACCTTGGTCGTCGAGCCGGTCTTGACCCAGCGGAGTTCCAGTGACTGGCCCAGCGTCAGGGAGTCCTTGTCTCCCGGGGCGACCAGGCCGGGCGGGTGCGCGGTGCCGCTGGGGACGGTCAGCGGCGGGCCCTCGGTGGGGTAGGCGGCCTCGGGGGTGCCGCCGACGCCCTTGAACGTCGTCCCGCCGGTCACGCAGTCCGGCGGGCTGCCGTCGTCCTTGGCGGCCACGAAGCCGCCGTTGTCCAGCCCGGTCCTGCCCTTGTCGCGGGTCAGGTACATCGGCACCAGCACCGCCGCCGCGACCAGCGCCAGCAGGCTCGGCACCAGCACCCACAGCCGCCGGGCCCGACGGCTCCGGGCGGCCTGGGCCGACTCGGTCGGCGCCCAGCCGGCGACCGCGTACGGGTCCCCGCTGAGCATGGTCGGCACCCTGGTGGGCTGCGCCGCCCGCACCACCGGCACCGCCGGCAGCGGAGCGGGCGGCCCGAAGGCCCCCGTGACCGGTGCCACCAGCGGCGCCTCCGGCACCGCGGGCTTCACCCGCAGTGGCTCCGGCAGCCAGGAGCCGGTCGGCCCGTCGTACCCGGGCGGCCCGAGCCGCTCCACCAGTTCGGCGGGGGTGGGCCGGTCCTCCGGGCGGCGGGCCAGGCAGGCGGCGACCAGCGGGCGCAGCGCCTCGGGCACGTCGGCGAGGTCCGGCTCGGTGTGCATGATCCGGTAGAGCAGCACCTGCGGGTTGCCGCCGCCCCCGTACGGGTCGCTGCCGGCCGCGTGGCAGAGCACCCGGCCGAGGCTGTAGAGGTCGCAGGCGGGGGTCAGCGGCTCGCCGGCGATCTGTTCGGGGGCCATGTAGCCGGGGGTGCCGATGACGGTCTGGGTGCGGGTGATCGAGGCGCCGTCGAGGGCGCGGGCGATGCCGAAGTCGATGACCCGTGGCCCGTCGTCCGCGAGCAGGACGTTGGAGGGCTTGAGGTCGCGGTGGACGAGTCCGACGGCGTGGATCGCCTCCAGGGCCTCGGCCAGGCCGGCGCCGAGCACCCGCAGGACCGGTTCGGGCAGCGGGCCGTGGGTGGCGACGGCCGCCTCCAGGGAGGGCCCGGGGATGTAAGCGGTGACCAGCCAGGGCGGGTCGCCGTCCGGGTCGGCGTCGACCACCTGGGCGGTGTGGAAGCCGCCGACCCGCCGGGCGGCCTCCAACTCCTGGGTGAAGCGGAGCCGGAAGCTCGGGTCGGTGGCGAGGTCCCAGTGCACGCACTTGACCGCGACCAGGCGCCCGCCGGGCGAGCGCCCCAGGTAGACGACCCCCATCCCGCCGCTGCCGAGCCGGGCGAGCAGCCGGTAGCGGCCGCCGACCGTCGTCGGATCGGTGGGTCTCAGCGCCTCCACGTCCACCCCCGGCGTGACCGTTCCACTCGTCGACGTCGCTTGACGAGACGTCAACTGCCTTCCCCCGTGGCCGGAATCATCTCAGCTGGAGGCGCGGCGGAACAGTTCGCGGAGGAAAAGAGATCACCCCGTGCCCGAACCTCAGTGCGGGATCGAGGCGATCAGCTCCTGCGCCCCCTGCCGCTTGAGCGCCAGCGCGACCGAGGTGCCGAGGTCCTCCGGGCTGAGCACGCCCGCCCACTCGTGGGCGTCCAGCACCCGCTTGCCGTCCGGGGTGAAGACCCGGCCGCGCAGCGAGAGCCGGCCGTCCGCCTCGGCCCTGGCGAAGCCGGAGATCGGGCTGTTGCAGTGGCCCTGCAGCACGTGCAGGAACATCCGCTCGGCCGCGGCCTCCCGCCAGGTGTCGTGGTGGCCGAGGCCGGTCACCGCCTCGATGGTGGCCTCGTCGTCCTCCCGGCACTGCAGCACCAGGATGCCGGCGCCGATCGGCGGGCACATCTCGTCGACGCCGAGGATCTCGGTGATCCGGGCCCGCTCGCCGATCCGCTCCAGGCCGGAGACGGCGAGCAGCAGCGCGTCCACGTCCCCGGCCGCCAGCTTGGCGAGCCGGCTGTTGGCGTTGCCGCGGATCGGGACGCACTCCAGCTGCGGGTGGGAGGAGGCGAGTTGGGCGGTGCGGCGGACGGAGGAGGTGCCGATCCGGGTGCCGGGCGGGAGTTGGGCCAACGTCAGCCCGCCGGGGTGGACGAGGGCGTCGCGGATGTCGTCCCGGCGCAGGTGGGCGGCGAAGACGGTGCCGGCGGGCAGCGGGCGGTCGGCGGGCACGTCCTTGAGGCAGTGCACGGCGACGTCGGCCTCCCCGGCGAGCAGCGCCGCGTCGACCTCCTTGGTGAACGCGCCCTTGCCGCCGAGGTCGGCGAGGTCTCCGGTCCAGCGGTCGCCCGAGGTGGTGAC
Organism: Streptomyces sp. CBMA123; assembly: GCF_014596465.1. Classification (GTDB taxonomy): domain Bacteria; phylum Actinomycetota; class Actinomycetes; order Streptomycetales; family Streptomycetaceae; genus Kitasatospora. The sequence goes on along the minus strand of NZ_MECK01000284.1, from coordinate 1,037 downwards.
CGGCACCACCTCGGTCCGCAGCCCCGGGTGCAGCGCGGCGAGTTCGGCGCGGACCCGGTCGACCTGGGCGAGCGCCATGGGCGAGGAGCGGGACACGATGCGGATCAGCTCAGCGGTGGCCATGGCGCGATGATAGGCGCTCCTACGCTCACCACTGAGGGCACCTCACGCGCCCGGCCTAGCGGCGCGGCCCCAGCGCGCCGACTGGACGTCCCGCATCAGCGGACCGACCGCGCCGAGCGCCGCACCGGCCGCCACCAGCAGGCTCGCGCCGCTGAAGCCGTACCCGTCCGCCGCGCCGACGGCGGCCAGGGCGAGCGTGGGCAGCACGGCGACCAGTCCGGTGCCGGGCACCTCCGCGACGGCGAGCCGCCCGCGCACGTAGGCCAGGTAGGCGACGGTCGGCCGGCCGGACCGGATCCCGGGGATGAACGCCCCCTCGCGCTTCATCACCTCGGCCTCGGCGAGCACCGACCGCCCGGCCAGTACGGCCAGCCAGGCGCCGACGGCGGCGAGCGTGAACAGCAGCACCAGGTACGGCGGCCGGGGCAGCGGGAAGGGGGCGAGCAGCAGGGCGGCCGCCACCGCCGGGACGAACCCCCGGTGGCTGAGCACCAATGGCAGGTAGCGGGTCTCGCCGCCCCCGGACCGCCGCACCCCGATCATGCGCCGCGCGTACTGCACCGGGACGCGCCGCGCGCCCTGGCGCCCGGCGGTCACCAGCGCGGTCGTCGCCACCAGGCCGAACAGCGCCGCCGCCAGCACCAGCGCGTAGCTGCCCGGCCCGGACTCCCGCTCCACCGCCCACAGTTGGCCCGGCAGCACGGCGAGGACCTGGGCCAGCAGCAGCACCGAGACCCCGTCGCCGAGCCCGTACCGGCTCATCCACCGGGCGAGCCACAGCACCGCCGGCGCGCTCACCGCGACGCAGCCGGTGATCACGGCGACGGCCGGCGCGCCGTGCCACCGCAGCACGCCGTCCCCCGCGGCCGGGCCGGGCAGCAGCCGGCCGGCGTCGGCGGCCAGTCCGAGCGCCA
>NZ_MECK01000283.1 GCF_014596465.1 Streptomyces sp. CBMA123 | reverse complement strand
AGGCGCGGGCGAGGCCGTGGGCGGCCCGGACGGCACGGTGCGCGGCGGTGACGGGGTCGCCGTCGTCGGCCGCGGTGAGGCGGTGGACGACGGTGGCGGGTGCGGGCTCGCCGGCGTCGAGCGCGGCGGTGAGTTCGGCGAGGTCGGCGTAGGCGCGGGCGCCGAGGGTGGCGGCGAGCGCGTCGTCCTCGCCGAGGACGGCCAGGTGGTCACGGCGGTCGGCGGGAGTCTCGACCGGGGCCCAGTCGACCGCGTAGAGCGGGTCGGCCACCGGAGCGAGGTGCTCGGCCGCGATCGGGCGGACGGTGACGGCCTCGGCGGTGAGCACGGGGGCGCCGTCGGCGTCGGCGGCGGTGAGCGTGTGGCCGCCGTCGACGGCCGGGGCGAGCCGGACGCGGAGCGCTGCGGCGCCGGTGGCGTGGACGGTGACGCCCCGCCAGTCGGCGGGCTGGGCGGGGTCGGCGCCGCCCGGTTCGGTGCCGCCCGGTTCGGTTGCGGCGGGCAGGGCGGCGAGCAGGGCCTGGAGCAGGCCGGGGTGGACGCGGAAGCCGGCCGTCTCGGTGCGGTGCTCCTCGGGCAGGGCGACCTCGGCGAACAGCTCGTCGCCGCGCCGCCAGCGCGCCAGGACGGTACGGAAGCGCTCGCCGTACTCGGCGCCTTCCACCGTCTCCACCGCCGTGGCGTCGCGTGGCGGCCAGTCCGTGAGGGGCGTGCCGGTGGCGGCGCGGCCGCTCAGGGTGCCGGTGGCGTGGCGGGTCCACGGGGTGTCGTCGGGCGCGCCGGTCGGGCGGGCGTGGACGGTGAAGGCCCGACGGCCGTCGGTGTCCGCCGGTCCCGCGGTGAGCTGGAGGTCGACGGTGCCGTGCTCGGGCAGGGTCAGCGGGGTGAGCTCGGTGAGCTCGGCGACGGTGGGGCAGCCGGCCTCGTCGCCGGCCCGCACGGCCCAGTCGAGCAGCGCGGTACCCGGCACGACGACGGTGCCGCGCACCCGGTGGTCGGCCGTCCACGGGTGCGTCGTGGTGCCGAGCCGGCCGGTGAGCAGCACGGTGTCGGTGTCCGCGAGGCGGACGGCGCGGTCCAGCCCGCAGGGGTCGAGGGGCGCGCCCGTGCGGGCGGCGTCCTGGGCGAGCCAGTAGCGGCGGCGCTGGAAGGCGTAGGTGGGCAGGTCGACGGTCCGGCCACCGACGAGGGCGGGCCGCCAGTCGATCCGCACACCCCGCACGTGGGCCTCGGCGAGGGAGGTCAGCAGCCGGGCCGGGCCGCCGTCCTCGCGCCGGACGGTGCCGAGCACGACGGCCCGGGCGCCCGCGTCGGCCGCGGTGTCCTCGACGGCCATGGCGAGCACGGGGTGCGGGCTGCATTCGAGGAAGGCGTCGTGGCCCTGGGCGAGCAGGGCGCGGACGGACTCCTCCAGGCGGACGGTCTGCCGCAGGTTCCGGTACCAGTACCCGGCGTCGAGCGGGGTGTCGCCGAGCCAGTCGGCGGTGACGGTGGAGAAGAACGGGATGCGGGCCCCGCGCGTGGTCAGCCCGGCGAGTTCGGCGCGGAGGGTCTCCTCGATCCGCTCGACCTGGGCGGAGTGGGAAGCGTAGTCGACGGGGATCCGCTTGGCCCGGACGCCGTCGCGGGCGCAGCCGGCCAGGAGGTCGTCGAGGGCGTCGGGCTCGCCGGAGACGACGACGCCGGCCGGGCCGTTGGCGGCGGCCACCGAGATCCGGCCGCCGTAGGGCTCGATGCGGGTGAGGACGTCGGCGTGGGCCTGCGGCACGGACACCATGCCGCCGTGGCCGGAGAGGTCGCGGGCGATGGCCTGGCTGCGCAGGGCGACGACCTTCGCGCCGTCCTCCAGGGAGAGCGCGCCGGCCACGCAGGCGGCGGCGATCTCGCCCTGGGAGTGGCCGAGGACGGCGGCGGGGGTGACGCCGTGGGCCTGCCAGCAGGCGGCGAGCGCGATCATGGTGGCCCAGAGGGCGGGCTGGGCGACGTCGACGCGGTCGAGCGGGGGTGCGTCGGGCTCGCCGCGCAGGACGGCGCCGAGCGACCAGTCCGTCCAGGGGGCGAGGGCCTGTTCGCAGGCGGCGATCCGCTCGGCGAACTCGGGCGAGGCGTCGATCAGTTCGGCACCCATGCCGGCCCACTGGGAGCCCTGGCCGGGAAAGACGAGGACGGCCCGGCGGTCGCGCCCGGCGGCGTGCCGGCCGGTGACGACGCCCGGGGCGGGCGTGCCGTCGGCGAGCGCGGCGAGGCCTGCGCGCAGGTCCTCGACGTCCGTGCCGACGACGGCGGCGCGGTGCTCCAGCAGGGCGCGGCCGGTGGCGAGGGAGTGGGCGAGGTCGAGCGGCGCGGCGGCGCCGGTGTCGGTGCCGGTGTCGGTGTCGGGGGCGTCGAGGTGGTCGAGCAGGGCGCGGGCCTGGCCGCGCAGGGCCTCGGCGCTGCGGGCGGAGAGCAGCCAGGGCAGGGCGGGGCGCTCGGGCGCGGGCACCGGAGCCGCCGGCTCGGGGGCCTGTTCGAGGATCACATGGGCGTTGGTGCCGCTGAGGCCGAAGGAGGAGACGCCGGCGCGGCGGGGCCGTCCGGTGGCGGGCCAGTCGCGGGGCTCTTCCAGCAGCTCGACGGCGCCCTCCGCCCAGTCCACGTGCGTGCTGGGCCGGTCGATGTGGAGGCTCTGCGGGAGGGCGGCGTGCCGCAGGGCGAGGACGGTCTTGATCACCCCGGCGACCCCGGCGGCGGCCTGGGTGTGGCCGAGGTTGGACTTCACCGAGCCGACGAGGAGCGGGAGTTCGCGGTCCTGGCCGTAGGTGGCGAGGAGCGCCTGGGCCTCGATCGGGTCGCCGAGGCGGGTGCCGGTGCCGTGCGCCTCGACGGCGTCCACCTCGGCGGGCGTCAGACCGGCGTCGGCCAGCGCGGCCCGGATCACCCGTTGCTGCGACGGGCCGTTCGGGGCGCTGAGCCCGTTGGAGGCGCCGTCCTGGTTGACGGCGGAGCCGCGCACGACGGCGAGCACCGGGTGCCCGAGGCGCCGCGCGTCCGAGAGCCGCTCGACGAGCAGCACGCCGACGCCCTCGGAGAAGCCGGTGCCGTCGGCGGCGTCGGCGAAGGGCTTGCAGCGCCCGTCGGCGGCCAGGCCGCGCTGGCGGGCGAAGTCGACCGGGATCATCGGCGTGGACATCACGGTGACGCCGCTCGCGAGGGCGAGCGTGCACTCTCCGCCGCGCAGCGCGCGGATCGCGAGGTGGAGCGCCACCAGGGACGAGGAGCACGCGGTGTCGACGGTGACGGCCGGGCCCTCCAGACCGAGGGTGTAGGCGACGCGCCCGGAGATCACGCTCGCGGCGTTGCCGGTGCTGACGTACGGCGCGGCCTCCTCGGGGACGCGGCCGACCCGGTCGAGGTAGTCGCTGGAGGACAGGCCGGCGAACACGCCGGTGCGGCTGCCGCGCAGCGTGCCGGGGTCGATGCCGGCGCGTTCGATGGCCTCCCACGAGGTCTCCAGGAGGAGCCGCTGCTGCGGGTCCATCGCGAGGGCCTCGTTGGGACTGACGCCGAAGAACGCGGCGTCGAACCCGGCGGCGTCGGCGAGGAAGCCGCCCTCGCGGGTGCGGGAGGAGTCGGGGTGGTCGGGGATGCCGTCGTAAAGGCGGTCGAGGTCCCAGCCGCGGTCGGCGGGGAAGGCGGCGACGGCGTCGGTGCCGGTGGACAGCAGCGTCCACAGCTCCTCGGGGGTGGCGACGCCGCCGGGGAAGCGGCAGGCCATGCCGACGATCGCGATCGGCTCGTCGGCGGCCTGCAGCACGGTGCCGGCCCCGGTCGCCGTGCCGGTGCCGGTGCCGGTGAGGCCGTCGGCGAGGTGCCCGGCGAGCGCCCCGGGGGTGGGGTGGTCGAAGACCAGGGTCGCGGGCAGCCGCAGCCCGGTCGCGGTGTTGAGGCGGTTGCGCAGTTCGACGGCGGTCAGCGAGTCGAGGCCGAGCTCGCGGAAGGTGCGCGCGGCGTGGACCTGGTCGGCCGGGGAGTGGCCGAGGACGGCGGCGGTGCAGCCGTTCACCAGGTCGAGCAGCGCCGCGGTGCGGTCGGCCGCGGTGAGCCCGGCGAGGCGGGCGCGGAGCCCGTCGGCGGCCTGGGCGCTCTGCGCGGTGCGGCGGGCCGGGGTGCCCACCGATGAGCGCAGCAACGTCCGCAGCAGGGACGGGAGTTCGGCCGCGCCGCGGGCTCGCAGGGCGGCGGTGTCGAGGCGGACGGGCACGAGGAGGGCGCGGTGGTCGGCGAGGGCCGCGTCGAACAGGGCGAGGCCGTCGGGGGTACTGAGGGTCAGCGCGCCGGACTGCTCGGCGCGGGCCCGGTCGGTCGCGCCGAGGTGCGCGGTCATCGTGCTGGCCTGCGCCCACAGGCCCCAGGCGAGGGCGGTGGTGGGCAGGCCGGCGACGCGGCGGTGCTGGGCGAGGGCGTCGAGCCAGGCGTTGGCGGCGGCGTAGTTGCCCTGGCCGGGCGAGCCGAAGACGCCGGCGGCGGAGGAGAACAGGACGAGGTCGGCGAGGTCGAGGCCGCGGGTGAGCTCGTGCAGGTGGCGGGCCGCGTCGGCCTTGGGGCGCAGGACGGCGGCGAGCCGGTCGGGCGTCAGGCCTTCGACCACGCCGTCGTCGAGGAGTCCGGCGGCGTGGACGACGGCCGTGAGCGGGTGCTCGGCGGACACGGCGGCCAGGAGGGCCGCCAGGGCTTCGCGGTCGGCGGCGTCGCACGCGGCGACGGTGACCTCGGCGCCGAGGGCGGTCAGCTCCTCGGTGAGGGCTGCCGCGCCGGGGGCGTCGGGGCCGCTGCGGCCGGCGAGCAGCAGGTGCCGCACGCCGCGTGCGGTGACCAGGTGGCGGGCGAGTTCGGCGCCGAGGGTGCCGGTGCCGCCGGTGATCAGGACGGTGCCGTCGGCGGCCCAGGGGCGCGGGACGGTGAGCACGATCTTGCCGGTGTGCCGGGCCTGGGCCATGTACCGGAAGGCCTCGCGGGCGCGGGTGACGTCCCAGCAGGTGAGCGGGAGCGGCCGCAGGGCGCCCTGCTCGAACAGCTCGACCAGGTCGGCGAGCATCTGCCCGATCCGCTCGGGCCCGGCCTCCTGGAGGACGAAGGCCTGGTAGCGGGCGCCGCCGTGGGCGGCGGCGACCTCCTCGGCGTCGCGGACGTCGGTCCTGCCCATCTCGATCAGCCGCCCGCCGGGGCCGAGGAGGCGCAGCGAGGCGTCGATGTACTCCCCCGCGAGGGAGTTGAGGACGACGTCCACGCCCGCGCCGCCGGTGGCGGTGCGGAAGCGCTCCTCGAAGTCGAGGGTGCGGGAGGAGGCGATGGCCGTGTCGGGCAGGCCGTCGGCGCGCAGGAGGTGCTGCTTGGCCTCGCTCGCGGTGCCGTAGACCTCGGCGCCCCAGAGGCGGGCGAGCTGGGTGGCGGCCATGCCGACGCCACCGGTCGCGGCGTGCACGAGGAGGCGTTCGCCGCGCTGGAGGTCGGCGAGGTCGCGCAGGGCGTAGTAGGCGGTGAGGAAGACGACGGGGACGGACGCGGCCTGGGCGAAGGTCCAGCCCCGGGGGACGCGGGCGAGCAGGCGGTGGTCGGTGACGGCGAGCGGGCCGAACCCGCCGGGGACCATGCCCAGCACGCGGTCGCCGACGGCGAGTCCGGTGACGCCGGGGCCGAGTTCGCGCACGACGCCGGCGGCCTCGGAGCCGAGGAAGCGGGCGCCGCCCGGGTACATGCCGAGGGAGTTGAGGACGTCGCGGAAGTTGAGGCCGGCGGCGTGGACCTCGATGCGGACCTCGCCCGCTTCGAGCGGCGCGGCCGTGTCGGGGCTCGGCAGGAGTTCGAGGTTGTCGACGGTGCCCTTGGTGCGGATGTCGAGGCGCCACGGGCCGTCGGGCACGGGCAGCGGCTCGGCGGTGTGGGCGCGGGCCAGGCGGGGGGCGTGGGCGGCGCCGTGGCGCAGCGCGAGCCGGGGTTCGCCGGTGGCGAGCGCGGCGGGCAGGGCGTGCCAGGAGGCGGGGTCGTCGTCCAGGTCGGCGAGGACGATCCGGCCGGGGTGCTCGCTCTGGGCGGAGCGGACGAGGCCGTGGACGGCGGCGGCGGGCAGGTCGTGGACGTCCTCGGCGGGGTCGGCGGCGACGGCGCGGCGGGTGGTCACGAGCAGGGTGGTGTCGGGGCGGTCGTCGGCGAGCCAGTCCTGGAGGACGGCGAGGGCGCGTTCGAGGGCGGCGAGCGGGTCGTCGCCGGTCAGTCCGACGAGCGTCACGTCCGCCTCGTCGGTGAACGTGATCCCCGCCCCGGCGAGGGCCGCCGCGTGGGCGGGCGGCTCGCCGAGGACGGACCAGCGGGCGGGGGCCGGTCCGGGCTCGGGGAGGGTCAGGGCCGGCCAGTCGACGTGGAAGAGCGCCTCGCGGGCCACCCGGGCGGCCGGATCGAGGGCGGCCTGGGCGAGCGGGCGCACCGCCAGTGCCTCGATGGCGGCCACCGGGCGGCCCGTCGGGTCGGCCATCTCGACGGACACCGTGTCGGGCCCGGCCGGGGTGAGGGTCACCCGCAGCGCGGTGGCCCCGGCGGCGTGGAGGGTGACGCC
>NZ_MECK01000282.1 GCF_014596465.1 Streptomyces sp. CBMA123 | reverse complement strand
GTGACCAGGCGGCGGCCGCTGATCTCGGCGGGCCGGATCCGGACCCAGCAGGGCCGGTCGCCGCCTGCCCAGGGGGCCGCGCCGGGCAGGTCCTCGAGGCGGCGCCGTTCCTCCGGGTCCTCCACGTAGCGGGCCGAGCCGAGGGCGAGCACGCTCCAGCCGCGTCCGAGGTACTCGTCGATGCGGTCGACCTGGAAGGACACCTCCGCGCCCGGCTCCGGGGCGGTGGCGGCGCGTTCGCCGGTGCGGTAGGCGAAGGTGGCCCGGTCGACCACGTAGTTGACGGGGTAGACGGCCGGGCCCGGGCGCACCGGCAGGGCGATCCGGCCGATCCCGTGGGAGCCGACCAGTTCCCAGCACTCGGCGTCGGTCAGGTCGAGCAGCCGGGGCCGTGGGCCGGGCGCCCCGAGGCCGGGCGGGGCGTCGGCGCGGCCCTCCAGGAGTTCCTCCCGGCTCATGCAGAGGGCGGCGGCGATCCGCACGAAGCCGCCGGGGTCGAAGGCGGGCCCGGCTTCGGTCAGGTGGCGCAGGTACTGGGGGGCCATCGCGGCCTGATGGGCCAGGGCGTCCTCGGTGAGGCCGAGTCGCTCACGCCGTTCGGCGATCCGGTGGGCCACGGCGATGGGGTCGGGGTCGGGGGTGTCGTTCACGGTGGTGGCTCCTCGGCTCGCCAAGGGGGGGTGCCCGGGCCGGTGTCCGGGCGGTGACCAGGCCGGATCCATCCAAGCGTCCGGCTCACCCCAAGTCGAGCAACGGCAGGGCTCCGTGCGTGTCGAAGCCCGCCATGGCGGGTGCGGGAACCCGACCTTGATCCCCCATCCGCCGCCTGCGATCATCCCCCTGACGCGGAATCATGTCCGCTTCGTTCAACGGGGAACAACGGGGAACAAGGAGAAACATCCGTGATCGTCGTGACGGGTGCCACCGGTACGGTCGGGTCGAAGGTCGTCGTGGGCCTGCGGGAGCGCGGCCGGGAGGTGCGGGCGCTGGTGCGCGCCGGGTCCGTGGGCCCGGCCGAGTGGGACACCGCGGTCGAGCGGGTCGCCGCCGACTTCGCCGACCCGGCGTCGCTGGACACCGCCCTGGACGGGGCCGACACCGTCTACCTGCTGGTCGCCGTGCACCCGGAGATGGCCGAGCACGAGAAGAACGTGATCGACGCCGCCGTCCGCACCGGCCGCCGCCCGCGGATCGTGCTGCACGCCGCCGCGGGCATCGAGTACCGGCCCGAGAGCGTGCGCTTCGTCGGCGCCCACGTGACGGGCCTGGCGCACCTGGAGGCCTCCGGCCTGCCGTGGACGGTCCTCGGCCCGAACGGCTTCTACCAGAACTTCCTGGGCACGGCCCCGACCGTCAAGGCCGGCCGGCTGGCCGTTCCGGGCGGCGCGGGCGCGGTGTCGTACGTGGACGCCCGGGACGTCGCGGCGGCCGCCGTCGAGGTGCTGGCGACGGAGGGCCACGAGGGCGCGGTCTACACCCTGACCGGCCCGGCCGCGCTCACCCACGGCGAGGTGGCCGCGCAGCTGGCCGCCGCCGCGGGCCACCCGGTCGCGTACACCGCGCTCGCCCCCGAGGCGGCCCTGGACGGCATGCTCGGCACGGGCTGGGACCCGTGGCGCGCCGAGGGCATGGTCGAGCTGTACGGGCTGTACGCGGCCGGGCGGGCCTCGGCGGTCAGCTCGGACGTGGAGAAGCTGACCGGCCGTCCGCCGCGCTCCTTCGCGGAGTTCGCCACCGAGCACGCGGACGCCTTCCGCGCTTGAGCCGCCCGAGCCGCCCGAGCCGGCTGAGCCGCCTGGTCCGGCGCCGGGGTGAGCCACCGCCCCGGCACCGGACGGACCCCGATCGTCAACGCTGCGTCAAGACCCTCCTGCACACGCCTTACCGTGCGCTCCGGCCGGGCGCATACTGTGCTGCGCGCGGCGAGCGCCCGGTGACAGGGCCATCCCGGACCCGGCCCGGCCGCACCGCGACGGGGAGAAGGTAGAACAGGCGTGGCGGAACTCGTGATCGTCGTCGTGGTCGTCGTCCTGCTGTGGTTGATGACCGGCGTGCGGGTGGTGCAGCAGTACGAGCGCGGCGTGGTGTTCCGGCTCGGCAGGGTGCTCGGGCAGGTCCGCGAGCCGGGGCTGACGCTGCTGCTGCCGGTGCTCGACCGGATGCGCAAGGTCAACGTCCAGGTGATCACCATGCCGGTGCCCGCCCAGGAAGGCATCACCAAGGACAACGTCTCGGTGAGCGTCGACGCGGTGCTGTACTTCCGCGTGGTCGAGCCGATCAGGGCCACCGTGGACGTGCAGAACTACGGCTTCGCCATGCTGCAGGTCGCCCAGACCTCGCTGCGCTCGATCATCGGCAAGAGCGAGCTGGACGACCTGCTGTCCGGCCGGGAGAACCTGCACCACGGCCTGGAGGTCATGCTGGAGAGCCCGGCGACCGGCTGGGGCGTGCACATCGACCGGGTGGAGATCAAGGACGTCAGCCTGCCCGATTCGATGAAGCGCTCGATGGCCCGCCAGGCCGAGGCCGACCGGGAGCGCCGGGCCCGTATCATCACCGCGGACGGCGAGTTCCAGGCGGCCGCCAAGCTCGCCGAGGCGGCGAGCAAGATGGCCGACACCCCGGCGGCGATGCAGCTGCGCATGCTGCAGACGGTGGTCGAGGTCGCGGCGGAGAAGAACTCGACGCTGGTGCTGCCGTTCCCGGTGGAGCTGCTGCGGTTCTTCGAGGCCTCCACCGCCCGGCTCGCCGACGGTGCGACCGCCCCGGCAGCGACGACGGCACCGGCCCCGGCCGTCCCCCCGCAGGCACCCGCCACCGCACCCGCCACCGCCGCGGCCTCCACTCCGGCCGACGGCAGCTGACGTCCGACCGGCCCGGGAAGTTCCCGGGCCGGCCATAGGTCAACTCTATGACGTCATAGATCAGAACCGACTACAGCTGCGCGCGAGCAGCGGGTTGGCTGCAAGGGTCCAGACCAGTAGGCCCCGCTGCGCCCGCCCGGAGGATTCGCCCGCATGACCCGCTCGATCCGAGTCGCCATCGTCGGAGCCGGCCCCGCCGGGATCTACGCCGCCGACGCCCTGCTCAAGTCCGACGCCGCCACGGCGCCCGGCGTCTCGATCGACCTGTTCGAGCGGATGCCCGCCCCGTTCGGCCTGATCCGCTACGGCGTGGCCCCCGACCACCCCCGGATCAAGGGCATCGTCACCGCCCTGCACCAGGTCCTGGACAAGCCCCAGGTCCGGCTGTTCGGGAACGTCGACTACCCCGCCGACCTCACCCTGGACGACCTGCACCGCCACTACGACGCCGTGGTCTTCTCCACCGGCGCGATGGCCGACCGCGCGCTCGACCTGCCCGGCATCGACCTGGACGGCTCCTACGGCGCGGCGGACTTCGTCTCCTGGTACGACGGCCACCCGGACGTCCCGCGCACCTGGCCGCTGGAGGCCGAGAAGGTCGCCGTCCTCGGCGTCGGCAACGTCGCCCTGGACGTCGCCCGGATCCTCGCCAAGACCGCCGACGAGCTGCTGCCCACCGAGATCCCCCCGAACGTGTACGAGGGCCTGAAGGGCAACCGCGCCGTCGAGGTCCACGTCTTCGGCCGCCGGGGCCCCGCCCAGGCCAAGTTCAGCCCGATGGAGCTGCGCGAGCTCGACCACTCGCCCACCATCGAGGTCATCGTCAACCCCGAGGACATCGAGTACGACGAGGGCTCGATAGCCGCGCGCCGCGCCGTCAAGCACGTCGACCTGGTCGCCGCGACCGTCGAGAACTGGGCGATCCGCGACGTCGGCGACCGCCCCCACCGGGTGTACCTGCACTTCTTCGAGTCCCCGGTCGAGGTCCTCGGCGAGGACGGCAAGGTCGTCGGCCTGCGCACCGAGCGCACCGAGCTGGACGGCACCGGCAACGTGCGCGGCACCGGCCGGCACACCGACTGGGACGTCCAGTCGGTCTACCGCGCCGTCGGCTACTACTCCGACGAGCTGCCCAAGCTGCCCTTCGACCCGGTCTCCGGCACCGTCCCGCACCAGGCCGGCCGGGTCCTGGACGGCGACGGCTCGCACGTCCCCGCCGTCTACGTCACCGGGTGGATCAAGCGCGGCCCGGTCGGCCTGATCGGCCACACCAAGGGCGACGCCAACGAGACCGTCGCCTGCCTGCTGGAGGACCACGCCGGCGGCCGGCTGCCCAGCGCCGCCGAGCCCGACCCGGCGGCCATCGAGGACCACCTGCGCGCCCGCGGCGTCCGCTTCACCACCTGGGACGGCTGGAAGCAGCTCGACGCCCACGAGCGCGAACTCGGCCGGGCCGAGGACCGCGAGCGCGTCAAGGTCGTGGAGCGCGAGGACATGCTCCGCAACAGCGGGGCCTGAGTCGCGGCAGCGGGCCCCGGTCCGGCGACGGACCCGGCTCAGGCCCGGACGACCGGCAGCAGCACCTCGTCGACGATCGCCACCGGGTCGAGTTCCACGGCGCCCCCGCCGCACATCTTGATCCGGTACAGCATCAGCGCCGGCACCACGTCGGTGACCAGCGGGGTGACCGCCCCGGGGCGCACCTCGCCCCGGGCGGTGCCCCGGTCGAGCACCTCGGCGATCAGCGCGGTGGTGGGGTCGACCACCCGCTGCTGCACCAGCTCCAGGAAGACGCGGGCGCGCTGGTGGTCGATCTCGCTCATGATCGCGCGGACGGCGGCGCCCAGGTCGCTGAACATCGCGGTGCGCAGCCCGGTCACCACCTCCAGGAGGTCCCCGCGCAGGCTTCCGGTGTCGGGGGCCGGCCGGGCCGGCGGGAGGCTGGCCCGCAGCGCGTCCATGACCAGTTCCTCCTTGGAGGACCAGCGCCGGTAGAGGGCGGCCTTCCCGGTCTGTGCGGCGGCCGCCACGCCCTCCATGGTGAGCCGGGCGTAACCGTCGGTGGTGAGCTGCTGGAGGGTCGCCCCGTAGATGGCACTCTCCAGCGCCTCACCGCGCCGGCGGACCGGGGCGGTCGCCGCCGCGCGCGCGGCGGCGCCCTCAACGGTTCGGGCTTCAGCGGACATGGCCGCACACCTCCCGGGGGTTCCGTGTTCACTAGGCCTATGGCCCAATGTTAGTGAACGAACCCGTTCCCTCCCAAGAACCCTGCGTGACCAGGAACCTGCGGGACCAAGAATCTGCGCGCCCGGGAGCCCGGCGAGCCCAACGGCCTGTCGCGATCGGCCTCCGGGGCACCGCTGGCCCCGCAGGCCGCAGGGCGTCGGCACGAACGTCCACGAGCTCGCCGGAGGCTGCTGACCCGGCGCACGGGAAGGGGGGCGGCAGCCGCTGCGGCTGCCGCCCCCCTTCAACATGCCCGCACCACAGGCGAGTTCACCGACTGACGACCGCTACTCCGTCCGCTACTCCGTCCGCAGCGCCGCCGCCGTGCCCATCCGGGCCGCCCAGCCGGCCGGGAGCAGCGCGCCGCCCACCGCCATCAGCAGGCCGCCCAGCAGCAGTGGCGCCGGCACCCACCCGTGGTAGACCGCCAGGTCCGCGGTCGGGATCGTGGTCCCCGCCGCGCGGCCCATCCGCGGCAGCACGTAGTCGTGCAGCGCGATGCCGACCGGGATGCCCGCCGGGCCCGCCACCGCTCCGACGGCCGCGACCGAGGTGAGGATCATCGTGACGGTCTGGCGCGGGCTCATGCCCAGCGCCCGGTGGATGCCGAAGTCCCGGACGCGTTCGCGGATGTCCAGCAGCACGGTGTTGAGCACCCCGAGCCCGGCCACCGCGACCAGCATCAGGGCCATCGTGCCGGCCAGCGCGTCCATCGACACCGCCATGCTGCTCAGATGGCCGTCGTTCGGCTGGGCGGCGACCCCGTCGGGGGCGAGCGCGAGGTTCAGGGCGTCGACGTAGCCCTGCCGGTCCGTGCCCGCCGTGAGGTCGATGTCGAACTCGATCGACTCCGGGATGACGTAGGCGCCCAGGCCGTCGAGCGAGCGGGCGTCGGTGAGGATGACCGGCCGGGTGGAGAAGGCCTCGCCGACGATCCGGACTCGGGACTCGCGGCCGTTGGCGGTCAGGGTGACGGTGTCGCCGAGCCGGGTGCCGGTGGCCGTCAGGAACCCGCCGGGGACGACGGCCTGGCCCGGGCCGTCGAACCAGCGGCCGGCGACCATCTGGTAGGCGCCCCAGGACGGGTCCCCGCCGTAGGCGACCACCTGGGTCGGACCGGCCAGGCCCGCCACGCCGACCTGGGTGAAGCCGGTGCGCAGGTAGCGGCGGGTGCCCGGCTGGGCGGCGATCAGCCGGGCGATCGTCTCCGGGTCGGCGTTCCGCACCGGCTGCGCGTCGGCGCCCGGCGCCGGGGCGGGCGGCGGGCCGAGGGCCTGGATCAGCACGCTCCCGGGCGACTTGCGGTCCATGCCGTCCTGGATGCCGTTCAGCGACAGGACCAGTCCCAGGGCGAAGGTGACGCCGACGCTGCCCAGCAGCACCGCGCTCACCATCGTCGCGGACCGGCCGGGCCGGACGAAGGGCCCGCCCAGGCCGAGGCCGACCGCTCGCGGCAGCGGCAGTCGCCCGAGCAGCGCCCGTACCGCCCGGCCGCGCCCGGGCCGCGGGG
>NZ_MECK01000281.1 GCF_014596465.1 Streptomyces sp. CBMA123 | reverse complement strand
CCGGGCGCTGGCCGACGCCGGACTGCCGGCCCGGGCCGGCGCCACGGTCGCGGCCACCGAGGTGCGGCCGGCCGGCTGAGGCCGGTACGCCGGCCGGTCCGCCCTCAGCCCGCGTAGAAGTACGACCGGGCCCTGTCCACCAACTGGGCTTCCCGCCACTGGTTGTTGACCAGCCGGTAGACGGTGCCCGCCGCCACCGCGAGCACCGGCGAGGGCTGGGCCAGGATGTACCCGCGGGACTCCGCGGTCGAGATGGACTGCGGGGAGGACGGCAGGCCGTTGCCGGTCTGCAGCTGACTGTCCGTGCTCTGCGAGCCGTCGGTGCTGATGTAGTAGAGCTGCTGGGGGCGGTCGGCCTCCTTGCCGAGCACCAGCAGCTGGTCGGTCTCCGCCCAGGACACTGAGGCGACGTCGACCAGCGACGGCGCCGCCGGGCGCACCCCGGTGATCCGCACGATCGGCGCGGCCGGCGTGCCGCCGTGCTCCACCAGCCCGAACATCAGTGAACTGCCGTTCACCCCGGGCGACTTGACCACCAGGGCGATCCGAGCGCCGTCCGAGGAGAGCTTCAGCGCCTGCACCCCCTGCACCGGCTGCCCGGTCTGCGCGGTCACCGGCACGGTGGACGACTTGCCGCCGCGCACCGTCACCACCCGCGGGCCCTGCGGATTGCGGTCCACCACCCAGAGGTCGCCACGGCCGTCCCAGCTGGGCGAGGCGAGGCCGTCGTCCTTGGCGCCCGCCTTCGCCGGGGAGCTGAGCACGGGTTCGGGCAGCGCCACCGTGCCGGGCTGCAGCGGCACCGAGTAGAGCTGGTGGCCGTCGTCCGAGATCGCGGCGGCCTGGGCGCCGTCCCGGCTGACCGCGACGGTGCCCAGCTGGGGCGCGCCGTTCACGTGCGGCTTGCCGAGCACCCCGGGCACCGGGTCGCCGCCGCGCCCCTCGTCGGCCGCCATCAGCACGCCGTTGTCGGCGCGCTGGTAGTACTGCTGCACGGGCAGCCGGCCGGCCAGCGCGCCGGGGCCGACGGCCGGGTCGTCGGTGCGGCTGGCCGTGCAGGAGCCCCGCTGGCCCTTCAGTTCCAGCCGCTCGACCTGCCCCTTGCCCTGGTCGGCGAAGGTGTAGAAGAGCTGGGTGGCCATCCGGCGGCAGGCCATCGCGTCGCCGAGGTCGGCGCCGCCGAGCTGCACGTGGGCGATCCGGCTGTCGTCGATGGTCACCTTGTCGACCGTGGTGCTGCTCGGGAAGGCCGTCCGGGCCACCGGCGAGAGCCAGTTCGAGGGCCCCGCGACCAGCGCCTTGGCGGCCGAGGCCAGTGGGTCGACCCGGCGCCGCAGGTAGATCGGGTCGGCGATCAGCACCTCCTGGCCGCCGCTGCCGGCGGGGGGCGAGGACGGGTCGGGGGCGGTGTAGAAGAAGCGCTCGACCTGCCGGAAGCTGTTCCGGAAGTTGGTCTCGTTCATGATCACGCCGGGCGGCAGCTTGGCGATCCGCCACTCGCCGTCCTCACGCGTGAAGGTGAAGTCGAAGACGTTGTTGTTCTGCCCGGTGACCAGCAGGTACGAGTGCTTCTCGTCGACCTTGGCGACCAGCTGACCGGACACCGTCTCGGAGTACTCGGTGTCCTTGTCGCCGACCACCTGGTCGGACGGGATCTTCGTGGCGGAGAGCACCTGGATGCCCGCGTCCGGGTTCCAGGTCGCGGCGGCGTGCTCGGTGAGGTACTTGCGCGCGGTCTCGTACCCCTCGTCCGCGGTCACCGCGTCCAGGAACCCGGTCAGCAGCTCGCGCGGCTTGGCGCCCTTGCCGGGCGCCACCGGGAAGACCCTGGCCTGCAGGTTCTTGTCGGCCGAGCCCTGGGACAGCTCCACCTTGGTGATGCCGCCGGAGTCCGGCATGGCCGCGCAGCCGCTCGCCACCAGGGCGCCGAGCACCACGCCGGCCACCGCCACGAGCCGTGGCTCAGTCCTGTTGCTCGTCCTTCGCACGCTGCGACCCCTCCAGGTCCGTCCCACCCGTCGCGTCCGGTTCCGCCGTCCGCTGTGCCACCGACGGCCGTCCGCGCGTCGGGTCCACCATGACCTGGGCGCCGGTGGCGCCGTAGCCGGCTCCCACGGTCCGCACGTCCGAGGGGTCCGAACGCGGCCCCTCCGGCATCCGGCTCCGCCCCAGCCCGGGGCCGATGTTCAGCACCCCGCCGAGCCCGCTGCCGAGCCCGTTGCCGGCCCCCTCCGGCGCCTCGGCCGGCTCCTCGGCGGCGGTCATCGCCGTGGAGCCCGCCGGGGCGATCGCCCGCCGGTACGGCGTGCCGTACGCGCCCAGGCCCCGGTTGTTGCGGGAGTCCTCCGGCTCCAGCCGGAACGGCGCCCGGTTGATCTCGCCGCCCCGGGTGCGCGGCAGGGTGAGCCGGAAGTGCGAGCCGCCGCCGGGCTCGCCCCAGGCCTGGAGCCAGCCGCCGTGCAGATGGGCGTCCTCGACCGCGATGGACAGGCCCAGGCCGGTACCGCCGGTGGTGCGCACCCGGGACGGGTCCGCCCGCCAGAAGCGGTGGAACACCCGGGAGGCCTCGCCCGGCTTGAGGCCGATGCCGTAGTCGCGCACGCCGACCGCGACCGCGCCGTCCGCCGAGCCCAGCCGGACCACGACGTCGCGGCCCTCGCCGTGCTCCAGCGCGTTGACCACCAGGTTGCGCAGGATGCGCTCGATCCGGCGGGAGTCCACCTCGGCCAGCACCGGCTCGCCGTCACCGCGGATCACCACGGTGCTGCCCTTGGCGTCGGCCAGCGGGTCGGCGGCCTCCACCACCCGGGCGACGATCTCGCGCAGGTCGACCGGTTCGGCGTCCAGGATCGCGGCGCCGGCGTCGAAGCGACTGATCTCCAGCAGGTCGGCCAGCAGCGACTCGAAGCGGTCCAGCTGGCCCTGCAGCAGCTCCGCCGAGCGGGCCGCCATCGGGTCGAGGTCCTCGCGGCTGTCGTAGATCAGGTCGGCGGCCATCCGGACGGTGGTCAGCGGGGTGCGCAGCTCGTGCGAGACGTCCGAGACGAAGCGCCGCTGCACCCGGGACAGCTCCTCCAGCTGGCGGATCTGCGCCTGCAGGGCGTTGGCCATCCGGTTGAACGACTCCCCGAGGCGGGCGATGTCGTCCGTCCCGGTCACCTTCATCCGCTCTTCCAGGTGCCCGTCGGCGAGCCGCTCGGAGATGCCGGCGGCCATCCGCACCGGGGTGACCACCTGGCGCACCACGACCCAGGCGATGCCGCCCATCAGGATGACCACGAAGACGCCGGCGGTCGCCAGGGTGCCGGTGATCAGGTTGAGGGTGTCGGTCTCCTGGCCGAAGGAGAACACGTAGAACAGCTGGTAGCTGGTGTCGGCCGGGCCGACGAACTGCATGCCGAGGGCCAGTCCGGGCTCGCTCTTGCCGCCGGCCTCGGGCGAGCGGTGGATCCGGGTCGGCTGGTCGAACATCTGGCCGGGCTCTGCGAAGAGCTTGGCGCGCAGGGTGTCCGGGACGCTGCTGGGCTGGATGTCGCCCGAGTAGCGGGGCGCGAAGCCGGCGCTGTCCGGGACGACCGTCCCGGTGCCGGGGGCCATCGCGATCACCGAGTAGACCGTCTGCCCGCTCGCGGCCAGGTCGTTGACCTGGCGCAGCAGCCAGGTGCCGGTCTCGCCGGTGGTCGGGTCGACGGCGCCGCGCAGGGTCTGGTCCCGGGCCTCGTCGATCTTCTTCTGCTCGACCTGGAAGCCGATCCGGGCCTGCGCCCGGGCCGCGTCGATCTTGGTGTCGAGCAGGCCGGTGCGCACCTGCGCCACCACGACCACGCCCAGCACCAGGACCACCGCGATGGAGGCCAGCAGGGACACCGCGACCACGCGCACCTGGATCGACCGGCGGTACAGCGCGCTCACCCGGCGCGCGGGCCGCCGAAACTGACGCTTCATCAGACCGAACATTCCGGACGGGCCGCGGCGGCGGCGGGTGGTCGAACTCAGCACGTCCCCGCGCACGGCCCCCGCCCCGTCGGTCGCGGTACCCGACGGGGTGCCCTCAGCCCGGTCCGTCACCTCAGCTGGGTCCGGCCTTGTAGCCGACGCCGCGGACGGTCACCACGATCTCGGGGCGCTCCGGATCCTTCTCGATCTTGGACCGCAGGCGCTGCACGTGGACGTTGACCAGGCGGGTGTCCGCCGCGTGGCGGTAGCCCCAGACCTGCTCCAGCAGCACCTCCCGGGTGAACACCTGCCAGGGCTTGCGAGCCAGCGCGACCAGCAGGTCGAACTCCAGCGGGGTCAGCGGGATGCTGCGCCCGTCCCGCTTCACCGAGTGGCCGGCCACGTCGATCACCAGATCGCCGATGGTCAGCTGCTCGGGCGTCGGCTCCTCGGCCCGGCGCAGCCGGGCACGCACCCGGGCCACCAGTTCCTTGGGCTTGAACGGCTTGGTGACGTAGTCGTCGGCGCCGGACTCCAGGCCCACCACCACGTCGACCGTGTCGGTCTTCGCGGTCAGCATGACGATCGGGACACCCGACTCCGCCCGGATCTGGCGGCACACGTCGATGCCGTCCCGGCCGGGCAGCATCAGGTCGAGCAGGACCAGATCGGGCTTGCTCTCCCGGAACGCGGCTAGCGCCTTGTCCCCATCCGCGACGAAAAACGGCTCAAAACCCTCACCACGCAGCACAATGCCGAGCATCTCGGCCAGTGCGGAGTCGTCATCAACGACGAGGACGCGTCCCTTCATGGGTCCATCTTCTCATTACCGGATTGTGACCTGCCGCACAGCAGTGCCAATGCTCCACAACGGCCAACTCCCCCGCCGTCGAATTCCGGCCATACCGGGCGAATAACCCCCGTCGGAGTGCCGCCGAACCGTCCGGAACCCGCCGTCCGACCCCCCGGTGGCCCCCGTTGCCGATCAGCAACCGGATACCCCTGGGGCGTCTCCGGGCCCCATGGCACGATGGGCGCTGCGCGCGGGCGAAAGATCCGCCCGGAGCCGCGCCCAGGACGCCCCTCCGAGGAGCAGTGATGACCGACACTCCGGGCTGGGCCTCGCCCAGCTCGTCCGAGCCGCCCCGCGACGGCGCCCGGCCCCCGGCCGACGCGCCCGCCGCCGTGCCCGGGCCGTCGGCACCCCCTCAGGCCACCCCCGGCTCGGGCGCTCAGTACGGGCAGCCGCACCGTGGCACCCAGCCGCCCGGCCGCGACCCGTACGGCTGGGACGTCCCCCGCAGCCCCCGGCCCGGCGTCATCCCGCTGCGCCCGCTCAGCGTCGGCGAACTGCTCGACGGAGCCGTCACCACCGTCCGCCGGCACTGGCGCACCGCGCTCACCCTCTCGCTCGGCATCGCCGTGCTCGACCAGGCCGGCGCCTTCGTCGCCCAGCTGCTGGTCAAGGGCCGCACCGGCGCCTCCACCCAGCTCCTCACCCTGCTCGTCAGCCTGCCGCTGACGCTGCTGCTCGACGCGCTCGCCGTGGCCCTGCTCACCATCGTGGTCAGCCGCGCCGTCCTCGGCCGGTCGGTAACCGCCGGGGACGCCTGGCGCGACGCCCGCCCCCGGCTGCTGCAGCTGCTCGGACTCACCGTGCTCACCACCCTGATGAGCGTCGGCGTGATGCTGCTCGGCTTCACCCCGCTGCTCGGCTACCTGGCCGGCGGCACGGACAGCCCCAGCACCACGGGCCTGCTGTTCCTGGTCGGCCTGCTGAGCGTCCCGGTCGGCATCTGGCTGCTGATCCGCTACAGCCTGGCCGCCCCCGCGCTGATGCTGGAGAAGCAGGGCGTGCTGACGGCGCTCTCGCGCTCCCGGCGACTGGCCCGCGGCTCCTGGTGGCGGATCCTCGGCATCGTCCTGCTGAGCCGGGTCCTGGCCGGGATCGTCGGGGTGACGCTCGCCATCCCGTTCCGCTTCATCGGCCTGGTGCTCGGCTTCGGCTCCATGGACCGCCTCGGCGACACCGCCAACGAGTCCATCGGCATGATGGTGATGACCGCGATCGCCGGGATCATCGCCTCCGCGCTGTCCACCCCCTTCCTCGCCGCCGTCGGCGTGCTGGTCTACATCGACCAGCGGATCCGCCGCGAGGCCCTGGACATCGAGCTGGCCCGCGCCGCCGGACTGGCCGAGCAGGGCGGCACCGGCTGGAGCGACCACCCCGACCAGACCCCGGCGAGGCGCTGAACCGGATGCCTATCTGGGGGGACAGGCTCCTCGCCGCCGGCGGCGCCCCGGTCACCGTTCCGCGTGACCCGGCCCGTGACGCCGCCCGCGACGAGCTGCTCAACGCCGAGTACCACAAGAACGACCCGAGCATCCTGGAACGCGTCGTCGACTGGATCTGGGACCACATCGACCGCGCCGTGGGCACCATCTCCGCCGGCGGCACCGACGGCAGCACCGGCCTGGTGCTCTTCCTGATCGTCGCCGTGGTGATCGCCGCCGCCGTCTGGTGGCGCCTCGGCGCACCCAAGCGCGCCGCCCGCACCGTCATCGGCGTGTACGGCGCCGACGGCCCCCGCAGCGCCGCGCAGTACCGCACCGACGCCGCCGGGCACGCCGCCGCGGGGCGCTGGGCCGAGGCCGTCCGTGAGCAGATGCGCGCGCT
>NZ_MECK01000280.1 GCF_014596465.1 Streptomyces sp. CBMA123 | reverse complement strand
CCGCGCCCGGTGCAGTCCGGTCAGGTGCGCGGGCAGGGCTTCAGTTTCTTCGGTCGCGGTACGGGCGCGGCGGTGCGGGCGGCCGCGCCGGCGCCGGCGGTGGGCAGCGTCGCCGAGCTGGGAGAGCGCGCGGACCTGGCGGACGTGGTGGGTGACGAGGCGGTCGCCGCGAAGGCCCAGGCGGAGGCGCGGGAGGCGCGGGAGGCCGGATCGGTCGTGCGGCCGGAGCGGCCGGTGCGCGCCGAGGACGCCGAGCCGGACGGGCCGACCGTGGTGGACCTGACGCCCGAGGACGAGACCGAGCTGATCGAGCTGCCGGAGCTGCGCGCCTCGCGCTGAGCGGCCCGGGAAACGCCGAGGGGCGGGAAGTCGACCGACTTCCCGCCCCTCGGCGTTCGCGACCGCGGCGTGTCAGAGCTGGACGCCGAAGTCCTGGGCGATGCCGGCCAGGCCGGAGGCGTAGCCCTGGCCGACCGCGCGGAACTTCCACTCGCCGTTGTTGCGGTAGAGCTCGCCGAAGATCATCGCCGTCTCGGTGGCGGCGTCCTCGGAGAGGTCGTAGCGGGCGATCTCGGCGCCGCCGGCCGCGTTCACCACGCGGATGTAGGCGTTGCGGACCTGGCCGAAGTTCTGGCCGCGGGCGGTGCCGTCGTAGATGGTCACCGGGAAGGTGATCTTGGCGGCCTCGGCCGGAAGGCCGGCCAGGTTGACGTTGATCGACTCGTCGTCGCCCGCGCCCTTGCCGGTCCGGTTGTCACCGGTGTGCACGACGGTGTTGTCCGGCGTGCTGGTGTTGTTGAAGAAGACGAAGTGCCCGTTGGAGAGCACCTTGCCGTCCGCGTTCAGGACGATCGCGCTGGCGTCGAGGTCGAATTCGGCGCCGGTCGTGGTGCGGGTGTCCCAGCCCAGGCCGATGCTGACCGCGGACAGGCCGGGGGCCTCCTTGGTCAGCGAGACGTTGCCACCCTTGGAGAGGCTCACTGGCATGGCGATTGCAGTCCCTTCGTTCGCTTTCCCGGGACAACGCAGTACTCCGGTGGCTTGGTTCCGGAGATCCCGTGAATTCTTCCCGGACGTCAAAGTCGGGCAAAGGATGGGCAAAGCGATGGCCGGTCCGGTCGGTTCCGGGGGTCAGACCCGGGGGAACCGGCCCTGGAGCGTCCAGATGTTCGGGTTGTCGGCCAGGCCGGGGTGCATGTCGAACAGGTCGGCGAGGGTGTCCTGGAGGAAGTCCCGGGCCTCGCGCCGCAGCTCGCTGTGCCGGACCACGGCGGGCGGCTCGTCCCGCAGCCAGGTCGCGGTGACCTCGACCCAGTTGAAGCGGCGGGCGAAGCGCAGCAGCTCGGTGTTCTGGGTGAAGTCGAGGTCGGCGGTCTGCACCCGGGCGGCCCGGGAGCCGTCCGGGTCGCGGTCGAGCTGCTCGGCGATGTCGCACAGCGCCCAGGCGAAGTCCAGCACCGGGACCCAGCCCCAGCGGGTGGAGAGTTCGGCGCCCTCGGCGTCCAGGTAGACGTCGCCGCAGAACAGGTCGTACCGCAGCGAGCGCACCGGGGCGGTGCGGTAGTCGGTCTGCGGGGGGTCGGGGAAGCGGTTGGAGAGGGAGTAGCCGAGCTCGATCACACAGGCCATTGTCGGGGCTCGGGGCGCGTGCGGGTAACCGGGGCCCGCCCCGAGCCGCAGGGGCGCGCCGGTGCCGAAGGGGAGCGGCGAGGAAGCGACGGTGGGGGTGCCCCCGGGCGAAGGCCGGGGGAGAGCGGCGGGGCGCCGGCCGTCGGCACCGGGTCGGAGCGCTGCGGTGGTGAGCGGGCGAGTCACGGATAACCGGGTGACCGGGCGGGACCCGCGCGGGATGATGGGCGCATGTCCGAGCCCATCCGCGTACGGGGGTCGGTGGTCGTCCCCGACGCCGAGCTCGTCTGGCGCTTCTCGCGTTCCTCCGGCCCCGGTGGCCAGCACGTCAACACCTCCGACTCCAAGGTCGAGCTGCGCTACGACGTGGCCGGCTCGAAGGCGCTGCCCGAGGTGTGGCGCACCCGCGCTCTGGAGCGGCTGGCCAACCGGCTGGTGGACGGCCGGGTGCTGGTGATCCAGGCCTCGGAGTTCCGCTCGCAGTGGCGCAACCGGGAGGCGGCCGGGGTGCGGCTGGCCGCGGTGCTGAGCGAGGCGTGCGCGCCGCCGCCGAAGGCCCGCCGGGCGACCCGGCCGAGTCGGGGGAAGGTCGAGCGGCGGCTGGAGAACAAGCGGCACCGGTCCGAGCTGAAGCAGGGGCGGCGGTCGCCGCGCGGCGAGTAGTCCGGCCCGGCGAACCGTTTCGGCCCGGACACCGTCAGGTGCCGGCCGGCGGTCCGGTTCAGCCCAGGGTGCGGTAGCCGCCGCGGAAGTAGAGCAGCGGGCGGCCGCCGGGGGCGGGCACGGCGGCCTCCAGGACGCGGCCGACCAGCAGGGTGTGGTCGCCCGCGGGTATCCGCTGTTCGGTGCGGCACTCGACGGTGGCCAGCGAGCCCTCGATCAGCGGGGCTCCGGTGCGCGCGCCGCGGCGGTGCGGGGTCTCCGCGAACAGCAGCCGGTCGCTGAGCCGGCCCTTCATGGCGAAGCGGGAGCCGAGCGCCTTCTGCCCCTCGGTGAGCACCGAGACCGCCCAGGTGTCGTTGCGGGAGAGCACCTCGTCCATCCGGGAGTCCTCGCGGACCGAGATCAGCACCAGCGGCGGGTCCAGCGACACCGACAGGAAGGACGTGGCGGTCATGCCGACGTCCTCGCCGTCCTCCTCGTCGTGGACGGTCACCAGGCTCACACCGGCGGCGAGCTGGGAGAGTGCTGCCCGGAACTCGTCGGGCGTGGCGTGGGGGGCAGCTTCGGGCTGCGGGGACGAGTACACGTACCGCACGGTAGTCGTCGCTCCCGGGTGACGGCATCGGGCCGTGGTCGTAGGACCACCGGCGCGGGTCCCGGTCGGGACGGGGGGCGCGGTCACTCCCAGGGGTGAAGCGGGTGGACCGGCGGGTGCAGTGGGCTTCAGTGCGCGGCCGATGCGGTCGACCACGAGAAATGTTCCGATAGCGCTTTATGTCCCGCTATGGGGCGGATGAACTGATGAAGGGCGCATTAGTCTCGTGTGATTTAAGTCACAAGTGGTGGCCTATTGCTGACCGAGCATGCCGAACGCTGTGCTCCCTGTGATTCAGTTCTTCTGGCAATCGGACGATAACCAATCAAGAACTATCCGAAGCAGCCGGGGAGCCCCCGCATGGAAGCCGAGTCGGAGCCGTACGTCCGTCTCGCGACCCTCCGCACCTTGCACCGGGTCGTGGCGGACCTCAACGCTGCCCGCAGCCTGGCGGGCACGCTGCAGGCCGTCGTCGAGGGCGCGGTGCACGGGCTCGGCTTCGACTCCGCCGCGGTCAGCCTGGTCCGGCCGGACGGCGACCTCGTGGTGGCGGCCGTCTGGGAGCTGGAGGAGAGCCCGATGGGCGGGCCCTCGGTGCTGCTCGGCCAGGTCGGCTCGCGGGAGTCCTGGGACCGGCTGCTCGGCGTCAGCGACCACTGGGGCACCCTGCGCTTCCTGCCGTACGACCGCGGCTGGGCCGTCGCCAGCGACATCCCGCGCTGGATCGGGGACGGCCCGCTACCCGTCTACGCCAACGACTGGCACCCCGCCGACGGACTGCTCGCCCCGATGTACAGCGCCGGCGGCGACCTGCTCGGCGTGCTCTCGGTGGACCGCCCGCGCAGCGGCAAACGCCCCGGGGCGTGGACCCGCGAGGCGCTGGAGATGTTCTCGCTGCAGGCCTCCATCGCGATCGGCAACGCCCGGCTGCGGGCCGAGATGCAGCGGGCGCTGGCCCGGCTGGAGAAGGAGCAACAGGCGCTGCGGGCCAGCGAGGAGAGCTTCCGGCAGGCCTTCGAGTACGCCCCCAGCGGAATGGCCATCACCGAACTGCACGGCGCCGGGCGCGGCCAGCTGACCAGGGTCAACGACGCGCTCTGCCGACTGCTCGGCCGCCCCCGCGCGGTGCTGCGCCAGCAGAGCTTCGCCGATCTCGTCCACCCCGAGGACCGGGCCCTGTTGGAACGCACCAGCGCCGAGAGCGGCCGGGCGGAGCTGAGGCTGTCCCGGCGGGACGGCGGCTACCAGTGGGTCTGCCTGCGCAACTCGATCGTGGCGGACGCCGCCGAGGGCCCGAGCTTCCTGCTCACCCACGTCGAGGACATCGAGGACCGCAAGCGCCACGAACTCCAGCTCGCCCACCGGGCCAGCCACGACGCACTCACCGGCCTGCCCAACGGCGCCGAGCTCAAGGCCCGGCTGGCCCGCCGGCTCTGCGCCGAGCCGCAGCCGGTCGGCGCGGCCGCCGCCGCGATGTCCGGAGAGGTCGGCTACCCGCAGCCGTACGCCTACCCGGCGGACTCGTACAGCGCGCACACGGCGTACGAGGGCCTGGCGGGTGCGGACGCGTACGCCGGGCCGGTGCACGGCTACGGGCCGGCCGACGGCCTGCTGCCCGGCCTCGGCACGGGGTACGGGGAGCATGTGCACGCCGTGGTCCCGGCCGAGTTCGGGCCCTCCGGCGAGACCTGGTCCGCGCCGTTCCGCTCCGGGGCGGCGGCGCCGGTGGACAAGGGGCTCGCGGTGCTCTTCTGCGACCTGGACGGCTTCAAGTCGATCAACGACCGGTTCGGGCACAACGCGGGCGACTCGGTGCTGGTCGAGGTCGCCCGGCGGCTGAGCGGGGCCGTCCGGGACGGCGACACGGTGGCCCGGCTGGGCGGCGACGAGTTCGTGGTGCTGGCCGACGGCATCGGCCGCGAGGAGGCCAAGGACCTCGCCCACCGGCTGCGCAACGCGATCATCCCGCCGATGCGGATCGACGGACGGGCGATGCGGGTCGGGGTCAGCCTGGGGGTCGGCTGGGCCGGCTGCGGGATGAGCATCGAGGAGGTGCTGCACACCGCGGACGAGCGGATGTACGACGAGAAGCGGGCCCGGGGCGGCGCGGTGCGGGGGGCGCGCGGCGAGCGCTCGCACCGGCGGGCGGGCTGACCGGGAGGGCCGGTCGGTGTCCTTCCGGCGGCCGGAGGATCGGTCGGGTGCCGAGCACCCGGGGACGCACAGGTTACCCACGGGTTGTCAAGGGTTCTTTTCCTGCTGTCAGGTACGACAGGTAGGGTGCCCGGTACGACAGCGTCCATGATCTGCGCCGCCAGCGCGCGGCGTACACCGGATGGGGGAGCAGACCACCGTGACGACCGCCGGCGACAACGGATTGCCCGAGGACCAGGCGGGCGGTGCCCCGCAGGACGACGACCCCTTCGGCTACCTCTACCGCCCGGCCGACGGCTCCGCCGGACAGCCGGCCGAGCCGCAGCAGGGGGTGCCCCGGACGTCGTACAACCGGCCGATGGAGGTCGGCCGGGCGCAGTACGGCCAGCCGACGCGCGCCCAGCAGCCGGTCTACGGCCAGCCCGGACCGGCGCAGCCGCCGTACGGCCAGCAGGGCATGCCCCCGCAGGGCCCGTACGGGCAGCCGGGTGTGCCGGCGCAGCAGGCCGAGTACGGCGGGCCGACCCAGCAGACCCGCTACGCGGAGCACTCCCGGCCGCAGCCGGGGGACGAGCGGCCGAGCAGCGGCCGGAGCAAGGGCGCGGTGATCGGCGCGGTCGCCGTGGTCGCGGCGATAGCGATCGGTGCCGGGATCGCGCTCTCCACCGGGGACCCGGACGGGGGCAAGGACGCCAAGGGCGGCACCACGACCACCGCCCCGCCGGCGCCCAGCGGCACCGGGGCGAGCGGCTCGCCCGGAACGGCCTCGCCCTCGGCGAGCGCCACCGTCTCCGCCGGGCCGGCGACCGTGGACGCCGGTCAGCTGCAGGGCCAGAACGCGCCGTCCGGAAACAGCGTCAAGGGCGCCAAGTCCGCCGACGGCAGCTACCTGACGCTCCAGCAGGGTGGCACGGTGACCTGGAACGGCCAGATCGCGACGGCCGGGACGTACAAGCTGACCGTGCACTACAACAACGCCGGTGCCGATGTGAAGGGCGCGGCGTCGGTGAACGGCAAGGACTGGCCGAGCGGGCTGACCTTCAAGAACTACTCGCCGGGCAAGGACCCGGCCTCGTCCTGGTTCAGCACCTGGATACTCCCGCAGTTCCAGGCCGGGGCGAACTCGGTCAGCTTCACCGTGCCCTCGGGGCCGGTCCTGATCGACCAGATCACGGTGGAACCGGGCAGCTGAGTCCGGCTCCGGACGCACCGCGGCCGCCCGTCCCCTGCGGGGGAGGGCGGCCGTTGCCTTCGCTCAGGCGGACTTGACGGTGGGGAACCTGTCGCCGCCGACGACCCAGCGGCCCTGGCGCATCACGGCGACCAGGTCGTAGGTGGTGGAGTCGACCACGACCAGGTCGGCGAGCTTGCCGGTCTCCAGCGAGCCGGTGGAGTCGGCGAGGCCGAGCAGCCGGGCCGGCGTGGTGGAGAGCGACTCGACGGTCTGGCCGAGGGTCAGGCCGTTGACGGTGACCGAGCGCTTGAACGCCACGTCCAGGGTGAGGGTGGAGCCGGCGATCGCACCGCCCTCGACCAGCCGGGCGACGCCGTCCTTGACCTGGACCTGGAGGGGGCCGAGGGGGTAGAGGCCGTCGCCCATGCCGGCGGCGCCCATGGCGTCGGTGATCAGGGCGACGCGGGGGGCGCCGGCGGTGCGGTAGGCGAGG